>CAJTYN010000175.1 GCA_910584115.1 uncultured Lachnospiraceae bacterium
CCGATCAGCCCCATCATCTCCACATGAGCAGGCACGGAAGAAGATCCGGCGAACTGGGCGTCGGAGTGCATCCGGCCCATGGTATCTGTCATGCCGTAGGAAGCCGGTCCGGCCGCCATGTTGTCGGGATGCAGCGTACGTCCGGTGCCGCCGCCGGATGCCACGGAGAAATATTTCTTGCCTTTTTCCGTACATTCTTTCTTATATGTCCCGGCTACAGGATGCTGGAAACGTGTGGGGTTGGTGGAGTTTCCGGTGATGGACACGTCCACGCCCTCTTTCCACATGATCGCAACGCCCTCGACCACGTCGTTTGCGCCGTAGCAGTTTACTTTAGCTCGGGGGCCGTTGGAGTATGCTTTGCGGAACACTTCCTTCAGTTCCCCTGTGTGGTAGTCGTAGTCTGTCTCCACATATGTAAATCCGTTGATCCGGGCGATGATCTGCGCCGCGTCTTTGCCCAGGCCGTTCAAGATCACGCGCAGGGGTTTCTGGCGGACTTTATTTGCCTTTTCCGCGATCCCGATGGCGCCTTCCGCGGCGGCAAATGACTCATGGCCGGCCAGGAAGCAGAAACAGTCCGTACTCTCCTCCAGGAGCATCTTGCCCAGGTTGCCGTGGCCCAAGCCCACTTTACGCTGATCCGCGACAGAACCGGGGATGCAGAAAGACTGTAAGCCTTCCCCGATGGCGGCGGCAGCGTCTGCGGCCCGTTTGCAGCCTTTTTTGATCGCGATCGCCGCGCCCACTGTGTATGCCCATTTGGCGTTCTCAAAACAGATCGGCTGGATGCTCTCCACCAGCTTGTACACATCCAGGCCGACGGCCTTGGTCACTTCCGCCGTCTCCTCGATCGAATGCATCCCGTACTCTTCCAGTTTAGCCAGGACCTGTTTTTCCCTTCTCTCATATGATTCAAATAAAGCCATTCTCTTATCCTCCTGATCATCTTTCTGACAAAATATGTAACACTTCCCTGACCGCGCCTATTCCTTCCTCGGATCGATGATCTTCACCGCATCGTCCACACGGCCGTACTGCCCTTTTGCCTTCTCCAGGGCCGTATTGGCGTCATCGCCCGCCTTGATGAAATCCATCATCTTGCCAAAGTTCACATACTGATAGCCGATGATCTCGTCGTCTTCATTCAGAGCGATGCCTGTCACATAACCATCTGTCATTTCCAGATAACGGGGGCCTTTTTTCACAGTCCCGTACATGGTCCCGATCTGGGAGCGCAGACCCTTGCCCAGGTCTTCGAGTCCCGCGCCGATGACCAGTCCATCTTCGGAAAATGCGCTCTGGCTCCTCCCGTATACGATCTGCAGGAACAGTTCTCTCATTGCCGTATTGATCGCATCACATACAAGATCGGTATTCAGCGCTTCCAGGATCGTCCTGCCCGGGAGGATCTCAGAGGCCATGGCGGCTGAATGGGTCATACCGGAACATCCCAGAGTCTCCACCAGCGCTTCCTGGATGATCCCGTCCTTGACATTCAAGGTCAGCTTGCAGGCGCCCTGCTGCGGCGCGCACCAGCCCACACCGTGTGTAAACCCGGAAATGTCTTTGACTTCTTTTGCCTTTACCCACTTCGCCTCTTCTGGGATCGGAGCCGCACCGTGGGCCACGCCCTGTGCCACCGGACACATCATTTCAACCTCATGTGAATAAATCATTTTACTACTCCTTTCGATGATAGATCGATCAACAGTATTTTTTTTCCAATCTATTTTCTCATATAATCCCGGATTCGTCCAGCTAAAATTCTTTTTTCTCAAAGATCTTCACAGACAGCAGGTAGGATATGCCCAGGAGGAGCAGACAGAAGATAAAGACGACAAGGGCGCCATAGCAGAGCATCTGTTCTTCCGTGAACATCCGCCCCGCCGCCCGGGTCAGCTCCTCAAGGGCCGGGATCTCGATCAGCCGCACGCTCAGGAAGACAACGACCACCGGGAGCGCGATCATCCCCAGCAGGACGATGCGGGCTTTCTCCACGCCGTATCTGTAAGAGACTGGGATCAGGATACTCGTATAGAAGAGATAGAGACCTAAGACCACGGCCATCTCCGCCAGCCAGATCTCACTCGCCTGCCCGTTGATCAGACGGCCCAAGATCTCGCTGATCAGGGAACATGCGAACATCAGGAGCGCGCCCACCATGTGTATGAGATACCTCGCCTGAACATAGGTCCTGCGGCCCACGGGGCAGGACAGCATATAGGCATAGCCCCCGGCCTCGTCCGTCGGGAACGCGGCAAATCCGAAGTTGAGCCCGATCACCAGCGACATCCACATGGCGTAATGGGAATTTCCCGTACTGATCCCGAAGATCATGAAAAACGCCATCAAGAGCAGATATTGACGCGCATATCCTTTTAGACAATACAGATCTTTTAAGATCAAACCTTTCATTTCGGCTCTCCTTTCACATGAAACAAGATGATCTCCTCGATGCTCGTGCTATCCACCGTATAGTCCCGGTACTCCCGCTCAAATCTCTCCCGGTCGCAGATCAGGACCTCGCAGCCGAACTGGCTCTTTCGCACGCCCCGCACATAGGATCCGGGGATCTTCCGGTATTCTTCCTGTGTACAGCGGACGACCCCGAAGCTGTAGAGCAGCGCGTCTTTGTCCATATAGAAACGCAGCTTTCCCTGGTGGAGAAAAGCGATGTAGTCGGCAACTTTTTCCAGATCGCTGATGATGTGGGAGGAGATCAGCACCGTGTGCTCCTCGTCCTGGATGAAATCCAATAAAATGTCCAGGATATCGTCCCGCACCACCGGATCCAGGCCGCTGGTGGCCTCGTCAAAGATCAGTAGCTTCGCCTGGTGGGACAGAGCCACGGCCAAGTCCAGCTTCATCTTCATCCCCTTGGAATAATCCTTGATCATCTTGCGCCCGTCGATCTGAAACTCTTTCAGATATCTCTCGTACTGATCCTCCTGCCAGCTGCTGAAAAGATCGCGCATACAGTTCCCGAACTGACGCGCGTCCATCCGGGCGGCGAATTCCACGCCGGATAAGATGACCCCCACCGCGTCTTTCCACTGGGGCGTCAGGTCCTGGATCCTCTTCCCATCTATGATGATCTCGCCTTCATCGATCTGGATCAGCTGCAGGATGGTTTTGATCAGCGTGGTCTTGCCGGCCCCGTTCTCACCCACCAGCCCTACGATGCACCCTCTGGGGATATCCATGGTGATGTGATCCAGCGTAAATCCCCCGTATCGTTTCGTCACGTCCTTTAAACTGATAGCAGCTTCCATCGTTATACCTCCTCAAATAGCATCTCCAGGATCTCTATGACTTCCTCCCGGGTGATCCCCGCCTGCCGGGCCTGCCGCACGGCCATTTCCAGATGGTCTTCCACCTGTTTCAGATGTTCCTCCCACAAGAGTTCCTGATCCGTGTCCGCCACATAACTCCCTTTGCCCACCACCGTGTAGATGAAACCGTCCTTCTCCAGGTCTTCGTAGGCCCGTTTCGTGGTGATCACGCTGATGCGCAGCTCCTTGGCCAGCAGCCGCATGGACGGCAACATATCATGGGGCTTGAGCTCGCCGGTCAGGATCAGCTTTTTCAACTGGGACGAGATCTGTTCGTAAATGGGCCTGCCGCTGGAATTGCTGATGATGATGTTCATGGCAGATCCTCCTCGCCAAATTGTACATAGTGTATCTTGTTTATTTATTGTATATATTTAATATATACATATATACCCACACTGTCAAGAGCTTTCTATTATATTTTAAAAAAATGCCGCCAGAGGGATATCTTTTTCCCCTGACGACATCTTTATCTTCATTTTGACCTTAAGTCATCCCCCGCTCCGCATACATGCTCAAGGATCGCAGGTATAACACGCGGAGTATCCCTGCGCTATGAGTTCTTCTCTCGTTCCATCAAATTCTCCGTAATTATGCGGTGCGATATAAGACACCTTTTCACATGATGGATCATGGAACAATCTTGTGTTCGTATTCAATATATAATGGCCTGTGTTTTGCTGCTGCGCGCCCGGATCTGCTGCTGTAGCCGGAGCAGCCGCCGCAGGGGCAGCCTCTTCCGGTCCCTGGGTAGTTTCCGGGACGTTATCCTCTTTTGTTTCCTCATCTGTGTCGGTCTTTTCTTTGACCTTGATCTTCCCCTCTTTGATAAGATCTGACCTCATCGGTGCCCGCGTAGCGACAGCAGCCTCTTCCGCCCCATCGCCTTGCGACTGGCACCCTCCAGCAAAGATCGCCAGCGCTAGGATGCCTATGGATAAAATGGTCCGGATCTTATTTTGACATTTCATGGCTTCCTCCTTACCCAATATCTTTATCTCATCTCAGATCTCATCCAGAAACTGCGACCGCTCCATCTCCTTTTCAAACTGTCTGCGCACATGACACAATACCAGTTCCTTCCGCGCCCGCGTCATCCCCACATAGAAAAGGCGGCGTTCCTCTTCCGCTTCCGCCTCCAGCTTCGCCTTTTTATAAGGGATCGTCCCCTCGTTCACATCTAGGATCCAGACCTTATCGTATTCCAGACCTTTTACGCTGTGCAGGGTGGAGAGTGTCACGCCCTGGGGTTTTTGCTCCATCCGGGCGGCCTGTTCCTTTAACTGCCTGCCGTAATCCTCCATATGGGCTTCCCACTGGGCCATGTCCGTAAAGCCCTGCGCGCTCTCCTGAATCTGGTCTGCCAGCTCGCTCAATTCCTGGCGGTCTAAGCCCCGGATCTGGGCGTATTCTTTCAGGTAGCCCTCATAGCCGATGGCGTGGCGGATATAGTTGACCGCGGCGTAGGGCGCCATGGACCGTATCCTTTTCAGATGGCCTTCCAGCTCATCGATCCTGTCCCACATCCACTCCCTGTCCTCGTAGAAGATCCGCAAGGTCTCCATCCGGACCTCTTTTTCGTAGACAGCCTCCCTGGATATGTACCGATTGGGTCGGTTCATGACCCGCAAAAGATCCCGGCGCTGCATCTTCTCCCCCTGGGCCAGCCGTATGTACGCGATCAGGTCCCGGGCGATCCAGTGTTCATATAGATTGGGGAGCCTGTCCCGCATATAGAAGGGGATCTGATATTCCACCAAAAGTCCCGCCAGCTGACCGGCTTCCTGCCGGGTCCGGAAGAGCACGGCCGTCTGCCGGGGATCGCCCCCGCTCTCTGTCCATTTCTGGATCCCCTTTAACACATACAGGGACTGCTGGCGCGGGTTGTCGAACTCCAGGATCCGCACCGGATCCCCGTCCGGGTTGGGCGTGGTGATCTTTTTGGCAAAACGCCTCCGATTGTGCCCGATCATCCGCTGAGATGCCCGCAGGATCTCCCCGCTGCAACGGTAATTCACATCCAGGAGCACCTGCTGCGCCTTTGGGTAATCTTTCTTAAAATTCAGCATCAACTCCGGCCTGGCGCCGCGGAAACGGTAGATCGACTGGTCGTCGTCCCCCACGATGAAGAGGTTATCCGCATACCCGGCCAACATGCGGATCGTCTGGTACTGGATGACATTGATATCCTGAAATTCGTCCACCAGCACATAGGGGAACCTCTGCTGCCAGCCCTTTCGGATATCCTCCCTCTGGCGCAGCAGGTCGTAGCAGTAGACCAGCATATCGTCAAAATCCAGGAGCCGCTCCTGCCTGCACCTTTTTACATACCCCGTGAAGATATCCCTGAATGCCTGGTCGGGACAGCCTGCCGAGTGGTAATTCTCCGGCGCGATGCCGTTTCCCTTGACCAGGCTGATCTCCCGGGAGATATCCTCCTGAAAATCCCTGTCGTCCAGCATGTCCGGGAGATATTTCCCGATCAGCTGCTTTAAGAACTCCCTGCGCTGGTCTTCCCGCAGGATCTGATCCCCGCGCAGCCCGTAAGCGTGCTTTAAGATGCCGAAGAAGATACTGTGAAACGTGCCGAAGGTCACCTGGCGGGCGAAGGGGTCGCCGTTTTCGCGGAAGCGCTCCCTCATCTCCCTGGCCGCTGCTTTTGAAAAAGTCACCACTAAGATGGACGAAGCGGGCACATGGTGTACTGTGACCAGATAGCGGATCCGATCTACGATGACGGTGGTCTTTCCCGAACCGGGACCTGCCAGGACCTGCATAGGCCCTGACAGGT
>CAJTYN010000176.1 GCA_910584115.1 uncultured Lachnospiraceae bacterium
CACTGGCTTGTTAGAATTCTGCATCATATAAGATCGCAGACCCATTTTCTAGGGCTTCGAGCACTGGCCCCTGGATTTTGCGGATTTCATCGACCAGGATCTGAGGGTCATCATCCACATATGTAAATATCAGATCCCTTACAACATCCAAGATGTCCCAGTCGTTTCTATAGTTTTCAGAGAGATCGCAAAAGTGTCTGCTGCAGTCCCTTAAACGATGCTTCATCTGCTCCGTTTCAGACTCGGTGTGTGTATGGCGGTATAGATCTCCGAAGATATCTGTCACTGCTAATAGAGATAGGAGCAGAGAATCCTGGCCGTTATATTGTAAAAATGCCTTTGAGGTTCTGAAAAAGTAGAGCTTTTTCGCGATTTCATTTGGATCTTTGCGGGCGTATCTCCTGAAGGTCGCGATCCCAGTCAGGATCTTATGTACTGGAAGATCTTTGAGCTCATTTTTTGCCAGCGGTAAGATATCTGGCCCGTTCTTCAAAAGATCAGGGATGGCCCCATGGGTGATGATGACCGGTAAAAAATCTTCTGTTTCCAGAAAATCTGTGATCTTTTCCTCTTTGTCGTAGCGGAAAAATGTGTGGATGGCCATTCCGTTGTTAAGGATATTTTTGACAGGCCTGTTAAAACTCTTGCACATTGTTGCATTTGCCTCAAGTAAAAATCTGGTCAAAAGATCCGAATCGGTCTGGTCTTCTAAAAAGATCACAATACCATGACGGGGTGCTAACCCAGCCTTTTGTAGAATGGGCCGTATTTCAGACACTGCACAGATCAAAAAGAGGATGTCCTCCGTATAAGAGTTTTCCTTTAACGGCATAATCTCGCGGCTTTTTTCCATGTCAGATTTTCCTTTCCAATGTAGATCAACCCTCTGTTGGGGAACTCGACATAGCCCTCATCATCGGCCAGCAGGAGTTCCTTTGGGCCAGCGGCAATCAAGAGCGCCAACAGCTGGATCGCTACTTCCTTGGCTCTATCGGATGGTAGATGGAAATAGACTCCGATCAAAACGAGATTTTTGATCAGATAGGATCCTCTTCCAGCTTTTTTTGGATCCAGAAAGAGTTTTTGGGGGACGTTGTTCACAAGGCATTTCAAAAGAAAGATCTCTTCAGTTTCATCTTTTAGCCTTTTCAAGATGACCATCTGTGGGGCAGTCATATTTGTCACGGATCGAGGAGTTGTCTCGATTGTTAGGTTCCGTGTTATGAGCTGCAATTCACCCTCAGAAGTGATGAGGAGCTCTTCGAACGTAGCTCTTTTCCTTTCAGATTCCAGTTGGCGCAAATGTTGACGCATGGCAAGTCCTTTGAGACGTATGTCTTCAAGGGCGTTCGCTTTGGCAATAGATTTTTGTACCTCCCAGCAATCCTGATAATAGGTATCCATCTGCTCTTGTGCATATCTTTGAGGATTAAATACATTTTGATACATTGCATATACCTCCTTTTCTTTTTTGTTGCTGTCATTATACCGATTTGAAGAGGAGGTGTACAGAAGAGATTTTTAGAAGATTACAATATATTTATGGATAAAATGCTTTAAATTATCAAAAATATATGATAGAATATACATGGATGATACTAGGATAAATATTTTACATCTGGAGGGATGCGATGATCAAAAATTCTTATATTTCACTAGAGCCGACTTCTAAAGTGCGTCTTGACGCAGCGAATACTTTAAAATATACTCTTTTTTTGGAGCGACAGACAGAGGATTTGGAGAATTTGAAGAATCTGAAGAATCTGGCCGGGATGATCGGTGGAGATGAGCGTTCAGATGTCCACTCACAAATTTTTTTTCTTATTTAATGGAAGAAACTCAGAAATATTGCAATGGGCTTTTTGGGGATGGCTCACTTGGAGTGTTTGATTATAGATTTTTTGGACTTCAGAAGAGTGATACGAAATCCGATTTGGCTTGTCTTGATAAACGATCGCCCGTCAGAGATATAGGTAGGTTTGATAAAGGGGCGGGATTAGATACCATGATATTGCAGCATTGTATCTTTAGTGCGTATCATGCTGTTTTGACGGATCTAGTAAAAGACCACAAGGTCACTTCTTATGAAATGGCAAATAAGATCAAGATGAAAGGCATCCATTCTCTGTATAAAGAAGGTAAGATCTTTTTTACTGACAAAGGTTTAGAGTATCAAGACAGGCAGAAAGATCCATTTAAAAAAAGATCCGGCAGAGCATCTGATTTTTCAGGAAAAACAGAAACACACATCAAATGGATGCCTCACATCATGCAGCTTTTTATTGAAGGTAAAGAAAAAACGTCATATAGATATCATACACAGTTTGTGCAGACATGCTATCATATCTGTAATATATCGGCTACCGATTTTAGGCTTTTGAAATATGATGTGAGAAACAAGAGAAAGGTCGATACATTATTGGATTCGATCGAAATATTGACAGAGAGATTGGAGCCGAGACTTGACCTGGATAACATTGAGTATCCAGAAAGGATCTTTAGGATATTCGGTGGAGATATAGTCGATGGATTGTACCATTATTATATCACAGAGCGGATCTTTAATCTGAATCTTTTTTATGCCCTGGTCAAAGATATACAATTTATAGAAAAACAGACATCTTATCGTTTATGTCAGGATCACATCATACAGGCATTGATATGCTGCAGGGATCTTCCAAATGTGTTTAGCAGGCAATATTTTTTGAAATATGCTTTTGATAGTATGATAGATGAGCCTGCTTCCTATTATGATTTTTGGCATATAAAAGATATGTTAGGATCTGGAAATGTGGCCTCTTACAGTAAAGAACCGAGATTTTTTGATCTTTCGAAATGGATAAGACAATATAGGGCGTTTATGGGTTATATGTCAAAGTTCATGATACCTGTGTATGAATGGTGCTTTATTGATAGATTCTTAAATGCGATCGAATTGAGATATCCAGAAAAAGGCCATATATTTCATCTCGAACATGCATTTAAAATGCTCTCACGATACATAGAAGAAAATTATAGATCCCTATTGCAACCGATAAGATGCAAGTCTGAAATGGATCTGTTGGATATCATTTCTAAACACAGAGATGCACAGTACATCAAGGACGATCTACCACAGGATAGTCTGCGGCAAATGGTAGATGCGCTCATTAGATCGGATCATAATTGGAAGAAACTTAGTAAACGGGAGTTAAATCTATATGCTTTAAATCCCTCTTTTTTTGATGATCGGAAGAGAGATCCTGGATACAATATATATAAAAAAACTGTATAGTCTGTATACAAAATATGTATATGATATGTGTTTCGAATAAAAAGAAAACTTGGGCGATCATAAAAAGATCTTATGTGGATCGCCCGAGTTTTTTTTAGTGCTCCATTTTTTTGAGAAAAACCCCGTTTATCATAGGTTTTTTTAGGATTTTTTTGATCAGACTATAAAAAAATGGGCAATATCAAGGAGTGTTGCCCATTTTTATAGATATATGGCAGTACCGATGAGTCTTGTAGGATATATGCTCATAGAGCTTTCTGAGCCATATATCTTAGATATGAAGATGGAACTTCTTTGGATATTGACGCTCATCTGATCCATGTGGATGAAACATTTAGGGTCCGATAGCTAACGACCAAGGAACTATAGTGATGGTAGCTATCTGTGATCTATTGAGATTAGATATACTCTCTGGGTAAGGGATCATCACTCAAGTTATTCTGTCAGATGGTGCAGTAAAAAATGGAAGGATTTTGGACACTGACCCTTATTATTTATAGGTAAATGACCGAGATCCTTCCATTTTTATTTCTAAGATCCAAGTGAAAAAAAGAGTCTTTACCCAGAGAGTATATCGTTTCATTTCGTTCGATCTTAACAGGATAGGGTATATCTTAATATGGGATGTTTTGGTCGTATGTGCTTTCTATAACAAGAGGAGATTGCCGTTTTGAGGGCGACTGCATATCTTGAAAAAGATGTACCTCAAGATAAAAGAGAGGTGTTGGATTCTGACTCCAACACCTCTCTTGGTCTACAGTCTGCTGGGATGGTTCATACCAGCCCAGACGCTTCACGTATATACAGTCCTACAGCTTCTCTGCTCACCTTCCAGACTGTTCCGATACGAAAACCCTTGATCACATTTTTGCGTAAGAGCTCATAGGCCTGATTCTTTCCGATCCCTAGATATCCCGCCAGTTCTGGTACAGTCATCAGTATCGGCAACCCATCTTCATCATAGTCTGTGAAAGAAAGACCATCCATAACATAACCCTCCTGTTGACGTTATATTTTACCTGGATGTTTTTATGAGATCTTTTTTTACCTGGTCATCGCTCATCAGTCGCAAGTGACAGATGACATGCTCAGGTAAGATCTAACATCCTTTGTGACAAAAGAGTAAAAAAAGTCACAAGGGAGGAAAGAGCTGATGAAGTCAGTGAAGATACATATATTGGATAAACGATACAAGACAAAACCCAAGGGAAAAGAATTTGGAAGGATCAATAACCGCATCACGGATAACATAGAAGAGATCGATATCGATACGTTCGCAGAGGAAGTGGGTGCGAATGGAAGACCATTTACTCCGGCGATATTCCATAGTAGGAGGAAAAAAGAAGATTTTGCGGAGGAACAGGTGTATGCATTGGATCTTGATGATGGGATCACTCTGGAAGAGTTCCTATCCAGGGCGGAGAGATACCAGGTCCGGCCCGCGTTCATCTATGCTACATACAATCATTCTGAGGAACGGCCCAGATTCAGGGCAGTCTTTGTCAATGACTGTCCCATCGGGGACAGCAGAGCGGCTTCCATCATCATCCACATGCTGCAGTATATATTTCCAGAAGCAGATAAGAATTGCAAAGATGTCAGTCGGCTCTACCTGGGTGGAAAAGGGATACTCTATAAAGATGTAGATGCAGAGATCAATATAAAGGACCTGTCCGTCAGCCTGCAGGAAAAGATGATGGAGGAGGATCGTACAAACTATTCCAGGAATATAAAGAGGTTTGGGAAGAAGCACGGTATAAAGATAAGGGATAATGTCCTGATGATCCATGAGTCCGCAGGAGATGAGGTGTCAGATGGATCGGCTGGCCGTCAGATAGTCATTGACGGCGGTCAGGATTGGTCATCATCTTATGTGATCGAAATGGAGGATCCCAGATCCGTCCATCAGGAGGATGTGCAGAAGAGAAGGGATATACGGATCATCCGGGATAAGACTTACCAAGATATCGCTGATATATGCCCCCTGTTCAAGGATCATTATGAAAAGGATCTGGACCACCAGAAGAAATTCTTTCTCGCAACTAACCTGTTACATGTCAAAGGAGGTCAGAAGCTGTTCTTTGACGGTCTGGTGGATCATGAGGAGAGATGGAAGGTGCAATGGAGATATATCAAGGCCAATGATTATGTCCCTCAAAATTGCAGTAGTATAGACTGCCCCTATAAAGACAGGTGCGGCGGCAGGAGCCTATACCATAGGTTGGCAGACCGGATAAAACGTGTGAAGGCCGAGGGACCGTATATACCGATGGATGGAGCAGTGGAGATGTTGGATACAGCGTTAAAGGATGCATTGTCACAGAGAGTCAACGGCATATATCTGATCAGAGCGCAGACAGCTATCGGCAAGACGACAGCTTATTGCAGGATGGCAAGGGATTGGGATGGTGAGAAACCCCTGATGATAGCAGTCCCGACCATGGATCTGCAGCGTCAAGTGGAAGATGATCTGAGGAGATGTGGCGTTGAGACTTATCTGACTAAAAATAAGAAAGATACCCTGAGGATGTTGGGGCTGGATGAACTCGCAGAGAGAGTCGACCGGCTGTATGAGGCCGGATTTGACAGTAAAGTGAACCAGGTCATAAGAGACTATAAAAAGAAGAATGAAGATGATATGTCCATAGAGACACGCAGGGCTCTAGATAGATCATTGGAAGCGGCTAAGAGATTGGATGGGCGCAGATGTGTAGTGACCACTCATGCCATGCTCTTATCCCTGCCTACAGAGATCCTGAAGAGATACGAGATCATCGTAGATGAGGACATATTGATGAATGTCTTCAAAAATACGGGTACGATCCCATTTGAGGATCTG
>CAJTYN010000177.1:0-4711 GCA_910584115.1 uncultured Lachnospiraceae bacterium
CGTCCTGGCCCATAAGAGCGGGACACCGTTTGTCCATGATCTGTGCCGGCCGATCGTCAAGATCAATTCTTGAAGCTGTGGATCGGCGCCGGTATCCGTCCGCCCCGCTCCACAAACTCCGTACAGGAAAATCCATTCACCGGCATGATCGGCCCATGCCCCAGCAGTCCGCCAAATTCCACTGTCTCTCCCACACCTTTTCCGATCACGGGGATCAGGCGCACGGCTGTGGTCTTCTGGTTGACCATACCGATGGCCGCCTCATCGGCGATGATGCCGGAGATCGCGCTGGCCGGTGTGTCCCCCGGGATGGCGATCATATCAAGCCCTACAGAGCAGACGCAGGTCATAGCTTCTAATTTTTCTAATGTCAGCGCGCCCGCGTCCACCGCGTCGATCATCCCCTGGTCCTCGCTGACCGGGATGAATGCGCCGCTCAAGCCGCCCACTGCGGAGGATGCCATCACGCCGCCCTTTTTTACCTGGTCGTTCAGGAGAGCCAGGGCTGCCGTCGTCCCCGGCGCGCCGGGATGTTCTACCCCGATCTCCCGCAAGATATCGGCCACACTGTCCCCCACTGCCGGGGTCGGCGCCAGGGACAGGTCCAGGATCCCGAAAGGCACGCCCAGCTTCCGCGACGCTTCCTGTGCCACCAGCTGGCCTACTCTGGTGACCTTGAAGGCCGTCCGTTTGATCGTCTCGCAGAGCGTCTCAAAATCCGCGCCGCGGGCGCTCTCCAGGGCTTTTTTCACTACGCCGGGGCCGCTGACGCCCACATTGATGATGCTGTCGGCCTCGGTCACGCCGTGGAATGCCCCGGCCATAAAGGGATTATCGTCCGGCGCGTTACAGAAGACTACTAATTTAGTGCATCCACAGGAGTCCCGGTCTTTTGTCTTCTGGGCTGTCTCCAGGATCACCTCGCCCATCAGTTTTACCGCGTCCATGTTGATCCCGGTCTTCGTGGAGCCCACGTTGACAGACGAGCAGACCCGGTCGGTCTTCGCCAGCGCCTGGGGGATGGAGCGGATCAGGTACTCCTCCGCCTGGGTCATCCCCTTGGAGACCAGCGCCGAGTATCCGCCGATGAAATTTACCCTTACGGCTTTCGCCGCATCGTCCAGGACCTTTGCCAGGGAGGCAAAATCCTCCGGGCTCTTGCAGGCGCTCCCTCCGATCAGGGAGATGGGCGTGACGGAGATCCGCTTATTGACGACCGGGATCCCGTACTCCATCTCGATCTCCTGGCCCACGGATACCAGGTCCTTTGCCGTGTCCACGATCTTCTGGTACACCCGCTCCCGCAGCCGTTCCAGGTTGGGATGGATGCAGTCCAGCAGGCTGATCCCCAGCGTGATCGTCCGCACGTCCAGGTTTTCCTGTTCGATCATCTTGTTCGTCTCATTTACCTCGAAAATATTTATCATACGCTCTCCCTCTTGGATCTGCTCTTAGATCCGGTGCATCTTCGTGAAAATGTCTTCGTTCTGGCAGCGGATGACCATCCCGATCTCTTCCCCCAGCCCTTCCAGTTCCTGGGAGAGGATCCCCATGTCTTTCGCCGACTTGCTGGTGTCGGTGAGCATCATCATGTTGAAATATCCCTGCACGATGGTCTGGGAGATATCCAGGATGTTGATCTGATTGTTGGACAGGTATGTGCATACCTTTGCGATGATCCCTACCTTGTCCTGGCCTACTACTGTTATGATCGTCTTTTTCATTTTCATCTACCTCTCGTTTTTCTTCATAGTTTATCATAATCCATTTAGATCATATGGTGACCAGCTCGGAAACCTGCTCCCGTCTGGCTACCTGTATGTAAAAATCCCGGGACCGGTACGGATTATCTCCGTTGTCCACTTCCCCGCACACCGTCTCATACGCCAGCTTGTCGTAATTGTTCTCTTTGCTCAGATGCCCCAGGAAGACCGCCTTCAGGTCATCATGGAGCAACTGTACTAAAAGTTTCCCGGCATTCTCATTGGAGAGATGGCCCCGCTCGCTCAAGATCCTGCGTTTTAAGTAATAGGGATAGCGGCCTACCTGCAGCATGTTCACATCGTGGTTGGCCTCTATGAGCAGGGCATTGAGCTTTTTCAGCCGTTTTATCGTATAGCTGCTGTATACGCCCATGTCCGTGGCGATCCCCACAGAATTTCCCTCATTTTCCAGCCGATATCCCACCGGCTGGGCCGCATCGTGTGAGATGGCAAAGGGCAGGACCGTAAGATCCCCCACAAGAAGATCCTCATCCTCCCGGATCTCCCGAAAGAGCCCTTCCGGCATCCGGCCGAGCTGCGCCATCCCTCTGGCCGCGTCGATGGTCCCCGCCGTGGCGTAGATGGGTATGCCGTATTTCCGGGCCAGGACGCCCAGGCCCTGGATGTGGTCCGAATGTTCATGGGTGATCAAGATCGCGTCCACATCCCGCGTCGTCCGATCGATGGCATTGAGTCCGGCCTCGATCCGTTTTCCGCTCAGGCCCACGTCCACCAGCACGCTGGTCCGCCCTGTGCCCACGTAGATACAATTCCCGCTGCTGCCGCTGGCGATACTACAGAATTCCATATTCTCTTATCCTTCTATCTATCTGTTGATATGCAGCCTGCAGATCCCCGTTGTTCTCCACTATGTACCCGCATTTCTGCCGAAAGATCTGATCCGTCTGCTGGTTCCTGAAGATATCCGTGATCTTTTCGTCCGGATAGCCCCTTTCCTCCTTGAGCCGCTGCCGGCGCACGGCCTCTTTTGCATAGATATACCACATATCCGCGCAGATCTCGTCGTAATGGTCCTCTATGAGGAGCGCCGCCTCGATCACGAAGAGCCGCCGCCCCCGCTGCTCCTCCTCAGCCGCTCGTCGGAGGATCTCTTTTTTCACCGCCGGGTGGATGATCTCATTGAGCTTTGCCAGGATCTTTGGACGGGGAAAGACGATCCCCGCCACTTTCTTCCGGTCGATCCGCCCCTGGGCGTCTAAGACCTCCCGCCCCAGCAGATCCAGGATCGGGGCGAAACAGCTCCCCTTGGGCTCCATCAGCTCATGCCCCACCAGATCCGCCTGGACCGTATACGCGCCGTGGCGCTCTCTGAGATATTCCAGCACGGTGCTCTTTCCCGCTCCCACGCCTCCTGTTATCCCTATGATCTTCATCTGTCCTGCCTCATCATTTCATTTTATCATTTATCACTTCGCCTCGTACCAGTTATCGCCCTGGTGCATGTCCACCTCCAGCGCCACTTCCAGATGGGCGGCGCCTTTCATCTCCTCTTCCAGGATCCTTGAGACTGCCTCGATCTCCTCTCTGTGCGTCTCGATCAGCAGTTCATCATGGACCTGCAAGATCAGCTTTGACCGCAGGCCCTCCCTGGCGAGCCGCAGGCGCACCCGGTTCATGGCGATCTTGATGATGTCCGCCGCCGTGCCCTGGATGGGGGAGTTCATGGCGACCCGCTCTCCGAAGCTGCGCTGCATGAAATTGCTGGACTTTAATTCCGGGATGGGCCGCCGCCTGCCGAACATGGTCGACACATAGCCCTGCGTCTTTCCCTGCTCCACCAGGCCGTCCAGGAACCCTTTGATCTTCGGGTACGTCTCAAAATAAGACTGGATGTAGGCGTCCGCCTCTTTTCTGGTGATGCTCAGATCCTGGCTCAGGCCAAAAGAGCTGATCCCGTATACGATCCCGAAGTTGACGGCCTTGGCGTTGCGCCGCTGCAGGTCCGTCACCTCCTCGAAGGGGATGTGGAAGACCTGAGAGGCCGTGATCCGGTGGATATCCTGGGCTTCCTTATACGCCTGGATCAGCTTCTCGTCCCCGGACATATGCGCCAGCACCCTCAGCTCGATCTGGGAATAATCCGCATCCAGGAATACATATCCTTCCCGCGGCACGAAGACCTTGCGGATCAGACGCCCCAGCTCCATGCGGATCGGGATGTTCTGGAGATTCGGCTCCGTGCTGCTGATCCGTCCGGTGGCCGTTATGGTCTGGTTGAAATGGGAGTGGATCCGCCCGGTATCATCCACAAAGTTCAGCAGCCCATCGGCGTAAGTGGATTTTAATTTCGTCAGTTGGCGATACTCCAGGATATCCCGTATGATCTCATGATCCGGGGCCAATTTATCCAGCACATCCACGGCCGTGGAAAATCCGGTCTTCGTCTTCTTCCCTCCCGGGAGGCCCATTTTTTCAAATAGGATCACGCCCAGCTGTTTCGGGGAATTGATGTTGAACTTCTCTCCAGCCTGGGCACAGATTTTCTCCTCCAGCTCAGAGATCCGGCCCACAAGCTGCTGGCCGTAGGCTTCCAGGGACTTGGCCTCCACCTGGATCCCCTCCCGCTCCATCTCATAGAGGGTGGCCACCAGCGGCATCTCGATCTTTTCGAAGACCTGCCACATGCCCGTCTCCTCCAGGGCTTTCTCAAGCGCATCTTTTACATGCAGGGCCACATAGGCCATGGAGCAGCCCACCTGCATCAGGGCTTCCGGCTGGCCGGAAAATGCCTGCATGTCCGTCTCTTTTCCCAAGAGTTCTTCCCTGGAAGGCAGATAGAGGCCCAGATAGCCTTTTCCGATCTCGTCGTAGGTATAGCGGGATCTTAAGGGGTCTAAGAGATAGACCGCCACACCCACGTCAAAAGTCTGCCGCTCTTTGAGAAACGGCAGAAAATGCAGCAGATGTTTCACATCCATCCCGATCGG
>CAJTYN010000177.1:4811-6089 GCA_910584115.1 uncultured Lachnospiraceae bacterium
CCCAGCCGCGCCTTTTCATAGGAAAAGACTACGGGCGCGTGGATATCGATCGTGGCCAGCTCCTTGCTCAGCCGGGCCATGTCGTAATGCTCCCGCAGGGACTCCCGCGCTTTTTTCGGCATCACATGTTCCAGGTCGGCGTAGGCGTTCTCGATGCTCCCGAACTGGACGATCATCTTCGTCGCCGTCTTCTCCCCCACCCCGGGGATGCCCGGGATATTATCTGATGAGTCCCCCATCAGGGCTTTCAGCTCGATGATCTGGGGCGGCGTCACCTGATATCTTTCTTTGACCTGGTCCGCCAGATAGTCTTCCACCGTGGTGGTCCCCCGGCTGGTCTTGGGGATGCGGATCTTGATCCGGTCTGTGGCCAGCTGGAGCAGATCCCTGTCCCCGGAGAGGACCGTCACCTCCATGCCGTCCGCCTCGCCCCTCTTCGCAAGGGTCCCTAGGATATCGTCCGCTTCAAAGCCTTCCAGCGTGACCACACAGATCCCCATGGCGGCCAGGACCTCCTGGAGGACGGGGATCTGCTCCCGCAGCTCTGTCGGCATGGGTTTCCGGTTTCCTTTGTACGGCTCGTAGCGTATATGGCGGAACGTAGGCGCGGGTAAGTCAAAAGCCACCGCCAGGTACTGGGGACTTTCTTCCTCCAGAGTCTTTAGTAAGATATTCAAAAAGCCATAGATCCCGTTGGTGTGCAGACCTTCCCCATTTGTCAGGTCCGGCAGGCCGTAAAACGCCCGGTGGATGATGCTGTGGCCGTCGATCAGTAATATTTTTTCACTCATAGATCTCCTTTATAACATTTCAGAACACACATCAAAACAGCAGGAGCAGCGGCACGAAGAGGATCACCAGGAGGCAGCCGATCACCAGGAGCAGCCGCTTAGCCATCTCCCGTTTCACATACCACTCCCTGTGCTTCAGATCCTCTGAGAGCACGGTGTTCATATTATAGGAAGGATTGCTCTCCCCATTTTCCAGATGTTCCATCGCAAAATAGACCATGTAATACGTCTGCAGTTCGTCGTAACAGGAGGAACAGCTCTTTACATGGGCCAGGAACTCCCGCAGGTCATGCAGGTCCATCGTCTTATTGATATAGGACGATACCAGGTTTTCCGCTCTCTTACAGTCCATAGGATATCCTCCGCAGCTAAACTGTATGTGTCTCGTGGGCTATTATAGCATTTCCTGGGGGTAAAGTCTATGTTTTTTCAAAAAAGGCAGCAGCCCCGGCCTCTTATCTGAGACTGGTTCTGCTGCCTTCATGAT
>CAJTYN010000178.1 GCA_910584115.1 uncultured Lachnospiraceae bacterium
TCGTCTCCATGCTGAATATATCTTCACGGCCCGCAAATGCCTGCTGGATCTTCTGTGCTGTCGCGAGGTTAAATGCAGTTGTACTCTCATTTTCCTCTGGAGCCTGGAAGAGATCACTCGACGTGCTCTCTTTTGTCTCTATTCGGATCTGCTCACTTTTTTGCATCCAGAAAGCGGCTTTTTCGTATTCACCCCGGTCCGTATAGAGCTGCATGATCTCAATGGAGATATCACTGGACTCCAGCACCATCATCTTACGGTAATAGAGCAGCAGTTCATCGATCCCTTTTTCTATCTGACTGTTCTCCCTGTCCCAGATCTGATGATACTGTTCGTATTCCAGCAATTCCATCTGTTTCCGTCCGGCCCGCTCCCAGACTTTCGCCAGATATATCGCGATATCTTTGTAGATATTCTGGACCAGTGTTCTGGACTTTTCCAGGTCGTCCAGATATCTTCCCTGTGTCTGCACCGCATAGGTCAGTGCCATATACTCAAATATGGACTCTATCTTCCTTTCTTCCCGAAAATATTGCTCCCAGCCTCCGATGATCTCGGCTGCTTTTTTCATCTTTTCCTCCAAAGATAACTCTGGGGAGGTCAGCCACATCGTCTCTAATCTCTCCTGCAGTCCCTGGACCGCCTTGGCGGGAATGGATCTTCCCCCGAGCGAGAAATGATACCCCAGCATATCCACCCCATCTTTGAGTGATACACAGTATGTCTTCGACTCGTTCACCCTAAGTCCGAGCTTTCCCAAATGGGCTTTTACCTCATTTAAGAGCGCGAGCATCCTCTCCTTGCTGTGTCCGAGCATGATCATATCGTCAGAATACCGCACAAAATATCCTTCCTGCTCTGACATCCACTGATCAAATCCCATCATATATATGTTTGAGAGCACTGGCGCAATGCCTGAACCTTGATAAATGCCTTTTTTCTTTTCTGTTAATTCCCCAGTGTCCTCAAGCAAGACTGACCTTGCATTTTCCTCGATCAGGAACAGCACATCCTCTTCCCTGATCTCTTTCTCCAATATCCGCTTCAATATCTTCCAATCGATCTCGTCAAAAAAATGCGCGATATCTACTTTTAAAGCCCAGGTATATCCTGCTTGATGTATCTCTTGTTCGATCGCATTCACTGCATCCAGCGCGGATCGGTTGCTCCGATATGCATATGTCTGTGTGGAAAATCTACAGTCATAGAGCCTGTTCAATTCGGCTGCCAGCGATTGCTGCACTACTTTATCCCGCATAGAATAGAGTGCGATCGCTCTGGCTTTTTCCCCTTTATACAGCATGACCCGTTTGACCGGCAGCGCTTTATAAGAATGCTCTTTTAGATCGATATTGAGTTGTCTCAGTTCCTCTCTTTTTCTGGCTTCGAACTGTTCATATGTCACATTATCCACCCCCGGAGCCGGCTTATTCCTCTTTACCCGCTCCCAGGCCTGCCCGAGTTTCTGTAGATCGATCGTTTTGCTATATAGGCCCACTCCTACACCTCCTCCATAGAAATATTCAGATGATGATCACATCCCCCATGTCGCATACGTCTCCTTTTGGTATCCCAACCTCTTGTATCTCTTTTTCGCATTTTCCGCATAAATGATAAAAGCGGATGTTTCCTTCTCCTGATCCTGCCATGAGAGCAGCCAGTCTTTTATACATCTGTCCGTATAGCTCTTGTGAGATATCACACTCAAAGACACTGTACTGGACGCGCTTTCCGTAACCGAGCAAGATCTTGGCCACCTTGTTCCGCAGTCGGTCACTGGTGATATCATAACTGACAATGTACATTCTCCCTCTCCCAATTATAAGGAACGTATTCCTCCCCTTTGCATATCGCTCTTTTCAACTGTGCGACTTGTTCCCGCATCCTGTTCCGAAAGGATTTCTCACCGGCAACGCTGTTTTTTCCATTCATCCACCTCTCATATTCCGTGCAGAACCTGCGGAATCCATCTTCATTCAATATGACGCCTCCCTCATCCGGAAACTCAAAATCGTATTTTCCGATCATCTGTTTATTAAATAAAAGAAGCACCAGCCGGTCGACTATCGGCTGGCGGAACTCCTCGATCATATCCAGGGCAAGGGATTTCCGTCCGTATCTGATCCCGTGCAAAAATCCCAGATACGTTTCGAAAGATCCTGCGTCCAATGCACTGCACATCTCTTTTGTCAAAAATGTATAGGCGAGGCTAATCATCACATTTACAGGATCTTTTGGCGGTCTCCGGTTCCTCCCGTGAAACTGAAAGTCGCATTTCAACATACACCCAAACGCTCCAAAATATATATTGCTGCATATCCCCTCCACCCCCAGCACTTCATTGGGTGTCTCTTTATCCGGCAGGGTCTGCAGATACTTCTCCATCTGGCTCAGATCACTCTTCTGGTCATGCGTGCTGTCTTCCCATCGATGTTTCCGGATGATCGCCATCTGGTTTTGGATCTTATTCCTGACGATGATCTTCGCCATCTCCAAACGCTTTGCCTCGTCCATGTAAAATCTATACTGCTGGAATCTCAGAAAGATATTTTTGGAGGATTCCGCCGCCGCATGTCCGAGATACCTTCCTGAATAAGAAAAATAGCTTACATCAACGCCCCGCTCCATCAGCATATGCAACGCCTGTGTCGTGATCTGAACATTCCCGAACAGCGCAAGATCCTCCATATGTATCAGCGGCATCTCCAACAATGTGCTGGCACCTTTGGATATGATGATCCGTTCTCCCCTCTTCTGGACCATCGCCCCTTGTTCCTTCACGTATATCACTGCCATTTTTCTTCCCCCATCGCCGGTGCATAATACCGCGAATCCAGCGGGCTGACCCATTCTATATTCTTGCGGTACCTCTCATAGTCGATCTTCTCTATGCCGCAGAACTCCTCGAACATCTCCAGGACAAATCTACGAAATTTATCAAATTCTCTGTATCCAACAGGCCCCAAACCATGGGCAAAGATCGAATTGTTCCGCAGGGATACCATTGCCCGGATCCGTTTCAGCCTGTCAATACCGCGACCGTCCTGATCCGGCACGATCGGATCGCCCAGCGCCAGCAGCAGGATGAATCCTTCCAACAGGGAAATCTGTTCTGGAAGATAATTGCTGGCTTTCCCGAACATCTCTTTTTTTATATCCTGTACTTTCTTTTTCAAAAGGGCACATTGATCCTCCGAAGACAGACCTGCAAATTCCGGTGCATTTTTTTCATCATATCTGGTCTTTTTATATTCCATCTTGGAGACGTACAGGCCATAGACCGCCAGCCGCCTCTGCTCGATCATCTCCAACAGCCTATAAAACAATAACGTTGCCATATCGTATTTTTCCTGTCGTTCACGTATCATCCCATTCTGACACATCGTGAACATCAATGCAGTAATCAGATCCTTATCCTTTAATATATCCATATTCCTGCGCGCTTTCACCAGTTCCGGGATCTTCTGCAGATATCCCAATATCCTTTCCTGCGTCTCCAGTTCCATGCAGAAGTCCATGATCAGAAAATCTTGATGTGTCCTCCTATCCCTGCGCAGCTGTTGGTTCAATATCGTGATGTTCTCATACGCCGGGACGAAATCCAACGCATCCCAAGCCTCATAAGCCTTGGACAATAGATATACAAAGTTTAATTGCTGGCGGATGTTCGGATCCGGTATATTCTCCTTTAACAATTCTAGTTTTTCTTTCACACCTGCATAATTATATTTCTCAAACAATGCAAATGCTTTCTCGATCTCAAGGTCTCCAAATACTGTAAGGGGATTCGTGATATAGAAAAGTGTCTCTGAACCTGGATTTGGCTTTCTGAAATCAGCCAGATAATCGTTTGTTCCCACATAGACAAGTTGTATGTCGATCAATGCACCTGCCATCGCCGCTGCAGCAGACATCGCTTTTGTACCGCCTGTGAAATCAATGTACATCTTCGCAGGCTTCTTCCACTCTAAATAATACCGTTTAATCTCTCTGTAGATATCCAACGGATCAGTCTCGCTCACTCTGCTCTTCTCGTACATATCAGGCTGCAGCGCACAATGCTGTACGATCTTATTCAAGACCTTTTCGGTCAGATCCGTGTAGAGAAAAAGGATCCTCTTTGGCGAAAAAAGTTTGATATTCAGTACGATAGGCTCATAAGACGTCCCCACGGACATCACAAAATATTCTGCCTTCTCGTAAATCTGTTTCTTGTTCTTTTTAATAAATTCTTCCTCTATCAGCTCCATCAGCTTGTTTTCGTAAAACTCATCCGCCTGCCTGCGCTGCTCTAAGGTCTTCCTCTCCAACTGCATCCATTCCTGTGTCATTTTCTTTAGTTCTTTTTTCATAGGCACACCTCATCTGTTTGATCCTCTGATCAGTTCCCATACCTGCATCTTCCGAAGATGTACTGCCTTGCCTCCTTTCTTTCCTGAGCAGAATCCCTTCTATAAGTAATGCGGTATAAAAACGCATCAATAGCCTGAAATTATTGACCACCGATGCGCAATTCCCTCATACGGGCATCGTTTCATTTTCATCGGTGAAAACAAAAAATGTATAACAACTCCCTCGAACGGGTATCCCTCATTTCTACCGGGCACATCGCCAAGATCGGGAGGCGATATAAAATGTAGCAATTCTCTCAAACGGGTATTCCTCATTTCTACACGCCAGACGCCGATTATTACATCGGTAACACGTACTGTAGCAATTCCCTCAAACGGGTATTTCTCATTTCTACAAACTGCAAGAGCTAAGGTCTATGCGAGAATTAATGGTGTAGCAATTCCCTCAAACGGGTATTTCTCATTTCTACCGCTTTTGAGGATGAAATAAAAAGAATTGAAATCTACTGTAGCAATTCCCTCAAACGGGTATTTCTCATTTCTACGAGAAAATTATTGTGTTTCTGGGCTAGTTTGATTTGTAGCAATTCCCTCAAACGGGTATTTCTCATTTCTACAGTATCCTCTCAGAGCCCGCTAAGATCAAGGGTTTCCAGGCTCATTTTTGCAGGTAATTATCTGAATATTCTGATAATCAGCATTTTCGCCCTGTTTTTTTGTCTTCCCGAAAATTGTACTAAATCAAATACAATCTTGCTGTGCCTTCATTATAGCATATGCTTTCCCTCACTGCAACATATATTAAACGACAAACACCATTTACACAATATTTTTTTATCCGGATCAGCCATTTCGCAGACTGACCCGGATCTTGATCTTTTATTTACGTTTTAGGACATCCTCTACACTTTCCAAAACTCTTTCTTTTCTGTACTGATATTCTCTTTTGTCTATGCTCATATACCGGATCTTCTCATCATCTGGGAGTCTCGTACTATCTTTCATCATAAAAAACTCTTTGATATGGGGCAGTCCGTCGACGGATCTGTCCCCCAAGAAACGCCCGATCTCTTCCTTATATATTTTGATCATATCGTCAATATCGATCTGTACAAATGGATCCATATCTAAAATCCCATCCATAGAATAAGCCTTTGCCGGATCCATTTTTCTGGCATCTGTGATCTTTACAGAAATATTTCCATATCCATATGCTTTGGCTTTTCCTACATTCATCCAGGAATCCGGCTCCAGCCTGACAGCCCAGAGGAGCAATCCGAGTTCGTCTTTTTTTAACCCCCGAAACCGGATCTTGCCAACGAACCGTGTTCCTTTATCAAGCGGCCGGATCATAGACGCCACCTTTTCTTTATCTTTCATGTTTACTTCTTGTGTGGGGAATGGATCGCTGCGCAGCCAATATTGTTTCACTCCCCGCAGTTCAAATTTATCTTTATTATAGGTGACTCCCCGGCCGTTTTCGGGTTTCAGATAATCCAGATAACTGGTGGGTTTCGGCTCTGCCAAGATCAATGATCTGCTCTTCAGTTCTTTTCCTTCTCCCTGTATGACCGCATCGGAAAAAGAGAGCTTCGACTTGTAACTCCCGCCCTGACTGGTATAGCCGAACATGGCTTTTCTGTAGTCTACTCTGCCGTTCTCTGTCTTCTGTTTTAATCCCTCTTT
>CAJTYN010000179.1 GCA_910584115.1 uncultured Lachnospiraceae bacterium
CATATGCAGGATGACATCCTGTGTGTACTGTTCCAGATTCCGCTTCTCCTCCTTGGACAGAGATTCTGGGTAGATGGGCTTGCCGTATTCCAGGGTCACATGGGCCGGCTTGATCCGCGGCAGGTGATCCTCGAAAATCTTGGAGGTGCTGCAAAGCGCGATGGGAACGATGGGGCAGTTGGTCTTCGTGGCGATTTTAAAGCTTCCCTTGCGAAACGGCAGCATTTCCAGTTCCGACACGCCCTTGGGCCGGGTTCCCTCCGGGAAAATGCAGATGGACGTGCCGTTTTTCACATCCTCGGCCGCGGCCTGAATGGTCTTCATTCCCTGTCGGATGTCTTTACGGTTTAAGAACAGGCAGTGCAGCAGGCACATCCAAGCGTGCAGCAGAGGGATGTGCTTCATCTCGTATTTGGCGATGTAGCCAGTGCAGCGGGGCACGCGCACGTAAGTCAGCAGTATGTCGAAGAAACTGCGGTGATTGGCTATGTACAGAACCGCCGTGTCCCGGGGGACGTTTTCCTCGCCGATGACCGTGACGGTGGAGCCGGTGATGCGGATGCACAGCCGGAAAACCGCCAGCACAATCCGAAGCGAGCTGACGTCCCGAAGCCTGGGGGAAAATTTTCCGATGATCCATTCCGCGATCAGAATCGGAATCGAGAGTATCATAGCTGTCTCCTTCTTACTGTTTTTTCTATGCTTTATTATACGTAAAAATGAAGTGGGATGCAATCCTTAGATTCGACCGATAACGCATCATTTATGAAAAATCCGCGTCTGTTGGAGCAAGAACGCGCTTTCAATTTGACAAATCCATCCGCCTGGCATATAATATGCTTAACCAAACAGCCGACGAGTAGTTGCGCACTACCCGTCCCTGTAAAAATAATTGACTATGGAAATAGCCGCCTATTCTTTACCAGAGAGCAGGGCGGCTATTTCTTATCGACGTATCTGAGTATCGCTACGATCAAGTTGGCTGTTGTCAGTATGACCATCAACAACTCATATGTACTCATAAGCATTTCCCCTTTCCGTAAGACTCGGAACGGGTAATGAGCCGCCACTGTCGGCTGTCCGGGTAAACATATCATATTGTCAGGGTGCGGATCCCAGCCGTTACGGGGATCCCCGTAACGGGATCATCATGCGACTGGTCTGTGTGTACATCAAACGTTCTTTTGCTTTTTGAACTTTGCTCATCCATTGTTCGTCATATTTGAAGAGTCGGTACTTTCAATGATTTCTCCCGAATCGGCGTTTATAAAATCTATATGTATATTCTCCGGAGTTTTTCCATTAAATATACCGTACATGCCACCGTACATATACAATGCCACGGTAGAAAAAGATTCATTCATATCTAATTCTGTTGATTTGGTGGTCACGGTAAAATTCGTAAAATCTTCATTCGCAACTATATCGGTAAAATTAGGATAGTTTCCGGAAGAAATCATTTCTGATAGGGATGAATTGATCGTACTCGACATTTCTTCCAACAGTTTCTTATGTTGGCTTTTTGTCATAGTGTAAGTGGCACTTCCATCGTCATTCATCGTGATCTTATAGCCGCCTTCCGCTGCCTGCTGCTGCAATTTTGCTTGATCCAATTCGCCGATGTACTGGGCGGGGATGGTGAGGTTTACATCAAATAACTCTTTTTCTACCTCAATGTCGCCCAAAGCATCTAGATTAGAAATATCACCTTTGGATTCATCCTCAGCTTGCTCGGGATCAGCAGGTATCGTTTCCGTTTCATCAGTCTTGTTTTCTGTGTTTGTCTGGCTTTCTTTTTCCGCCTCATTGTTTTTGCACGATACCGTAGTTATCGATACCATGATGAGCAATGTCAGCATTATAATTTTTTTCTTCATTGTATTGCATCTCCTTTTTTGTGTATTCTTCACAAATAATACGTTAGGAAGAGAGAAAGATAACGCCAGATAGAAGAAAAGATCAATCTTCTTCCACTTTCCCAATCACCTTTCCGATCAGGCGCACATCCTCATCCGCCTGTATATCTGGATATCTATCTTTATCGGGGTTATGGGAGATCAGCCTGTCTGTACCCAGCTCTTTGATATAACAGTCCTCTCCTTTCAAAAAAATCCCGATGTCCCCGACGTTCAAGTCAGAAGCCTTTTTCACGAAGACCTTTTCACCGTCGTAAAAGTCTGGCTTCATGCTGTCACCGTTCACCCCGATTACGAAATCGGCCTTACGGGCGGTGGGCGTATCTTCCACTTCGATCATATCTGTGGGGATGTCGTCAAAAAGGTATGCACCGCTCCCGGCAGAAGCGAACTTGTCGTAGAGGGGCACAGCTATCCGATGGACAAGTTCCGTCACGATGCGTTGCTCTAACAAGTTGATGCGGTCTTGCTGATTAACGATTTTTATTTCCTGATTTTCTATACATTTTAATAGTTCAAGCACTTCTTTTGATCTTTCGATTTCTTGTTGTATTACTGCGTCAACAGTGTTTTTACCAGAAGAATCGAGAGAACGGTATTTTTCTATAAGTTCCCATTCTGAATCATCAGGAATAGAGTAATCTGGATCAAAGCCTGCAAATGTCTCAAGTACATTATTGCAATTATAGATTTGGCATAAAGCTAAGAGCATATCCGCGCTAGCGGCTCTTTTATCACTTTCGTAACTATATAATGTCTTGTCTGTTATATCCAAACCATATTTTTTTAATTGTTCTATTACTTCTTTTACGGATAATTTTTCTCGTTCTCGTAGGGAGCGCAGCGTTTCGCCAAAAGTTTTTTCTTTCATTATTCAGCCTCCTTTTCTACAATATAGCATAAAAATGTTTTAGTGTAAACAAAAAATTCAACGGAAAGTAGAAAAAGTTATTGACATTCATCTAATAGTAGAATATAATGAAATAAATTCGACGTTAAGTAGAAAGGAGGGCCAAAGTTGAGTTATATAACAAAAAATATTTCCCGCTACATAAAAAATAAAGGATTCAATCTTTCAAAAATCTCAAGAGAAACCGATATTCCGTATTCAGCATTACAAGCAAGCCTATATTCCAATGAACGCAACAGGAGTTTGAGGGATGATGAATTAGTGAAACTTTGTATTTTTTTAAACGTCGACCCAAGACAATTTGCCGATAAAGACGAGCTTGAGAGCGGAGCACAGAAGAGGAGGTGAGAGAGATAAGAGAAGAGGAAGAAATGCGGAAAGAGATCAACTTGTTGAAAAGCCAGGTAAGACCCATTAAGTGGATATACCTGGCAGTGATATTATCTTTAGCGATCACGCAGATCATTCTTCAGGCGCAGTATTCGCGGGTCTGCTCAGATTATCGCTCGGCGATACGACAGGTCCAGGACATTCTTCTTGAGCAGAGACACTTGGATGATCAGCTTGATCACCTGAATCGAAAGGTTCAAGGGATTCAAGAGAAGATTCGATAGTAAGGAGGGATTCTTTTATTTCAGTTATAGCCTCTAGTTGTGATGAAGCGGAAGCGTCGATAGAGCTGATCAGATCAAGTAAGAACTGATTTTCTTTTCTTTCGATCAAAAGACGTTCATCTTGATAGCATGTTTCAGATGTATTAATTTTTGCTTCAGTGAATTTATCTACCACAAGATTAAAGACCGCAATGATGATAGGTATAAAAATAGCAACAAAAATTGAGGTTTTTATCCGGATGCGGTTATTGCCGATCGGGATTGCGATAACATCAGGAACATCAAATTCTTTGATGCAATCTTCGCGGACAGTTACATAATCGTTTTCTGTGTGATCGTCGAATTGCAGAGCTGACTCCGCGATGATCTTTATAGATTCTGCGTATGTCTGGGTAAGGGACGGGGGTGTTATGTTTGCGATTGAGTCGGTAAAAGTGTGTATTAAAGTTTCGGAAAGTTTGTTTATTGCGGAAAGATCCTTGTTTATGTAAGAAGAATTTGAAAGGATGGAGGCCCACATGTCATCATAACGCCGCCCGATTTGTTGCAACGGAGAGAGGATTTCAGTGTATTGCGCTCTGATCTTGTCTTGCATGATATGAATGGGATTTAAGGATTCGACGATCATTTTTTGCATTTCACGGATGGGTTTCGTTATTTCGTTGGTCATTTTTTGAATGTGTGCAAGCTGTTTATCTTCATTATTCATAAAAACGCTCCTTTAATATGATATTTTGGTAAAATGCAAAATAATTTTAGCACAGCGCAAAGAATATTTCAATACTTGAAAAAAGTTTTAATGAGAAGTTAAGAAAGATTTTAGAAAAGGATGCCAATGTAGAGAGGAGGTGAGACCATAGAAATCAGGGGTTTAGAAATCGACTTCGATAAGAGGATTTTGAATATCAACGGCAAGGCCGTAACAGGCAGGCTCGTTGAAGTCACGCTTCCAGGGCCGGACGGCTGGCCTTTATGCAAGCTGTTCAATACGGAGCTGGCGGCTGGCAATCCGGGGAAGTGTGACAAGCTAAAGATAACATATGAAAGAACGATCAATAATAAGCCTTGATAAAGGATACTTTTTCATCAACTTTCTGGTAATCAATTTGTTGGATAAGGTGACCGTTGATAAAAGTACCGCATATATCGGAAATGTCTTTATCAGCATTTGGAGGAATGTAGATTAAGAAGTGCTTTCCGATATCGTCCTTGGCTTCAACATAATAAGTATCATAACCATTTATATTGATCGGAATCGGGGAATCCATGATTTAGTTTTCTCCTTTCTATGCGTACTCGGCTGCGGCAACAGCCTGTAGATACAGTATAAAGTGAAGCGTAGCAAAAATCAAGATAGCAGCGTAGAGGGGGAGGTGAGATAGGATGAAGACACCAGAGCCAGAGATGATCTACACAGAGTCCATCCGGGGCTATCCATATATGCCGAAGGACAAGATCGCCCAGGAGTTCAGCATCAGTAAAGCTACGGTGCAGAGCCGGGTGAAGGAGATCGAAGAGCAGATAAAGGAAGGCAGGTACAACGAGTATGCCATCATCCGTGATGGGAAGATCCTGCTGGTGAACGTCTTAGTATTCATTGACTATATGGAGTACAGGAGGAGGCTGATGGACAGTAATGCGAGGAAGTATGTACCGGAGTTCGAGCCGGAGAAGATCGTACATATCCTTGGATGGAACAACAGGATCATACGGGAAGATGCAGGTTGAGAAACAAGTTAGAGGAGAGAATAACAGATGAAGCATACGGACAAGGAGATTGCCAAGGCCGCGCGCCGGGAGGGGCTGTCACAGAAGATCCGGGAAGAACTGGAGAGACGCAGGCATGTGGAGGATATAGCATTGGGCCGCATCGCTCGGAACGATCATGCAGGGGGCGATCGAGATCCTGGAGGGCCTGGATGACAGTATCATCGAAGGGCTCCACAGAGAGTATATGGACCTATTGAAAGATGAGAGATGAAGGAGGAGACGATGGAACAGATATTCCCAAAGAAAGAGAAGCTGAGACAAGTAGGACTCTACGAGGCGGCGGAGCTGCACGAGGTCCATCATGAAGGGATCGTCGTGATGTTCCCGAAAGACGACACGAAGAGGGACTATGAACGGCAGACGCTGGATGAGTTCCTGGAAGACTGTATGTTCTTCGTGGAGGAGTAGGGATGACGGAGGTGCTGTATTGCCGCAAAGGGCAGATGGGCTCCCGCCGCCGATATTACGCTGAGTACAGCGACGCGGTGTCAGGTGTCCCATCCTTTGAGCGGGTGGAACTGATGGGGCCGAGGGAACGCGGATGGACGCGTTTTAAGATGGAGGATCTGCCCGGCGGCGTGATAATGATGACAAAGATGCCCTGACCGCTGGGGAGCGAAGATCAGGGCACTATCTGGAACAGCTATGCCCCTATCATACACCAGGGGGCATAGCGTTGTCAAAAAGTTTTTTAAGGAGGATGAGATGGGCATAAAGATAACCAGGCTGGAAG
>CAJTYN010000180.1:0-2057 GCA_910584115.1 uncultured Lachnospiraceae bacterium
CCTGGGGCACCGGGATCATGATGTGCTGGCGCGTCCCCCAGGGGAGCACAAGCTCCTTTGCATTGACAAAATATACCTCGGCGCGCATCCCGCTGTCCCCTCTGAGCGCCCTCCAGCCTCTCAAGGTTGAGGAAAACGGGACGATCTGCGACATGATATCAAAATTTCCCTGCTCTTCAAAGACCGCCCCCACGACCCCATCCGCATAGAAGATCGCTCTCTGTCCCGGACGCAGGATCAGATGTGACCCCTGCTTGATCTCCCTGGCCGGCCATTTGTAAAACAGCACATCATCCCTGTATTCTTCCCACTCGATCGTATCCCTGCCTTGTCCAAACCACGCCATATCACAGTCCCCTTTCCAAAAATGCCGTTCCTCTGTCTGTTCCACACGCATCATCCTGTCCGACCTGGACTTCAAACGCCCCATCCAACGGCGCCGCATCTGCCTTGGTGTCGCTATAGATCCCCCACAGCAGCACCAGGACCAGCACGACAGCCACCACGATCTTTGGGATGCTGTACGGCCTTTTGCCGCCCACCACCCCTGTCTCGCCATTGATCACATAGAGATATCTCTCACTGCCATAGGCATACGCGGAACACCAGACCGGAAAGAGCAGATGCTGATAGGTTGTCCGCTCCAGGGTCATCCGGATGGAGTCGACCTGCGCACGGTCATGGCCGCGTCTGCGTATCTGGGCTTTTGCCTGCTGTCTCAGTTCCGACTCCATTTTCTTTTTTGCGTTCTCCAGCCCGTCTGATACGCTGACAGTATAACGCTCCGCGGAAGATCCGGAGAGATACATGGGCGCAAACGGGACTGCATATTTCTCTGCGTGATAGGGCAGGACCGTTCCCAAGACCTGGCGTACATCCCCGGACGCCGCCGGGATCTGTATGCCGCAAAACGTCTGCCCCACCGTCCCGGTCACCCGCTTCCAGTCCACGACTGTTTTATTTTTCCCCGCTGCATCCTTCACTCTCCGCTCCCGGCCGCCCCGGCCCTGATAGAAAGCGTCCGCTTCCGCGTCAAAGGACCAGAACGGGACGTACATCCCCTGCAGGCACCCCTCCTGAAAAGTCTTTTTTAAGCCTCCCGGCGCAAACCACCGGGTCTTCACCCATTTCCTGAACAGCCTCTGGGCCTGCGCCCTGTCGATCTGAAATGGGATGATCCCGTCCGGAGGGATCCCCACATCCTGCCGCTGGCTCCAGACGTTGGAAGATCCGCACAGCGGGCAGACTTTGGCCGTATCGTCGCTGTCAAAGGTCAGCTCCGCCCCGCAGACAGAACACTGCATGACCGTCAGTTCCGCAAACAGGATGAGCCTCTTCTCGTCTTCTGCGAGACTTCCATAAGCATGCTTTTGGATCTGCCGCCCCTCTCCTTCCGGCTCATAGGGTGTGCGGCAGGCGGCACATTCCATCTTCTTTTTCGTGATGTTCCATTTGATCGTACCGCCGCAGTTGGCGCAGCGGTACTGTTCCAGACATCTTTCTTTCACGCTGTATCCTTCCCGTGTTTCTTATGTATGTTATCAATAACCCGTACATCCATATTGCTGATATCCGTTTTCTATCCCTACCTCAGCCGATATGTGCAGAGCGGATCACTTTCAGATACAAGCGTCCCAAATCCTATGACCTTCCCCTCTTCTGAAACATAACAGGACGCATATCCACTTTCACCTAACCACACAGTATAATCATATACCTCTATTTTATCACCTTTACGCGCATAATCTTCGCAGGGTTCTCCTACCTCTGCCTCGTCATAAGGGGCTTCCCAGTCATCTACCTTTCCGTCTGACATTATTTCATATCCGTCTTCCGGGGGAAAGATCTCCTCCAGCACTCTTTTACCATCCTCTGCGCTGGACACGCTTCCCGAAAACGCTTCCATCGCCCCTCCGATCACGCAATACAACACAAACGCCAGAAGTACCCACTTGCCCCATTTTTTCTTTGCTTTCTTTTCCATCGCATCATCCTCTCATACTCTGCCAGCTATCATAAAAAATCCGATCCCGGATAGCAGCGCCGCCGCCGCGCCG
>CAJTYN010000180.1:2157-5887 GCA_910584115.1 uncultured Lachnospiraceae bacterium
GGCTGTACTATTCCCCTGCGGGGCCACGACCTTGATCATATTTCCGCAGTTCGGGCATTTCACCGTCTGCCCTGCCTGTACTCCGCTTGTTCTGTTCCCGCATTTTGGACACTTTACACTTGCCATTTTTATCCCCTCTGTTCTGAATGATCCTTTTCTATCGCATCTCCATGTATCTCAAACTCTTCTTTGTCATCATACAGCGCCGCCGTTCTGACCACCGAAGGCCCCTTTACCGGCACGTTGTCCTGCTGCCCTTTATAGCCAAACACCTCTTTGAACAAAAAAGCCATCAGCGCACCCACGCATCGTTTCTCCCTGTCCGTCAGCTCCTCCGCGCCAAAACCGCTCCCCGCATACAGCCCCAAAAATGTCCCGGCCGGTGGGATGCCATGGTCATTCCCCTCCACAATGATCCTCAGATAGAAGACATTTCCTATGATCTCCATGCAATGCGCAGACAGCGGGGTATCTGCAAGATCTGAGACGGCAGGGTATATTTTTATAAAATCTTCCCGTATCTTTGACAAGATCCGCTCCATCGGATATCTCTCCATACCGTCACCTCCTTATCGCAGACGATAATAGTCACTCCCAAATGAACTGCCCGTCCCAACGACCCGCCCATCTTCTGAAACAAATAGGACGATCTGTCCCGCACCGCTCTGAAACGCCGTATATACGTATACATCTGCCGATCCATTGACATTCTCCCCCTTTGACGCCTCCTCAAGGAGATAGTCTGAGGCATTTTCTCCTACATCAGCCTCAAAATATATCCTTGGCAGTTCATTTTGGCCCCCGCCGGATACCTCAATATCCCCTCCTGAAAAAATCTCCCGCGCCGCCTTCCTCGCCACTTTCTCGCCATCCTCCGGGCTGGACACACTCCCGCCGGAGAACAGACTGCCCACCGCGCCCACGACAAACAGAACGGCTACGATAGCAATGATCTTTTTCTTGCTCATACTCTCTCCTCTTTTGTTTTCATCTCAAACGATATGTTTCATTGCTGTCCTCTTCGGATATGAGCGTGCCAAACCCTATGACCCGCCCATCTTCCGAGACATAACAGCTCGCCCAGCCATATCCATCTTCCTTAGACCCCACAGTATAGTCAAATACCCCGATCTCTTCGTCAAGATCCGCGCCGCTGCAGGACTCTCCTACCTCCACCTCAAAACAAGCCGCTCCCGCATATGCTCTGCCATCCGCGTATATTTCGTATCCCTCCTCGGGAAAGATCTCCCGCAGGATCCTCTCACCGTCCGCTTCACTGGCCACGCTCCCGCCGGACGCCTCACCTTCTGCACGTCCATCGGCCTCTCCGCTGATCTCCGTTCCGCCCGCTCCATCCTCTCCAGTCCCGCCGCGCACCTCACTGGCCGCGCCCGCGCCGACCGTTTCGGACGTCTCCTCCCTGCAGCCCGAAAAAAGGGCACATACAAGGACGATCATTGCTGCAAAGATCACACCTCTCTTCATCATACGCTCTCCTTCCCATCACTCCTTACGCGTGCGGCCTATGGCTGCACGCGCGTACTGCACCGTTCACATCCAGACAAGCCATCTTGTCTGATCTTCCATGCATGTTTCTTAAAAATTATACCCCAAAAACTTCTTATAGTCAATATTCACTTCTTACAGTATATTTTTCATTCCGGATCCATATACTATAATCTGAGGAACAAGGAGGCTCTCTATGGACTATCCCATCAACTATCCAGCAATCGGCATGCGGATCCGCCAGCAGCGTGAACATGCCGGCCTGACACAGGAACAATTGAGTGAAGCGTGCGGGCTTTCCGCCTCTTTCGTCGGCCACATCGAGCGGGGCTCCCGGAAATTATCGGTGGAGACCCTCTCTAAGATCGCGTCGGTCTTAAATGTGAGCGCAGACCACCTGCTGTTCGGCCGCATGACGCAGGATGCCGCCCTCCCCTCGGAGATCGCGTCCTTGCTGCAGGGCAGCGACGAATGGCGGCTGCAGCGGTTCTGGCAGACCGTGAAGATCCTCGCCTGCCATATCGATGAGCTATGATCTTTTCCATAAAAAAAAACCTCTCTGGCTACATTGTACACCAGAAAGGGTCCTATGTACTGTACTGTCAGTACAGTCATCCAAAATTCCATTCTTCCCATTCGCCGTCCTTAAAATAGTAACCAAACGGGAAATCTTCACAATAGACCGCCTGCGTCGGCGCTACCTGTATGATCTCTGTCCTGTACTGCGGCATATCCCAAAAGATCAGCGGATCCGAAACCGTATACCGGTCCTCATCCATGAAGACCACCCGCGTCAGCACATATCTCTTCAGATAATAACGGTCTTCTGGGAATGGCGTGTCCATACGCTTCCGCCTTGCCATAGAGACCAGAAAGTCTTTCGTTCCATCGTAGTCCATATCATAGAGCGCCACCTCATAGTCAACAGAACATTCCTCCCTATCCGGCACAGAATTACGGGGGCTCTGGTCCGTATACTCATCATACATTTCTTTGTCCTCAAATGTAAAGACCGCTTCTTCTTGGCCCTGCACCGCACAGGAGAGCGTGAGCTTCTCTTTTTCTTTCCGGATCGACATGTCTGTATACACACCCTCGCCCACCTCCGCTGTGCATGTATACGTCTTTCCCTCCTCCGGCAAGATGAACGGGACAGTGTCCTGGTCCTGGACATCAAACAGATTGATCCTGTCCGGCCACTCCATGTCTTCCGCCAGATCCTCGAAGGTGACCGCCCCGCCCGTCTCCCCGGGCTGCTCCCCTCCATCGTCCATGGCCTCTCCCGCGCCTTCCTCTGCGGACGAAAGGACTGTCTCTTCCTGGGAGGCCGGGGCCTTGACATCCGCCTGCCGCCCAGGCCCCGCCGCCAGGAATATCACAGCCGCCGCTGCCAATGCAGCAGCCACTCCCACCGTCGCTTTTGTGATAAGACTGCCGTGCTCCAGGCTCTTGAGCCGCCCCAGGAGCTGCTCCGCCGTCTGATACCGCCGCCCGGGGTCGAATTGGATACAGCGTGTGATGACGCGCCCCAGCATCCCGCCGCACATCTTCTCACCGGGAAATCTCCCCACCGCCAGCACGTTCAGCGTGACCCCCGCCGCATAGATATCCACACGACAGTCCGACTGGGCAAAGCCGTACTGCTCCGGCGGGGCGTAATCCCGGGTGCCCTTTACGGTGGTGTCATGCCTTTTCCCATCTTCCATGATCCGCGCCAGGCCAAGATCGATCAGCTTCACATCCCCGTCTCCATCGATCATGATATTCTCAGGCTTCACATCCCGGTGGACGATCTGGTGCGCGTGCAGGGCCACCAGAGCCTCCAAAAGCTGACGCCCCACAAAAACGGCCCATTTGGGCGAGGGTCTTCTTGTCTCCATCACTTCCTGGAGCGTTTTTCCCTCAAAATACTCCTCCACCGCATACAGAAAACCCTCATGGATAAATAGATTATGTATCGCTACGATATGCGGATGATCGATCTCGGACAATTCCTGGAAGACTGCCTGGGAGGACATGTGCAGCCTCCTCATGACATACACCTGCTCTGTCACCTTGTCCCGCACCATCCAGAGCGTTCCTTTTGTGTCGAGCGTCTTCATCTTCTGGTAGCACTCTATCTTATATAAACTCATCAGATCTGACATCTTTTTAGAAATTCCTTTCATTGGGACGGCTATTGCGGCGGTCATCTTTCTATGTTATACTCTGCTATGTACTTTTC
>CAJTYN010000181.1 GCA_910584115.1 uncultured Lachnospiraceae bacterium
CCGTTTTTGTAGTGTTCCTATCATGATCTCCAGGTCCTCCACGGATACCATCCGGCGCACGTCCCCCGCCTCGAAACAGATATAGAACGCCTTGCCGGAGGGTACGCTGGGATCCCCGCTCAGGACCGCGCATGGTTCGCCCACCGACATCTTCTGCTTTTCAGCAACGAGCGCGTCATACGTCCCGCGCCTGACTTTGAGTATCTCTTAGGCCTGTGAACGCTCCTACTGCCCCATCTTTTAAGGCTGTCGTCTTTTCGACGACCCAGTCTTTCAGCTGTCCGGCTTTTTCTTTGATCGTGTCCCAATTTTTCCACAGCAAGACGCCGATGGCTATAACGGCCGCGATGGCCAACGTCCACGGGTTGAACACGGTCCCCACCAGCCCGCCGAGCTTGCTCACGATCTCACCCAGACTGCCTATCTTAGACACCATGTCCATTATGCCCGTAGCCAAGGAAGTGATCTTCCATGCGGCAAAAAACGATCCGATGATGACGGCCATGTTCTCCACCGCCCCTGGATGCTCCGCGCACCAATCTGAAAAGATCTTCAGCGCGCCGTTGATCCCGTCCCATACTGATGAATACCTGCTTAAGCTGTTCCAGGACAGCTTCCGTCTGCTGCGGTGCCACTCCCTGTGCCCTGCGCTGCATCCACTCATTGCGTATCCTGCGCTGCTCCTTACTGAAACGTTTCAGTACGTCCTTATCCTTCTCCGCCCGGATGCTGACGATCCTCCCCAGGGCCGTATCCGGGGCGATCCCCACCAGCAGGCTCCTGAACTCCGCCCACTTCATCCCATCTCCGAATTCCTTTGACAAGCGGAGCCCGTACTGCGACTGGAAGGACGACACGATCAGGTCGAAGTCGTCTATGAGGTCGTAGTACGGGTCCCCGACTCCCCCTCGGCGTCATCCTCGCCCATGACCAGCCCCATGGCTGTCTCGATGGTCACCTTCAGGTCCTTGAACGGGAGCCTCATCCCCTCGATCGCGCTCCTGGCCTCCTCGCCGAACAGCAGATTGTACATCTCTATGACGCTCTCTATCTCCCCTTTATCCTTGAACGCCCCCATCATCTTCAGGACCGTGGCGGCATCCGCGTTCACCTCGAACTCCTGGTCCCTGATGACCATGCGTGGGTTCTCATCAAAACTCAGCTTTTCTGTGATATCCACTACTCTCGCCATATGTTTCCCTCCATATAAAAGACCGGCTGCCCTATGCCGCCGGTGTGATGATCGGTTTCCCATTGCTCATGACCTCAAATTCGAGCGGCGCCACCGCTGTGGAATCCCCGGCCCCGATGTTCGTCACGTTGATGACCGCGCTCTCGAACTTCACGACCGTACCGTCTGGGAACGTCCACTGGAAATCCCTCTCAGCGTTCCGGCCGTTCTTCCAGGCCAGCGCCGCCACCGCGTCGTTACCTTTGTCCCCCACGTTCCTCTTGGCCGTGACGGATATGGTCACGGATTTCCCGGTCAGCAGCCTGCGGGTCCACCCCTCCATATCGAACGGCGACCACTCTTCCACACCGTTGTCGAACGATACTCCGAATGTCTCGCAATCCGCGATGCTGTCCATGGAAGCCATGCCGCCCGCGGATGTGTCGATCTGGAACTGGTTCGTATAGCAGGGGTACACGCCGGACGTACCCGCATCACTGGACGCGAACTCCTGTAGTTCCATCGGTATCCTCATCTCCTTCATCACCTTCTCCTCCTCTCATGATAGAATGCTGTCTCGATCACCATCTCATATATACCTGCATCATCCGCCCCCACGTCCACCGGCTCTCCGGTGAGCATCATCGTGAAGAGGATCCGCTTCCCGTTGACGGTCACGTCCCTCACGTCCTCTAGTCTCTCGAACAGAGCGACCGCCGCCTTCTCCGTATCCCGCGGGGACTTGTCCCAATGGATCAGGAGACTCACCTGCTTCACACCATAGGACTGCTCCTGCTTGCCCCCGATGGCCGTCTTGTATGGGGAGGCCCGCTTCAGGTTGTATATGCCGATGCTCTTTTCCTTTTTCGCATCCAGCTTTCCCATGTAACAGTGCCCGTCCTCCACGAGCCCGAAGGACTTCACCAGGGCATGGATATCTTCCAGATATAATGTCATAGACCCACCTCCTGTCTGTAAAATTTCTTGAATGCATTTGGTGCAAAGTCTTGGTGTGTTCCGCCTTCCTCCCAGTCTTCATACCAATGCCCTTTTGCGTTGGGATTTTCATCGGTTTTAAAGTTGAATTCCGGATGGTAGTATAAACGCCGTACCTGGGGGGATGCAGTAATGATGGACACTCTGCCCCCTTTCGCTTTTGTGATCGTGTTTACGGCTTCAGCACCGTCTCTATACGTTGAGGATATAGACTCTCCTGCCTTAATGAAAGTGCTCTCGCCTTGCATCGCCCCGGTATCTCTCGGCATCACCTGTGCCTGGACCACTTCTGTGCGGACAGCTTCTGCCGTCTTTTCCAGGGCGGATATTGCCGCCGCCGACAGATGCCGTATCCTGGGCATATTGAACCTTATCCTTGAAGTAGCCCTGATCATATCAGCAACACCTCCGTATAGTTGACGCTCCCGTCCATGTTGCGGGCCTTCCTGCCCTGCAGGATCCGGCGCTCCGTCCCATGCACCACGGCGCGGCCCCCCGATATCACGGACAAGTCCGGGCAGATATCCCCGGGGAACAGGGCGCATCCTGTGACCTCCACCAGCTTCTTCTCGGCGGTCAGCACCGTCTTTGCCTTGTCCTGATAGTTACACTTTCCTGAATATGCCACCAACGGGAGCGGTTCCCCGTACTCGCTGACGCCCTCCTGATCGAGTTCCAGGCTGATATCCGTCCTGCACCATTGCGGCAGCACTAAACACGGCCATGCCATATCCTCACCTCGCTAACTGGCAGCATAAGCCCGTCTGGGCCAACTGCTCATATCGTCCAGAATGTCATACCCTGCATCCTGGTAGGCTTTCTCTTGTGCCTTGCTGATCGTATATTCTTTGTTCCCTCTCACTGCCTTCATGTCATCCCTCCTCACGCGCTCACGTTCAGGGAGCAGCCTTCCACCTTCTTCTCCAGGAGGAAGAGATCCCCGAAACAGCGGTTCTGGTACAGGTAGCCATCCGCCGTCCTGGAATCCGTCCCCGGCGTGAATAGCTTGATATAGCTGTACTTGTCCCGGCAGACCAGGCAGGACGGATGGAGCATGATCCAGTTGATCTGCTTGGCGTCAGCCGCAGCCGCGCACCCATCGGTGAAATCATACTTGGTCTTCATCCTGGCCGCCGGGACCATCTTGAAGGTCACATCATCCAGGGAATGCACGCTCCTGTTGATGGTCAGCGGCGCGGTGACGGTGATCGTCCTCTGGAGGCCCTGGGCCTCTTTGATGATCCTGTTCATGGATGGTGTCACGTACATCATCCGGCCTTCCTCCGGCACGCCCGCCTCATCCATGACCGCCATCTCCGCATCGAACATCTCCAGGAAGTTCTCCACGGTCACCGCGTCCTTGACGATCCGACCGGAATAGGCTTCCATCTCCGCATGGATCTTGGAGAACCGGTAGGAGTCCTTCTCCGGGATGGCCTGCTCTGTCTCGAAGGTGTTCTGGATGTTCGCCACGGACAGGGTCAGGTTCGTCTCGTCGATGTCCAGAGGGTCGATCCAGAACTCGATGTCCCTATCATGTTCCAGTTTCTTCGGCTCCCAGTCGTTGGAGAGTGTCCCGGTATTGAACCCCGGCGTCCTGGTGTGGTCCTTATAACCGGATACGGTCATCCGCGGGAGCTTGATCGTCTGCGCATTGATGAACTTCACCTCCGGGTGGCTCTGCGTCAGCGCATCGGAGCACAGCTCCTTCGCGTATTTCTGCTGGAGCAGGCTCGTGAACGTCTCTGCATATTCATATACTGCCATCTGTCATACCTCCTTTACAATCCGAACGCCTTCTTGAGGGCGTCGTCTGTAGTTGTTGTCTGCTGACCGCCGCCGGGTGCGCCGATCCTGAATCCGGGCGTCTGCTGTGCCTGCGGCTTCAGCGCCGGCACATCCTCCAGCACCTTGTTCAGGGCGTTCTTGAGGGCCTCATCATTGACTTTCCCGTCCTGACCCATCACGCCGCCCAGGTCGGCCATCTTCAGCACGTAAGGGATGGTCTTGGCATCAATCCCCAGGCCAAAGGCTGCCATGGCCGCGGCGTTCTCTACCTGTGACTGCTGGAGCGCGGCCTGTGCCTGCGCGAGCTGGGACTGGATGGCGCCCACATCCGGCTGGCTGGCGGCCTTCTGTGCCTTGAAATCCGCGATTGCCTGCTCCGCTTCCTGCTGGCTCAGGCCCTGCTGTTTGAAATAGGCTTTCAGTGCGCTGTCCTCTTTTGTCGCCAGCGTGCTGTCCAGCATCTGCTGGATCTTGCTGTAGTCGATCTGTGCCGTCTGTTGGCCGCTCCCGCCTACCGGGTCCTGTGACTGGCCCTGCTGGCCTTGAGGAGGCTGTCCCCCTGCGCCTGGATCGCCGCCGCCCGGCGCTGGGTCCGCGAAGAGCTGGATATCCATGGGTAACCTACATCTGATCATCTCGTGTCCTCCTTTTTGATCCTGTGATCTCTCCCACTCTCGCTACATATCCAAGACTCAAGAGCTCCTCAGCCCTTTCCTCATCCACATCGAACACTGCTCCTTTCTTTCTCAGCCTCAAACCGTTCTCCCTATCCCTGAAGTCGATAATCACTCTCACTCTCATGCGTTCCTCCTGAAAATGGGTATAAAAATGCCACCCGATCACATCTGACCAAGTGGCATCAATACCATAATACTATTTTTTCTTCCGGCAGTTCATCCAACTTTGCGAGTCTCTTTAATTCATACCTCACATGAGGGGCCGCAAAAGGACTTGCGTTCTCATGTTCGACAACCTCGCTATCTTTAAGGCGCATTCTCATAAAACCCCGTGGCCCTTTCCCCTCTGGATAGTAATCCGCCGAGATGTCATCTTCTGATCTTCTTATGTTTTTCAAGGTTACCATAATATTCCATCGCCTCACTCGGATAATCAAACTTTTTAGTCGCCAATTCATGAGCCTTCCAATGTTCTATCTCCGGGTTTTCTTTTTTAATCTTCATCTCCAAGAGCTCGTGCTCTATCAAAGTCCTGTCATGTGGTCTTATATCTTTCCCGATCATAAGACGCTGCCAGCTCTGAGCGATTGCACAATCTGGGTCAAAACGTCTGTATCCCCCTGTATCTGGATCGAACAGGGAATCTTCTTCAAACAGATAGGCTTTGATCTTCTTGATATCCGCTTCATCCTTCCCGAGATTATCGGCTATCTTTCTGACGTCCGTTGAAAAGCTCCGGATCTCCTCGTAATACATCTCAGCAAACGCTTCCGCCTCTTTGCTGAACGGATCCGTAATCCTTGCTCCTGACATTATTATAGCAGGATTGGAAAACTTTTCAACCCGTTTTTCCCACTCTGCGGCCTTCCTGTAGTATCTCTCCCTATCTTCCTCATCCAACGAATACCTGGCCAGCCGCCCGAACCTCTCCGCCTGCCGCCTGGCATACTGCCGTCTCGCCTCCTGTTTGGAAGCCTTCTCGACCTTTTTCAGTTCCTCATCCGTCCAGGTATCATCCGCAGTGGAGATTCCTGGGAAGTAGG
>CAJTYN010000182.1 GCA_910584115.1 uncultured Lachnospiraceae bacterium
ACCCCTTACAACGCTTTTTTAAACGGCAGGTATTCTATATATCTGTAAAATTGTAACTGAGGGGAATCTTAGGGTTTCAAACATGTCGTGATCGACGATGAAGGTCCGGAGATGATCATGGAAGTCAGGCGTTTTTTGTATAAAAGACAGGACCGTGACGCAAAGATATGATGAGATGAAAAAGACAGGCCAGAAATCCCCAGATAGGGCCCCGGCTTTCTCTCTATCCTGCTTGTGAGATCATATATTCATAGTTCAAGTCGGAGCTGGGTCACTCTGCATGAGACCATCTTTCGTCTGGTGATCTTATCTTCTGGTCCGACTTCTCCGGTCAAGAGCGGAGAGGCTGGATCATCTTTGACGTTATCAGCGCGGAGCGTTTTTTTGCCGTGATCCGCATAGCAATACAGGCAGCCGTTAGAGCAGGTATCATATGCTCCGATATCCACACTTTCCATACAGCCGCATTTTGGCCGTTGAGATCGATCCTTTTTGACGTCCAGGGGGCATTGCAGCAGTTGTCCGAAGAGCCGGTCGTCGATGCACCTTGCGTGTTCGATCCCGTAGCGCCGCAGATCGATCCCTTCCGCGCAGGTGTCGATACGCAGTCCATAGCTGTGGGCAATCTGGGCCAGGATCTTTGCCAAGTCCTCTTGTTGCTCGGCGGAAGGTCTTCTGGGAGACAGAGCGGCCATTTTTTTCGCTGTATCGCGGTAAAAGTCAAGAAAACTGATCGTACATTTTTTGGTATATGGAGAGAGACGTTTCGCCAGTCTTTCAAAGTGACGGATGTGGTAGTCGGGCGTATATGTCTCATTGAAAAAGATCGGATCATACCGCCATATCACCCGATCCGGGCCGAGCAGGTCGGACAACCTCTGGAAAGCAGGGATGATGACCTTGTCCTTGCTGGGGAGATTTTTTTCCACATCTGTGCCGTAACTGGTGAGTGTAAATTGGAAATAATACATATAGTCTTTTAGCGCGTCCAGTCTCGGTATCATAGGCGTCGGGTCTTTTGTCCAGAAGACGATCCCGTCGACCACTTCTGGTGATAAGCTGATGTGGCTGATCTGGTGGGGATTCATCGGATTGCGCACGTACACATATCCGGCCTTGATACGTTCCATGAACCAGTCTGGATGATATGTTGGGATGTCTGTGCGGCGGCTGGCGCTGATGATCATTTTTTTCTCCCTCGCTGATCGATCATGTTTCTGCTACTTAAGATTTAATATACACGATGATCGCGTGATCGTCCAGACATTCTTGTACGCAGAGGGAGGGCTGTCTGGCTTGTAAGGGCGGAAGATGTATGATAGGATGAGGACGCAGGAGAGGAGGAAAAAAGATGGATCATTATTTGCAGTATCTAGCAGACCTGATCCCGGACAGGGACAGTCTGAAGCTCGTAAAGACAGAAGCAAAGAGATTTTACGCGGAACACACGGCCCAGGAATGCCGCGGCATGTATCCCGTCTTATACCAGTCGGAAGATTTCCAGATCCAGGAGGTGGGCGTGTTGCTGGCCGGGCATATCGCGGATGTGTACCCGGAGGCGCTGGCGTTCCTGCGCGATACAGTGAGCCTCCACGAGAGCTGGAAGGTGCAGGAGGTGCTGGCGATGGCGTTCGATCTTCACTGTGCCAAGATCGGATACGAAAACGCCCTGCCGGTCATAAAGGAATGGTCCGCCGACGGCCGGGCGAATGTCCGCAGGGCAGTCTCGGAGGGGCTGCGGGTCTGGACCAGCCGTCCGTATTTCAAGGAACATCCCCAGGAGGCCATCGCGCTGCTGGCGGGATACAGGGAGGACGAGAGTCCGTACGCCCGAAAGTCAGCAGGCAACGCGCTCAAGGACATCAGCAAGAGATACCCGGAGCTGATCCGGGCGGAGCTGGCCGCCTGGGACCTGTCGTCGAAACGGACGATGCAGGTCTATAAAGCCGCGACAGCGTTTTTGGATAAAAAAAGCCCGTCCAGCGATCTTACGAAGATCCCGGGGGTGGGCGCCAATATGCAGCGTCATCTGCAGGACATCGGCATCCACTGTGTGGCGGATCTGGTGGGAAAAGACCCGGAAGAGCTCTATCGCCTGGACTGTCTGAAAAAAGGCTTCCAGGACGACCGGTGCGTGCTGTACGTGTTCCGCTGCGCGGTGTATTATGCGGAGCATACCCAGCACGACCCGGAGAGATTAAAATGGTGGTACTGGAAAGATAAAGAGTATCCAGAAAAAAGATCGGATGGATCGGATGGATAAAAAAGCCCGGCCGGGAGATACTGAGCGTGTGTATGAGGATATGCTATAGGACATGCTTTAGAGGAGGTACGGCATGAACGACCAAGAAACGCCTGTATCTTCCAGCCTGCGGATCAACGAGGAATACGTCCGCCAGAAGCTGGAGAACTGCGACGACATCATCATCCGCCCCATGCGCTTAGGCGAGGGGAAGAAGGTGGACTGTCTGGTGGTCTACATCGAGGTGGCGGTCAGTAACATGATGCTGGAGGATTCTGTGATCGGCAAACTGATCAACCATTTCTGGGAGATCCCGCCCGCCCAGATGAAAGAGTTCCTGGAATACAACGCCCTGGGGATCTCGGACGTGACGGAGATCCCCACTATGGAGGCGGCTTTTAAAGCCATGTTGGCCGGGAACGCGATCTTCTTTATGGACGGGTACGATCAGGCCATCAAGATCGCCAGCAAAGGATATCCCAATATGGGAGTCTCGGAGGCGGAGCGGGAGAAGGTACTCCGGGGATCGAAGGAGGGATTTTCGGATTCGGTGAAGACCAATTCCGCCCTGATCCGAAAGAGGGTCAAAGATACGCGGCTGAAGATCGTGGAATCCTACAGCGGGGTCCGGTCGGATACATTGATGCACCTTTTGTATGTGGAGGATCTGGCACCGGAGGAGCTGTTAGAGGAGATCAAAGAGCGGCTGGCTTCATTTGAGATCGACGGCGTGATGGACAGCGGGGTCGTGCAGCAGTTGTCGGAGGAAGTCTGGTACTCGCCTTTTCCCCAGTTCCAGACCACGGAGCGGCCGGACCGGGCGGCGATGGAGCTGCTCAACGGCCGGATCGTCCTGATCTGTGACAACTCTCCGATCGCATTGATCCTGCCCACCACGTTCCATGATTTCATGAAGGTGAGCGAAGACCGCTACCAGCATTTCGAGCTGGTGTCGTTCCTGCGGTGCCTGCGGTATATGGCGATGCTGATCGCCACACTGCTGCCGGGGATCTATCTGGCGGTCACCCGTTTCCACACCCAGGTACTGCCCACGAACCTGCTCCTATCCTTTGCGGAAGCCCGGCAGGGGGTCCCTTTTTCCAGCATCGTGGAACTCATCTTTTTGGAACTCTCGTTCGAGATGATCCGGGAGGCGGGGGTGCGGATCCCCGGGGCGCTGGGAAATGCCATCGGGCTGGTGGGAGGGCTGATCGTGGGACAGGCGGCCGTGGAAGCGAACCTGGTCAGCCCGATCGTGGTGATGATCGTGGCGCTGACGGCGCTCGGTTCGCTGACCATCCCCAGCGAAGAGTTTTCGGCGCCGTTTCGGCTGCTGAAATATCTGTTCATCTTCCTGGGCGGCTTCCTCGGGGTCTTCGGGATCCTGCTGGGGATCTACGGCGTGATCAGCCATCTGGCGGGCTTGAAGAGCTTCCATATCCCTTACCTGATGCCTTTTGTGGGAAAAGAGCTGGAGAAAAAACAGGGGGACGGCATCCTGCGGCGTCCGCTGCGGGATATGATCTGGCGCCCTGTCTTTGCGGATGAAGGACAGAAGGTCCGTCTGAAAGGAAGGTGAGAAGATGCAGATGTTCGCTGATAACCAGAGGATCTCCCATCGGCAGATGAGCCGCCAGATGATCTTGAGCCTGCTGGTGCCCATCCTGCTGTGTCTGCCGGGGACGCACCACGTGCTGGGGGCAAACGGCCTGCTGGGGATCCTGATAAATCTCGTGGTCTATTTTTTCGTGATCATCCTGCTGATCCGGATCTCGCCGGCCTATGAGGTCCTGCCCAGATATATCGCTGTCCTATACCTGATCCCGCTCATCTTCACAGGGGCTTATCTGCTGGCCGTAGCTTCCCGGCTGGTGTGTACGTACCTGATCACAGGCATTCCCCGGTGGCTGGTGGGGCTTTTGATCCTGGGCGTGTGCGCGGTGGGGAGCCATGTGGGCCTGGAGAAAAGGGGCCGCATGGGGGAAGTCTCCTGCGGCCTGGTGCTGGGGAGCTTCCTGCTCCTGTATGTGCTGGCCTGTTTCCAGGGGGACAGCGCCTACCTCAACGATCCGATACAGGGTGAGCTGAAATGGTGGTACGGCCTGGACAGCGCGTATATGATCTTCTGTGTTTTATCTTTCTTGGGATTTCTCCCTTTTCTGCTGTCAAAAGTGTCAAAGCCGCACAGCTCCTGGAAGCCCGCATTCTCAGGCGTCTTGGTCTTGAGCGGCATGCTGGGAGCGGCGCTCATACTGGCCCAGGCGGTCTTTGGCTGGGAGCGGCTGATCCGTGAGCAGTTCCCCATCCTCCCGCTGATGGCGGGGACGGACCTGCCCGGGGATGTGCTGGCCCGGTTCGACGTGCTGTGGATCGCGCTCGTGATCTACGGGCTGTTCTTTTCCCTGGGGAGTCTGTGCTTCTATGGAAACCATATCCTGGATCAGACGCGGCTTGAGTCTCTGCGGTATGCACTGCTGGTGCTGGTCTACGTCCTGGCGGAAGATCCTTTCGGCCGCTTCCGGATCGAGGCCTGGTTCGGATGGCTGCTGACCCATGCGCTCACGCCGCTGCTCGTGGTCCTCACGCTGTACGTCGCGGTCTGGTATAAGAGCAGGAACAGAGGAGGTGTCCCGGAGAAATGAAGAAAAAGATCTTGACAGCGGTCCTGCTGTGCGGCCTCGCATGTATCTTATGCGGCTGCAGCGGCGTGGAACCGGAGAAACGGCTGTACCCGATGGTCATGTCCGTGGATCATGAAAACGGCCGGTACCGGGTGACCTACGGCATGGCGGATCTGCCCGGATCTACCGGACAGGAGAAGCCGGAGGAGGGCGAGAACCCCGGAAATGTCTCTCTGTCCGGCCGGGATTTCGACGAGATCGACAGGGAATACGACCGCAGCCAGGAGAAATACCTGGACGTGAGTCATCTGGAGGTCCTGATCCTGGGCGAGGGGCTGATACGCCAGGGCCAGTGCGCGGCCCTCATGAATCATCTGAAAAAAGATCCTCTGGTGGGAGAAGACCTGTACGTGTTCCGGGCCAGCGACGTGGACGCGGTCATGGCTTATCAGGGGGAGGATAACGAGTCCATCGGGGGATACCTGGTGGGGATCTACGAGAACCGCCCGTACACGCAGAAGAAGTCGGGTGTCACCCTGCGGCAGGTCTACAACAGCTGGTACGGCCAGAAGGGACTTCCCGCGCTCCCGTTGATTAAATTAAGAGAAAGCGGGCCATACTTATGATGTGGGCGGTCATAAGACCGCTGCAGAAAGGATGGTCTGTCAGAGATTGAAAAGATATATCGTCTTGGCACTCGTTTGGATCCTCACCCTCCTGTGCATATACCGGCCTGCCCATGGGGGAGGGCCGGCGTATGCCTGGTGGGGGAGCATGTATCCCGAGTATTGTTTTTC
>CAJTYN010000183.1 GCA_910584115.1 uncultured Lachnospiraceae bacterium
ATAAGATTTTTTAGAAAAATTGCATAGAGTTTCATATTTTGGAAATCCTATGGCTATGATCATTTAAGAAATCAAAAAACAGAGGTGAAAGAGTATGACAAAGAAAACAAGACTGATCCGGATCATCGTGAACAGCGTGCTCATCGTGGCGATCATCGCCCTGGCCGTGACCGTGTACCAGGCCGGGACACAGCACACCGACGACGGGCCCATAACCCCCCAGATCGCCGCTGAGGACACTGGAAAACTCCCCAGCAGCACATCTGTCCCCATGGTAGACGCAGGAACGTCTGATGTGGAAGCGGATGTGGCAAAAGCCCCGGAGACAGCGACCGAAGAAGAGACTAAAGACAACGCGGCACAGACAGACGACACCGCAGAGACAGAAGGGACCGCGGACAGCGAGACAGCCGATGCCTCCGCCATCGCCGAGACAGCCCCGGCCATCCCTGTTGATTTTACAGAAGACAGCCTGATGAACTGGCCGCTGGAGGGACAGGTGCTCCTGGACTACAGCATGGACCACACGATCTACCACCCGACGCTGGATCTCTATAAATACAGCAAAGGGATCGCGATCCAGTCTTCCGTAGGATCCCCGGTCATGGCCGCCTCCAACGGCACCGTGGCCTCCATCGAAGAGATGTCCGAGACCGGCACGACCGTGGTCCTTGACCTGGGCAACGGCTACCAGTCCACCTACGGACAATTAAAAGACCTAAACGTGGTCGTGGGCCAGACCATCCCACAGGGGACCATCCTCGGCTATGTGGACGAGCCCACGAAATACTACACCGAAGAAGGCAGCAACCTCTACTTTGCCATGAGCAGAGACGGAGTCCCGGCAGACCCCATCCAGTACCTGCCATAAAAGATATTCACAGATCTGCCCAAAAGACGTATAATAAGAAAGTAACGTGCCATATTGAAAAATCCGCAATCGCATTTTAAGGAAAAAGACCTCCCAAGGTCCCGGGATACGATCTGCACAAAAGAGATCCTTCAATATGGTGATCTACTTTCGCCGATTGCTTGACATAAATGATCGGGCTGCCAGACTTTTTTCATAAAAGGCCGGGCAGCCTGTACATAGATCATGAGGGTATCACCGAGATGGACTATACATACATCGTAAAATGCCGTGACGGCACACTGTACACCGGATGGACCAACGACCTTGAGAAGCGCCTGCGCGCCCACAACAGCAAAAAAGGCGCGCGATACACCAGGAGCCGGACACCGGTGGAGCTCGTCTATTATGAGAGTTTTGACACAAAGAGCGAAGCCATGAAAAGAGAGTACCAGATCAAACAGATGTCCGCCCGGCAGAAGCGGCATCTGATCGACTCATTCATAAAGACCGATCCCCATTTCCCTGATCATGTGGTATAATAGATATCCATGACCAGGGATCTATTTCCCTTTTTATAAAAATGAAAAGAGGATACATACATATGAACAAAAAAGAGATCGCGGAGATCCGCAAGCAATTCAAGCCAGAAAACGCTGTGATCAGCCAGCTCTGCGGCTGCTACATAAACGCCGAAAAAGAAAAAGAACTCACTTTCCGCCAGTCCTTCCTCACCCTGTCCGAGGAGGAAGTCTTCAAGTACTGCGACATCTTCCGGCGCACCCTCTCCGGCACGTTCGGGAAAAACCTGTGGAACCTGGGATTTCCCCTGGAGCAGGAGCGGGAAGGGGGCACGCAGCATTTCCTGCTGAAGCTGCGGGACAGCAGCCTTGCCGACGACGAGCTCCTGAGCGAGTTTTACGACAAGATCATCGAGAGCTACATTTATCCGGAGAATTACCTGATCTTACTGATCGACGCCACCTACGACATCCCCGGACGCGCCTCGGACAACCTGGAGATGTTCGACGCCTCGGATGACGTCTATCATTTTCTCCTGTGCAGCATCTGTCCGGTCAACCTCTCTAAGAGCGGCCTGTGCTACAACCCCGTCTCCAACGCCATCGAGGAGCGGGAGCGGGACTGGGTGGTGGAAGTCCCGGTGAAAGGCTTCCTGTTCCCGGCCATGACCGACCGGCAGATGGACATCCACAGCGCCGTCTATTTTTCAAAAAAACCGGACGAACTCCAGGAAGAGATGATCGAAGTGGTGTTCGGCTGCCCCCTGCCCATGTCCGCCTCGGACCAGCGGGAGACATTCAACACCCTGCTCTCCGACACCCTGGGCGACCAGTGCGGCTATGATGTGGTCAAGAACATCCACGAAGAGCTCAACGATATGCTGGATGAGCACAGCATGACCGAAGACCCGGAACCTCTGGTGCTGGAAAAACAGGACATCCGCCGATTGATGGAGGACAGCGGCGCGCCGGAAGATTCCCTGGCGTCCTTCGAAGAGACTTTTGACGCCGTGTCCGGCGACCAGTCCTCCCTCCTGGCCGTCAACATCGCCAATCCGAAGAAATTCAGCATCCAGACCCCGGACGTGGTCGTCACCGTGAACCCGGAGCGGGCGGACCTGGTGGAGACACGGATGATCGACGGCAAACAATGCCTCCTGATCACCGTGGACGACCACATCGAAGTCAACGGCGTCAACGTACGCACCCTGCCCTTGCAGGAACTGGAAAGATGACATACGATCCTATGGTTGCGCATTTAACTAAACGTGCTATAATGATAGTATCATACAAAAAGACGAGTCAACTATGAGGTGAAAAAAGAAGATATGCAGATCATTATCGTGGGATGCGGAAAAGTGGGCACCGCTCTGGCATCAAGATTGAGCGTGGAAGACCACAACATCACGGTCGTCGACACCGACGCAGGCGTGGTCCAGATGGTCGCGAACACATACGACGTACAGGGCGTCATAGGAAACGGCGCGAGCTACAGTATCTTGGCAGAAGCAGGCATCGAGGCGACAGACCTGCTCATCGCGGTGACTGAATCGGACGAGATGAACCTCCTGTGCTGCGTCATCGCAAAAAAAGCCGGAAAATGCCAGACCATCGCCCGGGTGCGCGATCCCATCTACATGCATGAACGGAACTTTATCAAAGATGAACTGGGGCTCTCCATGATCATCAACCCTGAATTCACGGCGGCCAGGGAGATCTCACGGCTCCTGTATTTTCCCAGCGCCATCGAGATCGACACATTCGCCAAAGGACGCGTGGAGATGCTCCGGCTGCGGATCGGGAAAGGCTGCGTCCTGCACGGGATCGCCCTCAAGGACATCCCCTCCACCCTGGGCTGCGACGTCCTGATCTGTGCCGTCGAGCGGGGATCCGACGTGACGATCCCTTCCGGGGACTTTATCCTGCAGGAGGGGGACACACTGTCCATGGCCGCGTCCCACAAGAACGCTGCAGACTTTTTCAAAAAGATCGGGCTGAACACCCATCAGGTTAAAAACACCATGATCATCGGCGGCGGCCAGATCGCCGTCTATCTGGCCAAACTCCTGCAGCCCACCAGCATCAAGGTAAAGATCATCGAAAAAGACGAGAAGCGGTGCGAGGCGCTCTGCGACCTGCTGCCCAAGGCCGTTGTGATCTGCGCGGACGGCACCGACGAGGAAGTCCTGCGCGAAGAGCGGATCGACCAGATGGATTCCGTCGTGACCCTGACAGGGATCGACGAGGAGAACATCATCCTCTCCCTCTTCGCCAAAACAAAAGTAAAAGTCAAGTCCATCACGAAGATCAACCGGCTCCAGCTCAACGACGTCCTGCGCTCCCTGGACTTAGACAGCGTGGTATACCCCAAGCATCTGACCGCGGAGATCATCCTGCAGTACGTAAGGGCCACGCAGAATTCCATCGGGAGCAACGTAGAGACGCTGTACAAACTGGTCAACGACAACGTAGAGGCCCTGGAATTCCACATACAGAAAGATTCCCGGGTCACAGATACCACCCTGCAGGAACTGAAGATCCGCAAGGACGTGCTGGTCGCCTGCATCAGCAGGAACGGCCAGGTGATCATCCCCGGCGGGCAGGATAGGATCCTCCCGGGGGACAGCGTGGTCGTGGTCACCACACACAGCGGACTGACTGACGTGGAAGATATCCTGTGCCCGTGATCCTATTCATAGAGGTGTACATAAAACCATGAATTATTCAATGTTGATCTATATCCTGGGATCCGTCCTCAAGATCGAGGGGATCTTTATGGCACTGCCCACCGCCATCGCGCTCATTTACGGAGAAAAAACCTTTGCCGCGTTCCTGGGGACCATGCTCTTCTGTCTGGCCTTGGGCATCGGATCCACCTGGAAAAGACCGACCGACACGGTCTTCTACTCAAAAGAAGGATTCCTGGCCGTATCCCTGAGCTGGATCTTATTGAGCCTCACGGGCTGCATCCCGTTCGTCGCCAGCGGGGACATCCCGTCCTTTACCGACGCGCTCTTCGAGACGATCTCCGGCTTCACCACGACCGGGGCCAGCATCTTAAACGACGTGGAAGCTCTGTCAAAGAGCGGGCTCTTTTGGCGCAGCTTCACCCACTGGCTGGGCGGCATGGGTGTCCTCGTGTTCATCCTGGCGGTGCTCCCCATGGCCGGCGGGCGCCACATGTACCTGATGAAAGCCGAAAGCCCGGGCCCCTCCGTCAGCAAACTGGTCCCCCGGGTCAAACAGACGGCGCGGATCCTCTACGCCATCTATCTGGTGATGACCATCGTCGAGATCGTCCTGCTCCTCTTAGGCGGGATGCCCGCGTTTGATGCCGTGACGCTCTCCATGGGGACCGCGGGCACCGGCGGCTTCGGCATACGCAACGACAGCGTCGGATCCTACACGCCGTATATGCAGAATGTGATCACGATCTTCATGATCCTCTTCGGGGTGAATTTCAACATCTACTACCTGTTCCTGTGTAAAAAATGGAAACAGGCCCTCCGCTCCGAGGAGCTCAAGCTGTATTTCGGAGTCATCGCGGCGGCCATCCTGCTGATCACATTTAACGTGAGGAGCTTCTTCCCCTCCGTCCTGGAAGCGTTCCAGCAGGCCGCCTTCCAGGTGGGTTCCATCATGACCAGCACCGGATACTCCACGACGGATTTCGGCCAGTGGCCGATCTTCTCCCAGACCCTCCTTTTGATCTTGATGTTCATCGGGGCCTGCGCGGGGAGCACCGGCGGCGGCATCAAAGTGTCCCGCGTCCTGCTCATGATCAAGAGCGTGCGAAAAGAACTCTATACGATCGTACACCCACGGGCGCGGATCAAGATCAAGATGGACGACCGGATCGTGGACGAGGATACGCTGCGCTCCGTCAACATATTCATCGGATGCTATCTCTTGATCTATGCCGTGTCCATGCTGTGCATCAGCATCGATGGGTCTGACTTTACCTCCAATTTCAGCGCCATCGCCGCACTGATCAACAATATCGGACCAGGGCTGGGCGAAGTCGGACCAGCCGGAAATTTCGGCGGCTACAGCGCTTTTTCCAAATATGTGATGATGTTCGATATGCTGGTGGGAAGGCTGGAGATCTTCCCCATGATGGCGCTGTTCCTCCCGGCGACCTGGCGTCGGCAGTAAGACGATATAAAAGCTGTCTGTACTCCTTATATGGAGAGCACAGGCAGCTTCTTTATGCCCTCTTTTTAAACGGGCATGGGACATACGAAGAAATACATGACCACGAAATGGCAGGCGCT
>CAJTYN010000184.1:0-2565 GCA_910584115.1 uncultured Lachnospiraceae bacterium
GTGATCATCTGCAGGAGCAGCTCCTGGATCTCTTGGCTATACGTAAGGCTCCCCTCTTCGATCGCCTGCCAGACGGCCCCCATGATGTAGAGTTTGATCAGGCTGGCCGACTCCATCTGGTGGCTGTTGATCTCAAAGGAGCCGCCGCCTGTCAGATCTTTTACATAGACCGCCCAGTCGCCCTCCCCGAAGCCCGCCACCAGCTCCTGCACGGGCTTCTGTATCCCCTGCATCTCCTGCTGCTGCCGCTCCTGTTCTTTTCGCTGTGCCCGGACCTTACGTGCCTCCTGCGCCTCCCGCTCCTGCTGCCGCGCGGCCCGCGCCTCACTTTCTTCCCGCTCTGCCCGCAGATCCTGCAGGTCCCCATACATCCGCCAGCACCCATAGGCCAGGCCGCCCAGACTGAGCGCCAGCACGGCGATGAGCACATAAAAACCCGTTTTCTTCACAATGCATCCTCACTTCCTTTCTATATCTATTTCAAAGGGACAACGGGCATTCCTAAACAGGCAGCGCCTCTCCCAGACGGAAGGAATACAGATACCGCTCTTTCACCCGTTTCCCCGTCAGCCTCTCCAGCGCCTGCCCATAATACTCCAACTGGATCCGGTAACGCTCCACCAGCTTCCGGCCCTCCCCCGCATTTACCCAGTCGGTCTTATAATCCACCAGCACCAGCTCGTCCTGTTCCTGGAAATACGCGTCGATGATCCCCTGCACCAGGACTTCCTCCCCGTCCTCCCAGTCCGGATCCACCTCCGACGCTCTCTGCGCGATCACGAAGGGCTGCTCCCGGTACAGCCGCCCCTGCTCCTGCGCCCGGCACATGCGCTGCCCCAGTGCGGAGGATGCCAGCGCCCACAGGTCTTCCGCCCGGATGCACGCCCTCTCCTGCTCATCCATCCGCCCTTCCCCGACCCAGGCGTTCAGCTGCCCGATCACCTGGTCTTTCGTATCCGCCCGGGAAAATTCCAGGTACTCCATGGCCTTATGATAAGCCGTCCCACGGGCCGCTCCCTGGAGGACGTCCTCCTTTTCTTCGATAAAATCCGGGATCAGGGGGATGATATCCGGCTCGAAATACAGAAGCTCCTCATCCTCCTCGGGATGGCTCTCCCGCCTTTTGATCTCCGATACGGACACCTTCATGGGAATCTTCTTCCTGCCCTCATGCGGGTAGACGAAGGAAAAACGCTCCTCTAAAAGCGCCCGCGTGGGCGGGTCGTAGACCGCTCCCGGATCTCCCAAAAAGAGTGTCTCCTTCTGGATGGCCGCCTCCACCTGCTTCTCCACCTGCTCCGCCAGAAGATCCCCGGCCTGGATCACTTCTGCCCTAAAGGGCGCGGACACGTCCAGATCCGCCGGGCCGCTCTCCCAGGCAAGGCCGTATCGTTCATAGATCTTCTCCATGGCCGGATGGCGCACCAGCGCGGGAAGGATCCATCCCCAATAGTCCCGGGCTTTTTCCAGTGTGTACACGGACAGCTTCTGTTCCCTGCGCCGAGAGATCCCCTGGTACTCCATCAGACGTTTTTCCAGTTTCGTGACCGTTCCCGTGAGGATCAGCTTCTCTTTTGCCCGGGTGAGCGCCACGTAGAGCACCCGCAACTCCTCCCCCAGATCTTCCGTCAGGGTCTTCTGGCGGATCACCTGGCGGATGGCTGTGGAGACCCGGAGGCGCTCTTCGGGATAGATAGCGTCGGCGCCCACGCCCAGATCCGGGTGGAGCAGCAGGCGGGCGTTGGCATCCTGCTGGTTGAACTGTTTTCCCATGCCCGCCGCGAAGACGATAGGAAATTCCAGACCCTTGCTCTTATGGATGGTCAAGATCCGGACCATATGATCCTGAGCACCGGCCAGCGGTGCCTCCCCGTAGTCCACCTGGTATTTCTGGAGGTTTTCAATGTAGCGCACGAAATGGAATAGCCCCCGGTAGCTGGTCGCCTCGTATTCCCGGGCTTTTTCCACCAGCATCTGCAGGTCGGCCGCCCTCTGGCCCCCTGGGGGGAGCGCCGCGGCGTAGTCGCCGTACCCGGTCACCCGGAGGATGTAGATGAGGAGCTGATGGATCGGCGTGTCCGCCACGCGCTCCCGCACATCCTGCAGACAGGCCAAAAAATGTCTCAATCTCTTTTTCAGCGTCTGATCCTCTCCGTTTTCTGCATATTCCCGGGCCCGCTCCCAGAGGCTGCCCGGACGAGCCCCCAGAAGGGCCAGCTCCCGGGCGTCGCAGCCCCCGATGGGAGAATGCAGCACGGCGGCAAAAGGGATATCCTGCCGCGGATTGTCACAGATGCGCAGGTAATCTAACACAGTCACCACCTCCAGCGCCGAAAAATACCCGGTCTTGGAGGGGCTGTAGGCGGGGATCCCCTGGGCGGTCAGCACCTTGACGAATGTGTCGGCCCAGCCGGAAGCCGTGCGCAGCAGGATGGCCATGTCCCCGTAGCGGGCCGGGCGGTATCTCCCCGTCTCTCTGTCAAGCACCGGATAGGCCCCCTCCAGCTCCCGGATCTTCCCGGCCAGGACCAGGGCCTCCAGCTCCTGCCGCATCTTCGCGCCCTT
>CAJTYN010000184.1:2665-5637 GCA_910584115.1 uncultured Lachnospiraceae bacterium
CCCGCCAGCACCTGGGCGCGGCTGCGGAAATTTTTGTGCAGGTCGATCCGCTGCTCTTTGCTGTCCGTGAGCGTATAGCGGTCATATTTTTCCATGAAGAGCTCCGGCCGCGCCAGGCGGAAACGGTAGATGCTCTGCTTCACATCGCCCACCATGAAGATGTTCGCCTGCCCCTGCCAGACCCGTGAGATTGCCGTCATCAGCTGCTCCTGGACGAAACTGCTGTCCTGGTATTCGTCGATGAGGATCTCCTCGAACTGCTCGGAGAGCTCCCGCGCGGCCGAGGTATAGCGGATCTCTCCGTCCGTGTTTTCCACCAGGATATCCAGGGCGAAATGCTCCAGATCCGCGAAATCCACCAGGTTTTTTTCCCGCTTTCTGGCCCCGTAGCTGTCCATGAACGTCTCCGTCAGATCTAACAATGCGCAGACCGGCACCCGGCAGACGCGGATCTCCGCCAGGATCTCCTGCAGATCTTTTGAAAAATAGTCTTCTTTCAGGTCTTTTACGATCCCTTTGTACTGTTCCCGGAGACCCTTCACCTGTTCCCGGAGCTGGGGATCCACCTGGGCGTCTTTTTTCCCGGACAGCCTGCCGAAAGTCAGGCTGTCGAAAATCTGCACGAGACTGTCAAGATCTGTGGCCGTCCGCATCCTCTCCAGGATCTCCTGGTCTTTTTCCAGGGCCTCCGCGTACATATAGGGACCCCCCGGCTGGCTGAGCAGGGCGCAGGCTTCCTCTGACAGCTCACAGGCCGCCTGGATCTTCTTTGCCGCGTCCTGGATGAGCGCCTGCATCCAGTCGGATCCTTCCAGCTCCTCTGCCGTCTCGATCTCATAGGCCCGGCGCCACTGTCTGAGCGTCTCCCGGGGCCAGGGGTAGCTCATGGCAGACTCATAGACCCGCAGCATCAGGTCTATGAGCCCCTCGTCTGTCTTTCCCGAGGCATAGCACTCCACCAGGCAGTAGAGGTCAGGATCCGCGGCCTGGTACGCCTCCTCCAGCACCTCCTGGGCCACGTCCGCCTTTAATAACTTAAGCTCTCCCTCATCCCCGACCCGATAGGAGGGGTCTAAGCCCAGCCGATGGAAATAGTTGCGGATCACGTTCTGACAGAAACCGTCGATGGTACTGATCTGGGCGCTGTAGATCAGCGTGGACTGTTTCTGCAGATGCAGGTCGTCGGGCTTTTGCGCCAGGCGCTCTTCTATGGCGGTGCGCAGCCGCTCCCGCATCTCCCCGGCCGCCGCGCGGGTGAACGTCACGATCAGCAGTCGGTCGATATCCAGCGGCCGCACCGGATCCGTGACCATGGATAAGATCCGCTCCACCAGCACCGCTGTCTTACCGGATCCGGCCGCCGCGCTGACCAGTATGTTGCGGCCGCGCAGCTCGATCACTTGCTTCTGTTCAGTCGTCCAGGTCATGCCCATCTCCACATTCCTCCTCCATCGCTTTCCAGCATTCTTCCGGGGTGAGCGGGCGCAGCCGCTGGTAAGCATACCCCCGGATCCCCTCGTCAAATCCGCAGACCGCCCGGTAGGGACACCAGGTGCAGGCCTGTTTTTTTCCCAGCTCGTAGGGCGCAGCCTGGGCCTCGCCTCTTAAGATCTCGGCGGACAGCTGCTCCATCTTCTTTTTGGCAAATGCCATCATCTGCGCAAATCGTTCCCGGGAGGCCACGCTGGAGGTCTTGCTCAGGGTGCCGTCTTTATTATAGGAAACAGGGATCGTCTCCCCTGTGGCATCCAGTTTCTCTAAGATCTCCGGCCGGTCGCTGGCCAGGCCGTCCATGCGCAGCTCCTTTAGGATCTTCTTTTCCCGGGCCGACGCGGACTCTCCCGCTCCGCCGCGGATCAGCGGATCCTTGATATTGTAGTAAAAGATCCCCGCCGGTTCCACAGACCGGTCCGGATGCCTTTTTTGCTCCAGCTCCACCGCCCCGTTCAGATATGCCACCAACTGGAGCTGCAGGCCGTAATACAGGGACGTCAGGTCGAAACGGACATTCCCCGTCTTGTAGTCGATGATCTTCACGTAGATCTTTTCCCCGTCCTCGCAGAGGTCCATCCGGTCGATGCGCCCGCCGGGAAGATCCACCTCGAAGCCCGCAGGGGTAAATCCGCCCCGCAGCATCTGTTCCCGCAGCGCCCACACGGTCCGGCGCAGGATCCGTTTGATCCGCGCGATCATATATTCATTGCGGGCGCTGCTGTGAAGGACCGTGTTGCCGTAGTCGGCCACCACCTGGTCCACACACTGCCCGATCAGCGTCCGCTGTTCCTCTTCCGAGAGTTCTGTCCAGGAGAGCTGCTCCTTTCGCAGATGCCCGGCGTACAGCTCCAGCGCCCTGTGCATGACCGTCCCCATATCCACGGCCTGGAAACCATAATAGATCCGTTCCGTGAGCCCCAGGCCGTACTTGGCGTAATGGGCAAAGGCACAGGCGGCGAACTGTTCCAGCCGGGTGGGGCTGAAGCTGCCCGGATCCCCGTACAGGACCTTGGCGACGCTCTTTCCGATCCGCTCCGCGGGCGCCTGGTAAAAAGCCGCCTCCACCAGCTGCCGGGCTTTTTTTTCATAAGCAGGCTGGCAGCAGTACCAGTGGAACAACTCCCGCCAGCGGGCATCTTCCCGGCCTTTTGCCAGATCTTCGAGTCCCCGGATCACCAGCGGGATCCCGCCGACGGGGTGCTCCAGCAGACGTCCGTAGTCCTGATCCGCGGCGGCGTCTTCCATGGTGAGCGCGGGAAAGAGGCGCCGCAGGCTGTCGATCAGATAGGCCGGGCCGCAGACTTTCCCCTCCCCATCCGCCCGGCTGTAGGACAGTGTGAGGGATCGGGAGGGCTTTGTCATATTCAGGTACAGGTAAAATCTCTGGATATACATGGCTTCCCTGCGGGACGGGGACAGCTCGATCCCCTCCTCCTGGAACAAGAGCCGCTCCTGCTCGGAGAGGATCCCGCCCGTCC
>CAJTYN010000185.1 GCA_910584115.1 uncultured Lachnospiraceae bacterium
TTCTTCCTTCATTGATCTGGTCATGTCCCTAGTATTTACCATGATAAAGCCGCCTCTCAAAATCCGTTGCCAGCCTCGCTGATATCAGTCGGGTGTATCTGTTCTGGGACCATCTTCTTTTACATGTATCCTTTCTGGAGCCTGTATATACGACAACTGATCTTTACGGGCTGCTTCCAATGGCACAACTGCAAGCGTCTTTCCCATTGGGATCAATAACTTTAAGATCGTGGATAATTGAGGATCTGTTTTTCCGCTCTCCATTCTCGCGATAACAGACTGCCGTATCCCACTGACCGCTTCCAATTCTCTTTGTGATATACTCTGCTCTTTCCTCGCATTGATCATTTCTCCGACCAATCCTGCGATCAGATCATTTTCTATGATCTCCTCAGAGGAATAATGCTTTTTTCGGTATGAATCCCAACTTTCTCCGATTGGGGAGGATACTGCTTTTTTATTCATATCCACTACTCCTTTCTTTAAAATCTTCTATCATATGCCGTGCTTTTTCAATCTCTCTCTTCGGTGTTTTTTGCGTGCTTTTCATAAAACAGTTTAACAGAATAAAAGAATTATCATGCCATGCAAAGAACAAGATCCTATCCCTTAATGGCCGTAGCTCCCATATTTCCCCATCTAAATGTTTGATGAATGGTTCTCCTGCTGCAGTCCCATATTTTCTTAATATCTCAATATATTGGTCGATTTTATTATATTTTATTCTGGCATCTTTGCTTTTTATAGATTTCTTCTCAAGTTTATCAAGGTATTCTTTAACGGGTTGCTTTCCGTTTCTATCTTGATAAAAATATACCTCGTACATGTATGCCCCTCTCTTATATGCCTAATGATAACTGATAAGATATCATTAGTCAATATCAAAGATATAGAAATGCTACATTCTTTCAAGAGATACTGATCTTTCCAATCAGATTTTCAAAGGATTTTACTTTTATATCTTTTGTGGCTTCGGCATAGATTTCCATAGTCGTTGAGATATCCTTATGCCCCATGATCTCCTGAATGACTTTTAGATTTGTTTCATTCTCACAGTAACGGGTACAGAACGTATGCCGCAGATTATGGCAGCTAAAGGGAGGGATCAGGACAGCTTCACGACCTTCCCTGTCTGCTGCTTCCATTTCTTCCTCATTATAAGAGAGTGTGATCCTTTTGATCGTGCGGTTGATCGTCTGAGGATTATGCGGATTGCCGAAACGGTTTAGGAATATAAAATCTGTATACCCGTCGATATCGGCATTGCAGACGAGCTCTGCCTCTTTTTGATAGGCTTTTTCATCTAAAAGGGCTTGCCTCACTTCGGGGAGCATGGGGATGATACGTGATCCTGCTTTTGTTTTTGGGGTACTGACAGAAAAATAGCATCTGCCCTGGTCACGCTGATAATATACCATATTATGGTTGATGTCTATGTACCCTTCATCCATGTGGACATCTTCCCATCGGAGGCCGACCACCTCAGAAACTCTGCATCCTGTCCCCAGAAAAAATGTAAACAGTGGTTTCCAATGTCTATATTTAGGGATCTCTCCCGTGTATCTGATAAATGCTTCCTGCTGGGGAATCGTGAGGGCATGCCTTTTAGGGATATCCATATTATGGGCTCTTTTGCATTCACCCATGACACCATCTGATGGATTGATCCGGATGTATAAGTCATCCACTGCCAGGTTAAAAAGCTGATGAACCACTGTATGGATACTATCCAGAGTATTTACTTTTAGACGCTTTGCATCCAGTAGGCTATTGTAAAAACGGCGGACATCTGATTTACGGATATCTTTTAATTTCCGGCATCCGAATCCTTCTTTGACAAAATGCTCATACATGTAGATATAATTTCCTTTTGTTGTCTGCTTTAATGTGTTTTTGTCTTTCTTCCACATTTCGTATATGTCATTGAGGGTGATGTTATCTTCACCGATGCGGATCCCTATAGTGAGATCCCTGAGCACTTTTTTCTCTTTCTCACGCAGCGCATTTAGATCACGTTCGTAGATCGTATGTCGTTTCCCATCACTTGATATGTAACGGAACATGTATCGTCCGTCATTTTTACGGTAGGATTCTCCTTCTCGTAACACTCTGCCTTTATGGTCCTTTCTTTTTACAGTCATCTCGATCTCCTTTCATTTTTATAGGGGAAAAAGAGGAGGGCCTTATTGTTGTGGAGCTAAGGTCCTCCTTTTTTCTACAGTCTAGTCGTTGATGATGTCCGACGATCAGATGGTGTCAATGTTAGAGAGATATTCTTCAAAACGTGTCCGCTTTATCAATCTTTTAGTTCCGACAAAGAGGACAAATCCGCATCCTCTTTCGTTTGTGATCTCACGTAACCTATTGACCCCGATCCCAAAATATGCTGCAGCTTCTTCTAAAGTCAGGTTTGATTTATGCCAGATGGGAACTTCAGGTTTCTCTTTCTTTTTCTGTATGATCTGCGCTGGCTTTTCCTCCTCATTCTTTTCTATCATGATCTGATCTGCCGTGTTTTGATCAGATCCTATTTTCTCTATGAGAGACTGTTCTGTTAGACCATATGTCTTTAACAGACTGTCCAGATTGATGATATTGGCCATGTTTTCCTCCTCGTATGATATCTATCTTTACAATGAAATAATATGTCTTTTTGTTCGAGGGATCAGCAGCTCTTAGCAAACATATCCATCATATTGCAGGGTGCTTGAGTGCAAGTCCCTTGTATCTTCTGCCATTGTTTGTATCATCGCGGATATCATGCTCGTTCATGATCCTTTTAAAACATTTAAAAAATCTGGTATCATTTAGCGCTTGTCTTTCGGTATATGTACAATATGTAAGGTAACGCTCATAAACTTCTGTGCGCCCGATCTTGGAGTCTTTCTGCAGATAACAACACTCCCGGAAAAAAACCCCGACCGTATCTTCTCCATTTGTAAAAGATTTAGGTACATAATATTCTAGATCCCCGATATCCGCAAATTGCATCCCGTTTTCTAAAAAATCCCGTAGCGCTTGGAACACAAGATATAAAACATGCTGCATTTCTTTCTTGATATCATCCAATAAGTGATAGTTCTTTTGGCTGTCGGGCACTGAGTTAGGAAAAGGGATCGTTAAGAACCTATTTTCCAGAGCGTCATCTTCACCAAGATCTGGTCTGAAATTGGAGGCGATGATATATTTGCAAGTGCTGACATAGGAGTATGACTCGCGTTTATTTTTTACTTCCGCATGGACGATGTCCCCTCCGGTCTGGTTTTTGATCCATTCGATCGATCTAGGGGATAATCTACTGCCCTTTAGGTCTGTGCAGAGCCCGATCTTTTTCCCGAACATCTCATCGTTGCTAAAACGTGTGATATGGTCGAGAGAAAATGCCTGGCAGTTTTCCTCCCCGACGATCATAGATATCAGCCGCGCGAGGGTAGTCTTTCCGCTGTCGCGTTCCCCAATGAGGAGTGCGATCTTTTTGATATTTGGAAGATTGCCGATGCAGTGTCCGATCCATTGGAGGATCCTTGTACGTATGGCGGTATTGCCACAGCTTATTGAAGCGAGGTAGGCATCAAATACAGGTCCTTCGCCGATCTCTCCTGGCTGAAATCCGTGGGGGAGATGGGAGAGGAACGGGTGATCGGGTGAATGCTCTAAGATGGTATCGGTTTGGAGGTCATAGATCCCATTTATTAGATTGATCTTTCCTTGTATTTCTGAATCGTTTATCTCCAATGTCCATAGAGTGTTCCGTCTGCTACGCAAAATATTGAGTATCTCTACAAAATGTTTTTTGGATAACATATCCTGGACCTCTAAGAAAGTACCTGTGAGACAACGTAGTTCATCATCATCAGAAAGTGCTTTCCAGATCAGACCGTCGTAATAATAGAGCTGTCCAGCGAAACATCTTAGATTCAAATGATCCTGTATGATATCGGCGATCTCTACCAATGCGAGCTGAGGTGCTGCCTTTCTTTCAAAATATATGAAAGATTCTCGTGACAGTTGTAGTTCCCTTTTTTTGTGTCTGGGATGGGGAAGGTCATGTCCTTGCCAGTCAATGCCTTCTAATATATCATCCTCATTGAAACTTTCTATTTCGGTATCCATCAAAAGATCGTCTTCAAACTGGAAAGTATATTGAGAAAAAGTGGAGTCTATATCTGGTATGTCTTTCATGCCCTTTTCTTCTGGGATATCCGCTAGTATTTCTGATGACTGGGACTCATCCCAGCCATCATCTGTGGTCATTATCGGCAGTAGCATTTTTTCGGATTCAGAGATCCGATGGTTCGATTTATTCATAGTCCTTATATACCTCGTATAAAAGTACGTCTTTCAATAGATGATAGTTATCTTCCGTGATCGCACTATATTTGATCTTATCCTTACGTGTATTATAGTAAAAGATGAGATTGGAGATCTGTCCAGTAGAGATATTTGTAATGGCCCGGAAAAAAACGTAAAAGTTTTTTCCTTCTGCAATAGAAGAATAGAGCCATTTGTCATTCTCAACGAGTAGATCACTGTGTCTACCATCAAAATTGAGAAAAATCCTTACAAATTTTTCTTCTTCTGTAGTGAGAGCTCTGGTCGCATCAGCATCTAAAACTCTGCCGTTTAGATATTCACCAGATAAGATCTTCCCATCGTATGCGGCGATATAGTCGATGATCTGGAAAACGCCGCGGGGAGCATACAATACTCCGGAAGAGTTTCCATCAATAGGAAGGTATAAGGAATAAGTTACGGTGGCATCTGCATCAAAGTGTTTCCAAAAGTTTTCAATCTTTGTGGAAGGATACGCGCTATTGTCTGGATTTTCAAAATAAATATTGTTTTTCATCTTTTGTTTCCTCCTTAATCTTGGAATATTTATTTTCTGGATTTATTATACGTTAGATCGTGTGACCGGTCGATGGCTTTTTTGGGCGGGATTTCTCCGGAAAATACTGCCATCGAACGTATGTTTACAAATGATGTATATAGAGAATGGGATGAAGATGGGGCAAGATAATAAAGAGTGGTGTTGGATTTGGACCAACACCACTCTCTGGCTGCGATATGATCTAATCTAAAGGATAGTGATATTTTTTCAAGTCTCTACACAAAGCTATTAAATCAGGAAGTATAGAAGAAGGAAGATCTGGGTCGTTATTATCAAAACTGATTTCAGTGGTAATATATGATAACGTTCTTAAGACATCAAGTGCATCTTCAATCGACTTATTTTGCATTTCTATTTCATACAAACCTGGATCTCTTATATATTTATGATAATAGTAATTTAGAACGTCCATCATTGTCCCAGTATAAAGATCCTTGTCATCTCCAAATAATTTGTCATAAAATTCTTTATAGATTATGTGATCACAATTCTCTGAGCAGATCAATTCTTTATTGGACTCAGAAATATTTTGGTAAATACCTAAAATAAAATCTAGGAAAAAATTTATTTCATAGTATTCTTTATCTTTGAGATGCTTTTGTAAGCAGTAAGAAAATGCTAGTTTATCATACATATCAAAAAAACTATATTTCTCTTGGACTTTTAT
>CAJTYN010000186.1 GCA_910584115.1 uncultured Lachnospiraceae bacterium
GCGCCCGTCATACGGGATATCAAGAGAGAATACCCGGACTGCGCCGTCACCCTCTCCCTGGGAGAGCGCACCCATGAGAGTTACCAGCGGCTGTACGAGGCCGGGGCGGACCGATATCTTCTGCGCCACGAAACGGCCACCGAGGAACATTACCGGAAGCTCCACCCTGAAGACCTCTCCCTTGAGAACAGAAAACGATGCCTCTGGGACTTAAAGGAGATCGGTTATCAGGTGGGCGCCGGTTTTATGGTAGGCTCCCCGGGACAGACACTCGCCTGCCTAGTGGAAGACCTTTTGTTCATCAGGGAGCTCTCCCCGCATATGGTGGGGATCGGCCCGTTCTTAAGCCACCAGGACACCCCATTTGCCCACGAGCCAAATGGCGATCTGGACCTGACTTTATTTCTCCTGGCCCTGATCCGCCTGATGCTGCCGAAAGTCCTGCTGCCGTCCACCACGGCGCTGGGCACGCTGCATCCGGAAGGGCGCAAGCTGGGGATCTTGGCAGGCTGCAACGTGGTCATGCCAAACCTCTCCCCATCCGGGGTCCGGGAAAAATACTTACTCTACGACAATAAGATCGCCACTGGCCTGGAAGCCGCCGAGTCGATCGACCTGTTAAAAAAACAGATGGAAGAGATCGGATACAAGATCGTCTGCGCGCGCGGCGACTATCCGGCATCTTAAACCCGCATACACGCTGCCCAGCCGGCGGCAAAACTTTTATGATAAACGGAGGAAGAGACAATGTATGATGTAAAGTCAAAAAAAGCAACCGAATTCATCAACCACGAAGAGATCTTAAGTACCCTAGACTATGCCGAAAAAAACAAAGACAACCGTGAACTGATCGAAAGCCTGATCGAGCGCGCCCGGGACTGCAAGGGCCTCTCCCACAGGGAAGCTGCCCTGCTCTTAGAATGCGACCAGCCGGACTTGATCGAGAAGATGTACAAAGTGGCCAAAGAGATCAAAGAGAAATTCTACGGCAACCGGATCGTCATGTTCGCGCCGCTCTATCTCTCCAACTACTGCATCAACGGCTGCGTCTACTGTCCATACCATGCCAAGAACAAGCACATCGCCCGCAAGAAGCTGACCCAGGAGGAGATCCGCGCGGAAGTCATCGCCCTCCAGGATATGGGCCACAAACGTCTGGCCCTGGAGACAGGCGAGGACCCCAAGAACAACCCGATCGAGTACGTGCTGGAGAGCATCAAGACCATCTACAGCATCAAGCACAAAAACGGCGCGATCCGCCGGGTCAACGTGAACATCGCCGCCACCACCGTGGAGAACTACCGGAAGTTAAAGGAAGCCGGGATCGGGACCTACATCCTCTTCCAGGAGACCTACCACAAGGAAAATTACGAAGCGCTCCACCCCACCGGCCCCAAGAGCGACTACGCCTACCACACCGAGGCCATGGACCGGGCCATGGAAGCCGGGATCGACGACGTGGGCTGCGGCGTGCTCTTCGGCCTGAACACCTACCGCTATGACTTCGTGGGCCTTCTGATGCACGCCGAACACTTAGAGGCGGCCATGGGCGTAGGCCCCCACACGATCAGCGTGCCCCGCATCTGTCCGGCGGACGACATCTCCACCGATGATTTTGAAAACGCCATCGACGACGAGACGTTCCAGAAGATCGTGGCCGTGATCCGGATCGCCGTCCCCTACACAGGCATGATCATCTCCACCCGTGAGTCCAAAGCCTGCCGTGAAAAAGTCCTGGACTTAGGCATCTCCCAGATCAGCGGCGGCTCCCGCACCAGCGTGGGCGGCTACGTGGAGGAAGAACCGGAAGAAGAGAACTCCGCCCAGTTTGACGTGAGCGACCGCCGCTCCCTGGACCAAGTGGTAAACTGGCTCTTGGAACTGGGCTATATCCCCAGCTTCTGTACGGCCTGTTACCGTGAGGGACGCACCGGCGACCGGTTCATGTCCCTGGTAAAATCCGGCCAGATCGCCAACTGCTGCCAGCCCAACGCGCTGATGACCTTAAAGGAATACCTGGAGGACTACGCCTCCCCGGACACCCGGGCCAAAGGCGAGAAAGTGATCCAGGAAGAACTCAAACACATCACCAGGGAGAAGACCAGAGAGATCGCGGAAAAGAACCTCAAGGAGATCGAGGCAGGAAAAAGAGATTTCAGATTTTGATCTTGTGTACTTTTCTATGAGAAAAGTACCAAAAGCGCCGGGGTTGCTAAGCGCCAGTGGCGCTTGATCAGCAACGACCGGAACGAAGTGGAGACCTTGCGATCTCCCCCGGACCCCTTGAAAACGCCGTCGTGAGGCATCTCTTACCTCCGGCGGCATTTTTTTGATCTAGATCTTATGACAGCGCTAAGAGCTTCTGATCCAGTTCCGGACAGATTTTCTTCAGGATCACGATCTGCCCCTCCCCATCCATAAAACAATGGGTGCTGCTGGCCGTCGCGCACAGTTCCTGCCCTTCTTTTCTCACCACTTCATAATCCAGGCACAGGCGCACCCCGTTGTACTTGCGCACCTTCACCGTGATCTGCACCCACTCATGGAAATGGACCATGCTCTTATAATCACAGGTCACCGACACCACTGGTGAGAAGATCCCTTCCGCTTCCATCCGCTCATACCCGAATCCCATCTGATCCATGAGATCCACCCTGGCCTCCTCCAGCCAGCGTATAAAATTTGAATGATGGATGATGCCCATCTTGTCCGTTTCATAGTATTGCGTAAAATGCTCATAAGGTACCATCTTATCCGCCTCCGATCCATAAAATCTCTCTTTTAGATAATCTTAACGCAGAAAAACATTTTCGACAACGGATATTTTTCACACTTCTGCAAAAAATAAAGACGAGGTGATGAAGATGATCAACGACGAGGAACTCCCCATCGGCCTGACCATGGAGCTGGCCATGCACGCCGACACTCTGAACAGATTTTCCCGGCTCCCCCGCGCCGAACAGCAGGCATACATCGACGGCGCCAGGATGATCGGCAGCCGGGAAGAGATGCGCAACTACGTCGAGCATATGTTCCACAACGAAGACACCTTTTCTTAGAAATACGATCTATATCTCAGGAGGAAGAACAGATGATGACAGACAACGACCGTTTTACAGATGAACTGCCGAGCAACTGCCGTTCCCAGATGGACGCTATGGAACATGCCGTCCGCGCGGAAGATTTCCATGTGGCGGGCCTGTCCGATGAGACGTGCCGGAAGGTCCAGGAATTAGAGGGCAGGCTCAGCCAGGACCTGGGCCGCCGGATCTCCCTGGTGGCCTATGAGGACAGCCGCAGATAGGACTCCTCTCCTATCCGTTTTGTATATTTTGGGAAAATACATTGACTCCTTTATGCAACGGCATATATAATGTAGGAGGTAAAAAGACAAGCAAACGGATAAACTAGAGGAGAATGGATGGTATGAGTAAGATTGCAATGAACACACCCATTGTGGAGATGGATGGCGACGAGATGACCCGGATCTTATGGCAGATGATCAAAGATGAGCTTTTGCTGCCCTATGTGGACCTCAACACGGAATACTATGACCTGGGCTTAGAGCACCGCAACGAGACGGACGATCAGGTGACCATAGACGCAGCGGAGGCCACGAAGAGATACGGGGTCGCCGTAAAATGCGCCACGATCACGCCCAACGCCGCCCGCATGGACGAGTATGACCTGAAAAAAATGTGGAAGAGTCCCAACGGCACGATCCGCGCGATGCTCGACGGCACCGTTTTCCGCGCTCCCATCCTGGTCAGAGGTGTGGAACCTGCAGTGAAGAACTGGAAGAAACCCATCACGCTGGCCAGGCATGCCTACGGCGACGTATACAAGAACGCCGAGATGCGCATCCCGAGACCGGGCAAGGTGGAGCTCGTATACACCGCCGCGGACGGCACGCAGACTAAGGCACTGATCCACCAGTTCGAGGGACCCGGCGTGGTCCAGGGCATGCACAACCTGGATGCCTCCATCGAGAGTTTCGCCAGGAGCTGCCTGAATTTCGGCCTGGACACGAAGCAGGACGTATGGTTCGCCACGAAAGACACCATTTCCAAACAATATGACCACCATTTTAAAGATATCTTCCAGAAAGTCTACGACGAGGAATTTAAAGAAAGATTTGAAAAAGAGGGCCTGGAATATTTCTATACCCTGATCGATGACGCGGTGGCCCGCGTGATGAAAGGGGAAGGCGGATTTATCTGGGCGTGCAAGAACTACGACGGGGACGTGATGAGCGACATGGTCTCCTCCGCCTGCGGTTCCCTGGCCATGATGACCTCTGTGCTGGTCTCACCCCACGGCTATTACGAATATGAAGCCGCCCACGGGACCGTACAGCGCCATTATTACCGCCATTTAAAAGGCGAGGAGACCTCCACGAACCCGGTAGCCACGATCTTCGCCTGGACAGGCGCCCTGGCAAAGAGAGGCGAGCTGGACGGGAATGCCGAGCTGACCGATTTCGCCCATAAGCTGGAACGGGCCACTCTGCAGACCATCGAAGAGGGCAAGATGACCGGGGACCTGGCCGCCATGACCACGATCGCCGACCCGACGATCCTGACCAGCCGGGCGTTCATACAGGCGATCGCGCAGAACATAGATGCATGAGAACAGAAAAAAGACTTGATATAAAACCTGATATAGGACTGGATGCGGAGATCGCGGATCAGATCGTCACCCTGGCCCAGAGATATGACCTAACAAAAGTGATCCTCTTCGGTTCCCGGGCAAGAGGAGACAGCCGCCCGCGCAGCGACATTGACCTGGCTGTATCAGGCGGCGACATCATAGGCTTCCGCACAGATATCGATGAAGAAGTCCGGACGCTGCTGATGTTCGACGTGGTAGATCTGGATAGTCCCGTGCAGGAAGAACTGTTGGGATCCATCCGCGATGAGGGGATCTTGATCTATGAGAAAATATGAGAATTTTAAAAAAGCATTGGAGAACCTGAGTCTGTGCGAGGACTATCTCCCGCCTTATGATGTGGTGACCATGACCGGACTCGTCAATCTCTTTTCCATCTGTTTTGAACAGTCTTGGAAAGCGATGAAGGAGATCTTAGAAGAACATGGCCATTCCGAAGGAAAGACCGGCTCCCCAAAGATGATCATCAAACTGGCTTACAGCGCCGGTATGATCCAGGATGAGCGCGGATGGCTGGAGCTTTTGGATAAACGGAACGAGATCGCGCATTCATATAATGAAAAGGTCGCACTCTCGATCATCGAGAAGGTAAAGGAACGTTATCTGGGGCTTTTTCAGGATCTGGCCGCGGAGATCGCGGAAAATTGGATATGACTTTTGGATGCAGGTTTTCTCAGATCATGAGGGCCTGCATTTTTTCTGAACATATATCCTATATCCATAAGCACTCTCGACCGTTCATTATGAAAAGAGGGATACCAGAACCACACTCTGATATCCCTCAAAAAACATTTACCCCATCTGATCTAAGCCTGTTCTTTCGTGAGCACTCTCGCTGCCATAGCACACAGCACGGCCGACACCGC
>CAJTYN010000187.1 GCA_910584115.1 uncultured Lachnospiraceae bacterium
TGCGAATAATGCCGCGGGATCTGGAATTTCTTTCCGGTTATCGGGATCCGACCAGATTTCGTAGCCCCTATCCTTCCGATCATTTTCCCTATCAGCTGACATTCAGTCTGTCCTTTAACGCATCTTGCAAGACACGGGAGAGACTGAGGCCTGCTTCGGCCACCTCATCGTCCATCCACTTAGGGATACTGACAGTACGCCTTACCGCGCGGGTGTCCTTTATCTCAGCGCGTATGAGATTTGCAAATTCTCCCGGGGCGGCTCCAACATCCTTGATGTCACTGGCTTCAGGGATGGATAACTTTTTATCTGTCAGGTATCCAATCCACTGGACCAGAGCAGACTGGGCCATATACATAGCGTTCCCGAGTGATTTCCCTTCGCTTATACATCCGGGAAGGTCAGGATAGGTGATGGTGAACGACCCATCGTCGTTTTCATGAAAGATTGCTGGATATACATATTCTGCCATGTTCAAAACCTCCTTAACGATATGGTAGGGGGAGGGGCTTTATCGTAGCCCCGCCGCTTTGAGGATTGCCTGCGCCGTATTATCATTTACTTCCCGGTGCCTCGGCACCTGCACTGGGCGGCATCCTTCTTTTTCATAGATCATATGACTTCCATTTCAATCTACTCTATACCCTGCGGTCTCTAGCTTTTTTATCAAGTCCCTCCGTTTCATCTGTTCCCCTCCTTATGACTATATTATATTACGTAAAATACATAACGTCAAGAGGAAAATACATAAGTTGCGTAAATAATTTAGCCTAGCCCTCCAGCTTCCCGATCAGGCACATAACCTCTCACCCTGGAAAGTCGCCATAGATCTCCTGGCTGGGTTCATAGGTAAAGACCGCTGGGTAAAGATAGCGTTCCACTTTTTTCATGAAAGCCTCCTTGGCTGTTAAAATATTTTTGGTATATAACAAAAATTAAGTAACTATTAATAAAAGTACATATGAGGAGGATATCAATGGCAGAGTCAAAAGTTTTCAAATTATTGAACGATGTCACCGTGGAGATGATCAGGGAAGCGGTGGAGAGCTTCCTGCGCGACACAAAAGGGATGGAGACACAAGCTGGTTTGACAACGGAAGGTTATTTTGTACAGGGCAAGCAAGAGTCAGACGGCTGGAAAAAGATTTCCGGCATGGACCAGGCGATCAGCGTCCAGATCTTCCAAGCAGCTGACGTGATAAATGTCACGGCTGGATTTGGAAAATGGTCTGACAAGATCGGTGCGGGTGCCGTCGGCGGACTGATTTTTGCTCCTTTAGCGGTCACGGCCGCGATAGGTGCGTTCAAACAGAAAAAATTGCCGCAAGAAATCTTTGACGTCATCGAAAAATTTATCCTGAGTGGTGGTCAGAGCGCTATGGTGGGCGTGACCGGGGGAAAACGGATTTCCGAAGACCAGGTCATGTGTAAGAGCTGCCAGGCCCTGAATCCCAAAGGGACTAAATTCTGCTCAAACTGTGGGGCGAAGCTCACAACTCAGTGTCCGTCCTGCGGTGCAGATATCCAGGATGGTGCAAAGTTCTGTCCCGAATGCGGCAGTCCTACTTCTGTGGCAGCAGGGAACAAGTGCCCTAAATGTGGGGCGGAGCACCAAGCGGGACAGAAATTCTGCCCGGAATGCGGTACGTCTTTACAGTGATGCGCAACGCTCAGTGATGGAAATACCATCCGGCTCTTTAGTCGGGTGGTATTTCTTATGTGGATCCCTTTAGCGGGCATCGTACTTTATCAAAGTACAGATGATGCAGCAGTCTCAACAATAGATTTCTGCTACTGATATCGATGGTTCAAACATGATCATATAATTATCGATCTTTGTGCCAGTCCCGTATCTCTGCTTGTAATAACGTAATGCGTCGTCTAGGAACTCTTCCGTCACTTCCAGATATTCAGCTATCTCGTAACATGTCCGGCACCCATCCTTAAAAGCCTGGATGATGCCCATGATACCGACCAATTTATTGTAAGCATATATCCGTCCTCGCTGCTCGAGTTTGCGGTTTGGGACAGATGATTGATCTAAGATATTCCCATTGGCAGTGTGATAGTGGCCGAGCTCTTCAGCGAGTACGCATTTCTTCTCCGTCTCACTCAATGATCTGTTGATAGCGATCCGGTTTCCCTTGATCCGCCCCTTGCTCACGGGGAGGTCTTTCTCTTTTGTGATGAGATCATTGTCATCAGCTTCGATCAAAAGGTCTTCATAAGTCAAATCGATCACCTCAGAAATCTTCATCCTCCATGATATCTTCTTCTAGTTTCCTTAGTTCTTCCGGCGGGCCCATATAATCATCAGCATGGGCGGTATTGAGTAGAAACGCGTCTGATCCTTTTTCGGATAGCTTATTCTCTAATTCTTCTATGCGTCCCTGTTGCTCTTGAATGTGTTCTGCTATGGAATAGCCTTTGTCCAACGCATAATCAACCATACTTGCGCAGTCCGCAGAATATTCAGATATAAAACGGTATTTTTCTATTAATTCCCATTCATCATCTGATGGTATGGAATATTCTGCTTCTACAAAAGAAAACGCTTCTAAAATATTTTTGCATTTATAAATGGACATTAAAGCCATAAAAATGTCAGCATTCGGCATCCGTATTCCGTTTTCATATCCAGAAAGAGTTTTATCAGAAATATTATAACCCATGTAACATAATTTCTTCGCAACGTCTTTGGCTGTTAGATTAGCTTTTTTTCGAAATTCTTTCAAAACATTTCCTAGTTTTTTTTTTCACTTTTACCACCTGCCTTTTTTATAATATACATCTAATTTTTTGTATAGTCAACAAAAATCTTCGTAATGAAGATAAAAAACCATTGATAAATTTTATTATGAAGAGTAATATATGGATAAGATCTTCATAACAAAGGAATAAGCGAGGTGATAAAAACGTGTTGATTTCAAAAAGAATAGGAGTTTATATAAAAGATAAAGGATTTGATCTTTCTGAAGTGGCACGGAAAACAGGAATCGACTATCAGGCTTTATATGTTAGTTTGTATGATGACCAAAGAGAACGTGATCTAAGAACAGAAGAGCTGATACCGCTTTGTATATTTTTAGATGTTGATCCAAGGAAGTTTGCAGACGAACCAGAGGCTAGAGTACAGGAGAGGAGGTGAGAGGATAGGGAGATGTGGATATCATCTTATAAATGGGAACGGATGTGTTGGCGGATTGATAGATGTGAAAAACGTATCACTATGCAGCAGGAGATGATGGAGCAAAAAGTGATTGAAATAGTAAGAAAGCTCCTTGAACATCCCAATGGATTATCTAAAGAAATTGAGAGTCAAGAAGCTATCGAACGATACGTAGATGAGTTTATTCAGTCTTGAGATATGAAATCGTTCACAAATGTGAACACGTCATAATCCATGGAGTCAACCAAATTGTACAAACGCTTAAGTTCAGAAACGATATCTATACTATTTTCATCGAGTGTAGAAGCGTACACTTGTGAATACGAAGAAGAAGACGTCTGAACAAGTAGAGTGATATCGTACGACGCACCATCGTAGATTAGAAAAAATCGTCCTCCGTGGTAATCTGCGTAATAGCAGCTTTCTTGATTGAAACAGACCACGTTCTGGATATAACTTTCAAACTCCTCCAATTTAGGCGGCTTGATTGAGTCGGGATAAGGTGTGTGCATCCATTTGATAGAGTGCTGTTTGGTTTTTTTGGATTAATTTGGATATCAGTTCAAGTGAAATATTTCTCATTGTTCAGAAACCTCCTTTTTGTCCAAATAAGCTATTAGATAGTCTAAACTAATACAAAATTTTTCTCATTTTCGTTCGCCTTTAATAGGGGTCTTGGAATATCGGATGCACTTGCGAAGATGGTGCGCACACTTTGGAGGCAAAATATTCCAATATTTATTGCGATAAGAATATAGTTCCTGGCGCATCGTGCTCCGTATTTTCATAGTATCCAGATTGTCATCCCAGATATTTTTTCTCAAAGCCTTTAAAGAAGCTTGTATTTGCAATCTTTCAGAATTATATTCCGCTTTTTGAAATTGCATATTTCTGAAGAGACTTCGAGAAAAAATGAAAGCACCGGTACTGGAAATAAAACTGATTATTGTTAAGATGTCTGCGGCAATACCGAGCAAAATATCACATCCTTTTAATTTGATAAGCTGATGCGGTGATGTGCGTTTCAGCTGTATTGTAGCATGATATTTTTAATGATGCAATTATAGTTTGTCTTTCATATGTATTTCAGCATGGCAGTGCTGATGATGCGATTATAAGGGATGATGATGTAAAAATCAAGGTTATAGCGCAGAGGGGAGGTGAGTAGAACGGAAGAAACGAAAGGGATGCAAAAAGAGATCAGTCTGCTCAAACGTAAAGTAAATCGCCTTGCATGGCTCTGGTTAGCCACGGCCGTGATCAACTTCGGCTCAATAATAGCCAGTCAAGCGGCTTGCGAGGATGTTCTGGAACATGGACGGGAGATGATCCTGAGACAAATAATCTCTAATGAGAGGCTTGAAGATATCGTCAACTCACTCCTGGCGAGAGGCCAGCTTTAGGTTTGCGAGAAAACAAAGACTGCGTAGAGGGGAGGTGAGGAAGGTAAGGTGATGTGGACTTTGATATTTTTCTTGGCTACGGTCATTTCAGCGCTTGGCTGGCTGTCCTACTGGACCGCAACATGCGCATTGATATGGTACATGATGGACAAAGGCTATACGCCTCCATCTGGAGAAGAGACGAAGGCGTATTGTTCACGAGTGTTGGAAAAGATGCTCCATATCCATTAAAGCCCAAAGTGGCTCTTGATCAGTTGTGCGATCACGACGGATGCAATCTGTCTCACAGATTCTAGTGATTTAGAGCCTACTTCAGCTGCGACATCTTTTACTCCAGACCAAATTTTATTGTCACGGATATTTTCCAGAAAATCATGTCCTTTTGGTGTAAGGTCTGCAATGCCGATCCGGTAGGAACCAATGGGAGTGATCATGGATAAAAGTTCAGCAGATGCACAGTAGTTGATGTGGTATATGAGTTCATCGTTATCAAATTTTTTAAGTAGCTCGCTCTGGTAGTCTGGTGGAGGGATCGGAGATTCGCCTATAAGTATCTGGCTTTTTTCAAGTCCAGAATCAATAAAATAGCAGTATTCTCTTAACCCCGTATTGTCTTCGACACAAAGTAGAAGTTGACGCACGCAGTCCAGGTTTAATCTCATGGTTTTTATCCTCCTTTCATATGTACTGAGCTGCGGCAATGGCCTATAAGTACAGTATAAGGGAGGATGTAGCAAAAATCAATGAAGCAGTGTAGAGAGGAGGTGAGAGGATAGAAAGATGTGGATTTCAAAAAAGAAATGGCACGAGTTAGAGGAAAGACTGTCC
>CAJTYN010000188.1 GCA_910584115.1 uncultured Lachnospiraceae bacterium
GCGATGCCGAAAAGAGCAAGATGGGATGCCGATACATACGCTCTAAACTGGAGAACATGCTGGATGAACAGATGTTTGATTCTCCAGACACTGGCAGATATGAACTGGACTGCATATAATTACAAAAAAGTCGCACCATGTTTATAATATGTATTACAAATCGGTCGATAAATATAAAGAAAGGGAAAGGATATGGTCAAAAACAGAGATTTAAGGAGGTACCATGGAACATACACGATATGAGGATACATCAAGTTTTCCAGAGCAGGACCCTTTGTACATACAGACGACAGTTGCAATAGGAAAAACGCTGCTAAAAGGTTTGCCACGGATGGATAAGACAAAAATGAAGCTCCTTTTTGTCATGTTGGAGCACATAAACTGGCGGGAGCCTGCTGACAGCAACATCATTGTCATAGATAACCAGCTTGCAAAGAAAAGGCTCCGATGGAACATCAAAGAAGATGCCACTGTCGCTAGCCGGATCCGTAACGGCTTTAAGAACATGGTGACAGAATGTATGATAACAGTCCAAACAGCCGAAGACACAAAGGATGATATCCCTTTAATCCTGGACGTATATGGAAATAAAAACTACACTGCTGTCGCAGTAAACCCGGTGTTTATGGATCAGATCAGCTATCTGCCGGCATATGAAGAACAATATTTTCAATTTAATATCGAAGATATCATGGGATTCCGTTCGCAGTACAGCATCTATCTATACCTGGAACTGCGGCAACGGCAAAAATACAAGGAGCAATACAGGAAACAATGTAAGCTACACACTCCGTGCCTGACGAAAGTCAAATTTGCAACCAAATCGCTAAAGGATATCATGGGACTGGATCTGAAGAAATACATGAGCAATAAGATCGAGAAAGGCACGAACGATAAGAAAGGGCATTTCAACCGTTGGAAATTTGAGAAAGATGTACTGGTAAAACCACTAGAAGAGATCAGCCATAGCCATATGATAGAGCTGTTCCCGCCATCAGAAAGAGCCAGGGAAATCGAATGGATAAATCCTCAGTGGTATTCGAAAGAAAAGTGTAACGGCCATGTAAGATACTATCACATCTGGTTTTGTGTCCGGGAGGGACTGTCTGATACTGCGTATGGGCGTTATGTAAACGACGCCCGGTTCAACGAGATATCCCAGGGCTTTGCGGCAGAATCAGAAAAGCAGAAATACCAGGTATAGCTTAAGGATATAGAACAGACCATGCAGGTTTTTTATAGACATCCAGTACCGATCCCGCTTGCAGCGGCGGGTGGAGTCTGGAACACGCCCGCCAACACTATGAAAAACGAGGAGGTCTATCATGGAGACTAAAAACACACTTGACACCATGTACAATCTGTTACAAGAAAAAATGGACTATAGGCTTGACGAGATCGAGATCCAGCGCACCCGCAGGAAGATAAGGGAAGTTGCAAAAATTGCAGGTATTGAGTACGACGAGCTGGAGTATGTAGTGCTGGATTATGGGATAGCATATGAACGCGCCGGCTTCAGGAACGGCTTCCGATTTGCAGCCCAGATCCTCTCTGAGTGCTTAAACACAAGCCTTAACACGGATAACATCCCAGGATCGGATCCGATACCTGATACTCTGCCGTTCGAGTCTTAGAGATCTATATCCCCTGCTGGGCCAGCCAGCGGGGGATATAGATTTTATTAAGCGCTTACGCGCCGGGTGGTATAATAAGATAAATGATCGAAAAGGAGATAAAGACCCATGAAAATGCACGAAGCGCTCATCGATAGAAATCATGTATGCACAATACGGGATATATTCACTATAAAAGGTGTCGTAGATTACAAGCTGATCAGGATGACCGGCGATGATGGCCAGGAACTGAAGCCATATGAAGCTATAGCAGGCAGGCCATTGACTAGACATGACGCCATCGTCATCTCACAATTTACTGAAACTGAGATACAAGACCTTATCGAAGAGGCCATGTACGACGAGGCACTGCAGGCCCTCTGGAGTGAGAGGACCAAAGAAGGTATCCGGCACTACAATATACATTATTCCAGCGACCATCCGATCTGTGCAGAAACGGTAGACTATGCGATCCCAGATGGTATAGACGCATCTTCCTCCTTCGATGGGGGCTATGATGGGCTCTATGACAGGATCATACGGGATGCCTTTTGGGACAGTGTCTCCAAAGTTGCGTGGTGGTTATGCGAAGAAAAAGAAGACTTCTTGGAATTCCGCTCAATAAACAACCACTACATCGGTTCTGGCATAATACGAAACGATGTTATGATCCGAGAGATGAAGACAAAAGACGTCGTTCTGATATTAGAAAGGGACAGATCTGAGCAGAATGAAGCTGGCTTTTTAATCCTGACAGCTTATCCAGACATCACAGACCGTGCCGAAACGGCAGTTCCTACAGGCCGGGACCTCCGCCCTGACCTGCACACAAGCAATGCTTACAAATATGGAAGCGCTGCGGAGAGACATCTCTTAGACCAAAAAGCCTTGAACGGACTCACACATTAAACAAATGCCCTCAGTCATCAGACTGGGGGCATTTCTTATAGATATCTTTCTTGTCGTCAATGGCTTTCTGAATGGCCATGGTCAGTCTCAGCATCCTCATTTCTCTTCTCCTTTGGAGGATGGCCAAGTGGACGATCTTTAAATTTTGTCCGCAAGATCCCGTCCATACAGGGCCGCTTCCATTTTAACCTGAATTTAACATTCGGATCTTCGGAACGTGGATCCTGCATCCAGTCTTCCAAATAAAACAAACGCAGGGTTTTTTCTGGTTTCTCCAGGTAACACTCCCGCACCCTGAATTGGATATCAGGGATGTGCCATTCTGGAAAAAATCCAATATTTTTCTTTATTGCCTTCAAAAATTTTCTTTTTCCAAGTACAGCATCCTTTGATGTGAAACCGTTCATCTCCATCCACTTGCAATACAACTCATACAAATACTCATTCGGTATTGCATCGGCAGTAAACTGTAGGAAAAGACAACTCATAAACTCGAGCACAAGATCTAATGGATTCATTTTTAAAGAAAACCAACGATTCATCTTTTTTCTCCTTTCAAAATATAAAATTCATTCTTGTTAAAAAAGAAACAAAACATAATTAATGCCTCCTTTAAATAATGTTTTTTGTTACATTACTATTTTAATATATATATTTAATTAAGTCAATAATTTTTTTATATTTTTCACAAAAAACCTGAAATATCTTTATCGATAAAACGTTTTGGCAGAAAAAACGTTCTTAAATTCAAGGAGGGTTTGATTCCCTGATGCTCTGCATCGTACAGACTATTACCGGACGCAGTGAGGTTGGGACGGATACCCCTCTCCTACGTATCAGGAGGCAAATGCCCTTGTGACATTTAAGTGCTTGCGCCGGGGAAGTTTATTGATCTGAGCCATGCATATTTTTCATAAAACAGGAATAGCGCACATGGCAGAAAAATGAATATCTTAATCCCATCACAACTGCCCATGCCCTCTGTTCAAACAATTTTTTACCTTTGTAACTCAACGCCCCCACTCTGTATTTTTCGATCATTTTCAATATTATAAATATGGTACGATTTTTTTGTAATTATAGGCCGTCTACGATACAGAGCGTCGGGGAATCAGACCCACTCTGGATAAAAAACGATTGCACAGTAAAAGGGTCTATGTTATTAGTTATATCGCTATATTAAGTCGAAACAATACAGATAAATTTATGCAATACGATGAATTTTTTTTAAAAAACAGGAACTCCTTTTATTTATGCGCGATCTTCCTCCACACTGCTCTTTAATGATATATTGCCAACTATCAAAATGTGATCTACACTAATCAATAGAAGGACGGTGTGACTATGGATAGTGGTGTACCTTCTGGGCGGTATTGGGAGCCTCAACCGGAAACTTTGGAAGAACAAGAAAAGGCTTATTTCGAAAAACTTAAGGTCCACGGGGGAATAGATGAAGTTCTGGAACTCCCCTTTGTATAGGGCAGCGTTGCTGCCCTGGCATTAAGCCACCGAAGGCCAGTCCAAAGCCCGGCGGACAGAAGTAAAGCAGGCTCTCCCAGCTTGTGGGATGGATGTCAAAAATAAGCCAAGGCCTCCCAGCCTGAAAGTCATCTAACAAATTTTAATGACTTTCAATGTGAAGATCATCTGAAGAACGATGAAAGATATATCCTTTTAATCCAACTTCCTTATAATTATCAGATATTTCGGTTTTTATATTTTTATGCATATTCTAATATTTTTTGTAAAATACTTATTGATATATATTGACGCTCATAATACCATATATTCATAAGTTATAATAAAGGAGTGATAAATATGGATAAATCAAATTATCCGAATATTTCAAAAAATTCAAATATTTCTACTTATATTGGGGCAAAGATACCCGAAGACAGCGAGGCGATCGCTCTTATCGAAAACCAGGACTGCAAATCAGCCCTTATGATCAACCTTCTTGGTGATTTTGCCAAATTAAATGGCTCCGTTAAAAACTACGCTGATATTCCCCAAGAGGAACGGTTGAGAAAGTTCTTTCATGTGCCTCCGTCACGCAAGGAGATCCGGCAGACGATCATGGCAGGCATCTCAAAAATGGAGAAAGATAAAGAGCTGCTCGCTTACCTCATCGAATACGCGGCTTTCTGGGTGGAATACTACCGCATCTTTTTCCCTGATCTTTCTTTCACCTGCTTTATCTCTCAGTTTGTGCTCCCCAGCGCAAAGAAGCTGATCGAAACCGGCCTCCCTGCAAAAGGTCTGGAATATGCGCTCATGGACGCTATGAAATCCTTTGGGGATCAGTGCCGCAATGCATCAGATGCAGCCAGAAGGGCACAGTTGGAACAGCGTGAGGGATCGGTCGGATTCGCAGAGAGGATCTTCATCCTGCTCGCATATCAGTGGGCCTGTCTTTCGAGCAGTCTGACAAAGGACAGTGGATACTCTTCTGAAGATGCAGTCTACATCGTGCTCGACTTTATGAAGGAGTATCTGAAACTCGACTACTGGAATGACCTGTTCATTGTACCGCTTTTTACGCTCTTCGTAGAAGAAAGGATCATGAAAAAGGCCGCGGCATCAACTCCGGCACCGGTAGCTTAGCTACAGTCAAGATCTGCGTCCCTGGGCTTACCGCCAGGGCGCAGAGATCTATTGATATGTTGATAAAATACAGAAATACGAAAAAGGGGATAGCCTGGCAATATCAGGTCATCCCCTTTAAAGTTATATCTTTTTGCTTTCCAGCAGCCTCCCCTTTAAGCGCCTGTTTCCTATTGAGATTATAACACACCTTCACGCCAACTGCTCGAACATCTCCCTCTTATACTTATAATACGTATTCCGGCT
>CAJTYN010000189.1 GCA_910584115.1 uncultured Lachnospiraceae bacterium
GACGGGGCAGGTGTCGGAGTCTTAGTCGGCGCCGCTGTCGTGCCTACGGTGACTCTGCAGGTGGCTCTGAGGACGGCGCCGCTCCTGTTTTTAGCCGTGGCTGTGATGGTCGCAGTCCCTTTGCCTGCGCCTGTCGCGATGTTGTCGGATCTTATGGTCACGATGTTCGGATCCGAAGAGGTCAGCGTGAATCCGCTCACGGCTCGGGAGTAGTTTCCCGCCGGGACGGTCGTGATGCCGATGGGTGCGGACTGGCCGGTCTTTAAGTTCATGCTGGCGGGCAGCTTTAAGGAGGATATGTAGTCGGCGACGCGGAAATATTCCACCGTTACATCGTCCTGGTCCAGGAACAGTCCGGAGGTTCCCGGAAGGACGCCCTGAAATTTAGTGGTGGTGGTCACGCTGGTGGTGCCGACGGCATAAGCCCTGGCTTTACACTGCGCATTATTGTTCTCTACCCGGTCCAGGATCGCCGGATCCGGGAAAGCCCAGGAAGCGTGGTGGAAGACGACCTCGTCGTACAGGCTGCTGTGCCCCAGGGTGATCGTGGCTCCCACCGGGATGATCTTCCGGCCTCCCGGGCGGTCAAAGTTGCTCTCATAAAGGGTGCCGTGGGAGGTATGGGTGGCTTCCGCATCAGTCCACCGGGCAGTCAGGACCGTGTCCCGGGTGATCTTATCGGAGTTGAAGTTCCATTGCTTGTTTCCCTGATACCAGCCGGTGAACGTATAGTCGGTACGGCCGGGGACGGTCGTCGGGCGGGTGGCCAGGCCGCCTTCCCGGACGTTCTGAGCGGGGATGACTGTGCCGATGCCCGCGGTATCGAACGTGACCCTGCAGGTGTCGCCGCTGGCGTCGGATACGGCGTAATGGATCGTGGCGTTCGTAAGAGCCGTGTTCCCGGAACCGATACTGATCTTGCGCCACTGGGTCCGGCTCCCCTGGAAATAGACGTCTTTTAAGCGCGGACAGTCCGTGAAGGCATCGTCTGTGATCGTGGTCAGGACCGCGGGGAGGGTGATGCTGATCAGTTCACTGCAGTCCCCGAAAGCATGTTTTTCGATGGTCTTCACATTCTGCGGGACCGTGATGTCCCTGAGGACGCGGCAGCTGTAAAACGCGCTCTCTCTGATGGAGGTCACGCTCTTGGGAAGGCTGACGGAGGCCAGGGAGAAGCAGCGGTTGAAAGCGAGCGGCTCGATGGAGCTTACGCCTTCCGGGACGGAGACGGCGGTCAGCGCCTGGCAGTCCTTAAAAGCGCGTTCCCCCAGTGTTTTCAGGGTGCCGGGCAGTTGGATTTCCTTTAAGGAAAAGCAGTTCTGAAAAGCCTGCGCGCCGATCGCGGTGACTCCTTCCGGGACCACCGCGCTCTCGATCCCTCTATTCAAAAAGGCACGGTCGCCGATGCGGGTGATCTTTTTTCCGTTGATGGTGGCCGGGAGGACCCAGTAACGGGAGTTTTTCAAGGTCAGCCCGCCGTCCGCCGCCGTTTCGTAAGTAATGCCGAAAGCACTCTCGATCTGACCGGCCAGGCGCGACGGGAACGCGATGCTCTTCAGACCGGAGCATCCGCCAAATGCGTTTTCCTCCAGAGTGGTCACCGTATCCGGGATCGTGATGGAGGTCAGGCCCGTACATTCTGCGAATACGCCCAGAGGGATGGTGGCGATCGTGCGCGGGAAGACGATCTTCTTCAGGTCCGAGCAGTCGGCAAAGGCATGCCATCCGATGTGGGTCAGGCTGTCCGGGAGGATCAGTTCCCTGAGGCTCTTGCATCCGTAGAAAGCCGAGCTGCCGACCGAGGTCAGGCCCTCCGGTAATCCGATGCTGGTCAGGCTGCCGCATGCGTAAAATGCATTTTCTTCGATGGAAGTCACGCTCTCCGGGATGCTGATACCGGTCAGAGCGGCGCATTCAGAAAATATATATCGTCCGATCTGTGTCAGATGAGCGGGGAGCCGGACGCTGGTCAGAGAGGTGCATTTTTTGAAGGCATATTCTCCGATCGAGGTGATGCTGTCCGGCAGCTCAGCGCGTTCCATGGAGGAGCCTGAAAAGGCGGAGCTCCGGATCGATGTAACGGGTCTTCCGTCGATCGCCTCCGGGATCATCAGGGGATCCGAAGGAGAGGAGATGGGCCATGCGCTGCGGATCTCCAGTGTGCCGTCGTCTTTTTCGGTATAGTAGATCGTCCAGCCCTGTCCGATGTACGCAGAGTCCTCCAGGGCTTGAGGTTCGCCGGCAGTCTGTTCTTTTGGATCGCTGTCAGCGGATACGCTCGTCGGTTCCGTGAGCAGGTCGTCTGTATGTTCCCTGTCCGGATCTTCCGGACCCGTATCGGGCAGTCCTTCCTGCGGTTCTGTCTGTTGTGCAGGTGTCAGGTGGTCTGTGGGATCCTCCGTCTGTCCGAGGATCGGGTCGTCTGTGGGATCGTCTGTCTGTCCGGGTGTCAGGTCGTCTTCCGGTCCTGTCAGATCTTCTGCCTGTTCCGTCAGTCCTGTGTCCGCTGCCTGCACGATCACGGGGGCGGGAGGGGCGATGGAGACGGCGGCCATCCATGCGGCCAGCGCGAGAGTGAAGAATTTCTTTTTCATAGATCCATCCTTTCCATATTTTGAAAATATCTGTGATAAAAGACGTGTCGTGTGATATCTCACTTCTATTATACCAGAAAATGGATCGATCACAAGATATGAACGGCATTTGTTCGCGGCATATTGCGTTTTGGATATGATCATGCTATCATTTCAGGAAAAAAAGAGCATAGGAGGAGAGAGATGGTAAAACATGTGATCTTATGGCAGTTGAGAGACGAGCTCACACAGGAAGAAAAAACAGAGGTGAAAGCCAAGATCAAACAGGGTCTGGAGGGCCTGCAGGGAAAGATCCCCGGGCTTTTGGATATCCATGTATATACGGAAGGACTCACATCCTCGAATGCGGATGTGATGCTGGCTTCCTCATTTACAGACGAGGCTTCTTTAAAAGGCTATGCGACCCATCCGGAGCATGTGCGCGTGGCGGACGGCCGGGTGCGGCCCTATACGAAGACCAGGCTCTGTATGGACTATGAAGTTTCGTGATCACGCATCTCCTGTTTTATGCATATCATAAATAAACTTGCTTTTTAAGGAGTTTTCTACATGGAGTCTTTATGTTATGCATATGACTTTGCAGTCATCGGCGGGGATATGCGCCAGGTCTATCTGGCGGGCGAGCTTGCGCGGGACGGGAGAAAAGTCTGCCATTATGCGCTCTGTCAGGAGACGGCGTGCGGATACCAGGCGGATCTGCTCTCCCAGGCCTGTGATCTGGCCCCTTCTATCATATGCCCGATCCCCATGAGTAAGAACGGGAATATCTGTCAGTCTGCTCTTTCGCAGGCTTTACCCATAGAGCAGCTTTTGGCTCATTTAAGGCCCAGCCAGACATTCTTTGCCGGATGTGTGCCGGATGGATTTAAAGAGGAAGCCATCGTGCGGGGCGTGCGGGTCGTGGACCTGATGGAGGATACAGGGCTGGCCCTCTTCAACACGCTGGCGACGGCGGAGGGCGCCCTCTGTGAGGCCATCAAGAGGAGTCCGATCAACCTGCACAAGAGCCGCTGTGCGGTCCTGGGCTATGGAAAATGCGGATGTACGCTGGTGTCCTATCTGAAAGGGATGTTCTGTCAGGTGCAGGTGTTCTCGGAGCAGGATGCGGAGCGTGCCCGGGCGGCTCTCGTCGCTGACGGGGCGGGAGACTTGAGCACTCTTGAAAAGAGCGCCGGGGACTACGACTTTATCTTCAACACCATTCCCGCCCGGGTGGTGGATGCCGGGATACTCGGGAAGATGAAGCCTTCGGTCACGATCATCGATATCGCCTCGGCCCCCGGCGGTGTGGATCTTGCGGCGGCAGAGGAAGCGGGGCGGGACGCTGTCTTATGTCCGGGTCTTCCGGGGAAGTATGCGCCTTCCTCGTCGGCCGGGGCAATAAAAGAAGTCATCGAGAAAGTTTTGGATAGAAGATCAGAGGAGTGATAGAAATGACTTTAAAAGGAAAGCATATAGGAGTGGCTTTTACAGGCTCTTTCTGCACATATGAGAAGGCATTTAAGGAACTTGAGCGGCTGGTGGCGGAGGGCGCCATCGTGCAGACGATCTTCTCGGATGCGTCCGGGACACTGGACAGCCGTTTCGGGCGGGCGAAGGATTTTGTGGAAAGGGCGGAGGCCCTGACGGGCCACAAGCCGATGATGACCATCCCCGAGGCGGAACCGATCGGCCCGGGCAGCCTGCTGGATATCCTGGTCATCTTTCCCTGTACGGGCAACACGATCGCTAAACTGGCCAACGGCATCACAGACACGCCGGTCCTGATGGCGGCAAAAGCACATCTCAGGAATAACAAACCACTGCTGATCTCCATTTCTACCAACGATGCCCTGGGCATGAACATGAAGAACATCGGGCTTCTCTTAAATGCCAAGAATATCTATTTCATCCCATTCGGTCAGGATAACCCCAAGACAAAACCCAATTCCATGATCGCCCATACGGAACTGCTCGTCCCGGCTCTGGAGGCGGCTCTGGAGGGCAGACAGTACCAGCCGATCATAATCTAAGAAGATCAAGGAGAATGGACAATGTGCGGGATTGCTGGTTTTTTTGATCCAAAGGAGGATCACATGACGCAGGCGCCTAAGTGGCGCAAGATCTTAGAAGACATGAACCGGGCGCAGAAACGCCGGGGGCCGGACGATGAGGGAATCTATCTGGATCGGTCCTGCGGCCTGGCCCATGTGCGCCTTGAGATCATCGATCTGGTCACCGGGCAGCAGCCCATGGTGCGGAAGATGCAGGGGCGGACCTGCGCCATCAGCTATAACGGCGAGATCTACAACATGAAGGAGCTCAAGGCGGAGCTTGCGGGGGAAGGGGCTGTGTTCGAGACAGCCAGCGACACGGAAGTGATCCTGACCGGATACATGATGCACGGCAGAAAGTATATCGAGAAGCTCAACGGGATCTTCGCGATCGCCCTGTGGGACGTTGCTGCGGGCGAGCTTTTGCTCTTCCGCGACCGTCTGGGGGTAAAGCCTCTGTTCTATACGCTCCAGGATGAAACGGTCATCTTCGCCTCGGAGATCAAAGGGCTGTTCGCCTATCCGGGTGTCCGGCCGATCCTGGATCAGGAGGGACTGTGCGAGATCTTTGCCCTGGGTCCGGCAAAATCTTATGGAAAAGGTGTGTTCAGAGACATCCGGGAAGTCCTTCCCGGGCACTGCCTGATCTGCGGGCGGGAGCATATCCGGGCGGAAGCCTATTGGGAGCTGGTGAGCCGTCCCCACGAGGACTCCATGGAGGAGACGATCGAGAAGACGGCCGGA
>CAJTYN010000190.1 GCA_910584115.1 uncultured Lachnospiraceae bacterium
CTATGGAGATCATGCAGGACGTGGGTGTACGGATCCACAACGAACGGGCAATCCAGATCTTCAAGGACAACGGCATCCGCGTGGAGGACAACATCGCGTATTTTACAGAGGATCAGGTCATGGAGTGGGTCCGGAAAGCCCCTGAGTCTTTTACGCTCTACGCCCGCAACCCGAAATACGACACCGTGATCGGCGGGGATCACATCAATCCGGCGCCTACGTATGGATGCGCGTTCATCGACGACCGGGACGGGAACCGCCGCAGCGGGACCATGGAGGATTATGTAAAGTGCCTGAAACTCATCCATGCGGAGGACAGCTACACGATCAACGGCGGGATTATGATCCAGCCCAGCGACGTGCCGGAGGACAGCGCCGCGCTCAACATGTTTTACGCCGCGCTGCGCTATTCTGACAAAGCGATCATGCTCCCCACGGGCATGAAAGAAGAAATGGAGCTGATCATGGAAGCGTCCTGTTCTCTCTTCGGCGGCAAGGACGCACTGATCGAGAAACCGCGGATGATCGCGCTGATCAACACCGTCTCTCCCCTGTCCCTGGATGAGCGGATGCTGGACTGCCTGATGACCCTGGCCGAATACGGACAGGCGGCGATCCTCTGCCCCGCCGCGATGCTGGGCGCCACAGGGTCCATCTCCATGGCCGGGACACTGGCCAGCGGTGCTGCCGAGAGCCTGGCCGGGATCGTGCTGGCCCAGATGATCCGCCCGGGAACGCCTGTGGTCTTCGGCGTACAGTCCACGGCCGCGGACATGTGCGGTGGGATCGCGTTCGCCTGCGCGGCGCCCGAAGGAACGCTCATGCAGGGCTTCGGCAGGGACCTGGCCAGATTTTACGGACTGCCCTCCAGAGGCGGCGGCTGCCAGACCGACGCGCCGGTGATCAACTGCCAGGCCGGTTACGAATCCATGCTGACCTTCTCAAGCGCCTACCGCCACGGGATCAACCTGATCATGGAAGCCGGCGGCGTCATGGACAGCGTGAACGCCACATCCTTTGAAAAGATGATCATCGACTTCGAGATCATCCGCCAGGTGAAAGCCTCCTTTACGCCCATCGAGGTCAATGAAGAGACTCTGAACTTAGAGGAGATCAAAGAGATCGGCCACGACGGCAGCTTCATCACCGCAGACTACACGCTGGAAAATTTCGGCGACCTGTATTCTCCGCATGTGGGCCCGCGCAATGCCTCAGACCCGGACTATCTCATGGCCGGCGTGGACGCGGAGATGCAGCGGCTGCTGGACGTCTACGAAGAAGAGGCGCCCGCACCGGACGAGGCGGGACTCGCTCAGGTGAAGGCCATCCTGGAGAGATCCGGCGCGCATATTTCCCTTTAAGTGCGCGATCCATTCCCTTGACGGACAGTTTCGCTCCATGTTAATATTTGTTCTCAGGTTAATGTGTCTACAAAACTGCGGGCATCGGATGGATACAGATATATGGCTGTCTATGAAAAAGGGATCGAGACAAAACGACGTTTGATCATGTCGATGTATAACAAATTAAAGGTACAGGACGCATCCAAGATCACCGTGCGGGAACTGGCAAAGGACACCGGCTGTTCCCCCGCGGCCCTGTACCGGCACTTTGAGAGTCTGGAATATCTAATCATCCTCGGATCCATACGTTTTTTTACTGAATATATGACCGAATATGGCCGGTTGATGGATTCAGAAGAGAACAGGATGGAATTTTACATCAAAGGATGGGAGTTATTCAACAGATATGCATTTGAGAGACCGGATCTGTACTACCGTCTCTTATGGGGATCTTATAACGACCGGTTTTCAGACGCACTGGAAGAGTATTTTGGACTCTTCCCGGTGCTCGGGTCTGAGCGGCATCCGGCGCATTTCTATATCCTGCTGTTCACAGAGAACATCCAGGAGCGCGATCTTCTGATGCTGAAACGCGCCGTGAACCACAACATGCTCTCCTACGACGACGCCGTGTATTTCAGTATCACCAACACCCTGATCGTAAAAGGGATGCTGGAGATGTACATGGAACGCGACGCCGACGAGCGCAGGCGCGGAGAGCAGGAATGCAACCGGCTGCTCCTCAAGAATCTTGAGAAAGTCTATACACGAAATCCTACGTAAAGGAGGGAAACGATCATTTGATCTGATCGCAGGCCAGCGGACACATTAGCTGGCTTTTCCCTCAAAAAGTAAACATGTTAGCAAAACAAAGGAGGTTTTTTATGGTAGTCACAGGCAAGAAGCGATGGCTCGTACTGATCATGGTCTCTATCCTGGCCGGCGTCATGGTATACGTGCCGTTTTTGCGTTACAGCTATTACGATCAGATGGTCCTGTTGTTTTCTGAATATAAACCCGTCGCAGCCGCGGACAATGTCAATGAATTTATCGGCGATTTCAGTTTCTGGTTCGGCCTGATCTGCACGGTCGGCTATCCGATCGGCGGGATCCTGGTGGACAGATTCGGTGAAAAATGGCTGCTGATCATCGGCGCCGTCATGATGGGGGCCTGTTCCTTCTGGTTCGGCGTGGTCCCGGGACGGATGTCGATCATCATCATCCACGCCCTGTACGGGATCGGGACCAGCTTCTTCATCTGGAATGCTTACCTGAAGACCGTCCGGAAGATGGGCACGGCGTCCGAACAGGGATCCATGTTCTCCAGTTCCGAATTCGTGCGCGCGATCGTGGGGATGCTCTTAGGTTTCCTGGGCGTGGCCCTCTTAAACCGCGCCGTCATGCCCGGCAGCACCACGGATCTGGAAGTCCTGGGCGCACAGTGGCGGAATATGCTCTTCTTCAACGGAATCTTATTCATGATCCTGGCCGTGGCCGTATTCTTCCTGATCCCCAACAAGATCATCGGCGCCGAGGACGCGGAACTGGCCTCCGCAGGAGAAGCCGCCCCCGCACAGGAGGATCTCTCCGCCGCCTCTGTGCTCAAAGTGCTGAAGATGCCCGGGACATGGCTCTTGTCCCTTTTGATCTTCTTCTGCTTCTCCTTTACGTCCGCAGCGAATGGATACCTGGGCTCTTACACGGTCAACGTCCTGGGAATCTCCCAGACACAGGCCAGCACCTTTGCCGTGATCCGCAATTACATCATCGCCGGACTGGCCACGCTGGCGATCGGATTCATCGCGGACAGGATCGGATCCAAGGTAAAGACCCTGGGCTATTATCTGGCGATCGCCACCGTACTGACCGCGGCCGTGATCTTCACAAAAGGCGCGGCGGCTGTCTGTGTCGCCTTCACATTCATATTTGCGATCGTCTACACGGGCATGCGCGGGATCTATTTCGCAACACTGGGCGAAGTGGGCATCCCCCTCTCCCTGACCGGCGTGGCCACGGGCGTGATCTCGCTGATCTGCTACCTGCCCGACGTGTACTTCGCGAAACTGGCGGGCATCTGGCTGGATAGATACGGCAACCACGGCTATGACCTGATCTGGTATTGGGTGATCGGCTGCGGCGTCTTGGGGATCATCGTGGCATTCATCACCGTACGCTACTCTAAGAAGCTCCGGGAAACGAGGTAGCTGTGTATGAGCCCTGTACATATCTTCTTGGCAGGCGCCTTGATCGTGGCGGACCTTCTGGTCTGCACACTGATCGGGTTAAAGACAAAAGGAACGGCAAAAGACGCGGAGGACTATTTCATCGGAGGAAAAAAGACCGGGACCTTCCTGCTCTTCCTCACCGCCTGGGCCAGCTTCAGCGGCGCCGGCAATTTCATCGGCCAGGCCGGGCGGGGCGCGCTGGAAGGGATCAGCGCCTACTGGCTCTGGCTGGGCGAGGGACTCCTGGGCGGGATCATCATGGGCTATATCCTGGCCCCGTACCTGGCCCGTTTCAGATATCTCTCCATGCCGCATTTCGTCTCCGGCCACCTTTTCGGCGGGGATCATTACATCCGCCGTCTGGGCGGCGTGGCGGCGCTGATGCCCAACGTGGTCTGGCCCGGCGCACAGATCATGGGCGTCTCCTATGTGCTGGAACAGGTCTTCGGGATCGACTACCGGGTCGCGGTGATCGTCTGCGGGGCGGTCTTTATCTTCTATACTGTGAGCGGCGGCCTGACAGCCGTGATCTACGCGGACGCCCTCCACGGGACCGTCCAGATGATCTTCTCGGCTGTGGTGATCTTCTTCGGCCTGCGGCTATTCCATTTTGACCCGGGATACCTGAAAGACCAGATCATGCAGATCGATCCCGGAAAATGGGACTTGTTCGTGGAGGAGCCGCCGGTCATCCTGACAGGCTTCCTCACCGGCCTGGTGGGCGCGGTCTCCAACCCGATCTTCTGGAACCGCGCCTTCGCCGCAAAAGACGTGCAGACGGCAAAACGCTCCTACGGCGTGACCTTCTTCATGAACATCATCCTGGTCTTCATCATGATCACCATCGGGATCGCATCCCTCATGTTCACCAACGCGGGCGACCAGGCGCTGGTCTGGGTGATCCTGCATAAAATGCCGCCCGTCTGCGGGATCATCCTGGCGGAGAGCGTGCTGGCCGCCTGCATGTCCTGCGCGGACACTCATCTGAACTGCGCGGCGGCAAATGTCGTCTCCGATATCATAGACCCCGACGCTAAACTGGACAGCGCCACCAGCCTCCGCTACGCCAAGCTGGCCACACTGGCCGCCGGACTCATCGCGATCGTCTCCGGGCTGTACGCGCCGTTCATCTACGCGCTGGGCACCTACGGCTACACCGTATGCGGCGGTGTGCTGATCCCTCTGTTCGTGATGGGCGTGATCTGCCGCGACCACAGATCCGAAGAATTTCACTCACGGCTCAGCATCCGCGCCGCCCGGATCGGGGTGACGTTGGGGATCGTCTCTGCCATCGCCTTTGAGATGGCGCCGAAGCTCCACGCCGTATTCGGCGGCGGCGTGATCCCAGCCATCACCGCCACCGTGCTGGGGACTTTGCTCCCCAACCTGTTCTTGAAAGATAAAAGTGCATAAAAATAGAAAACAGGAGGCTTTTTCTCAAGACCTCCTGTTTTCATGTGCCGTTCGCTGCAGACAGCGAGCCTCTGATCTTCCGCCCTGCCCGGTCCATCAGCAAGCAGGGAGTCATCTATCCACGATCGGAGAAACGACCGGTCTTCCATCCCTGCCCAATAAGGGTGTCATCCCTCCCGCAGATCCCCATGCATGAAACAGATAATTCACGCCTGTTTCTCTATCCACCCAGATCTCCATAGCCCTGCTTATCGTCCCTTGTGTATAGACTTTCTCGAATCTCTCATTCTTAGCCATTTTATCCACCTCCATTTGGATCTTCCGATTGTTTTTCCCATTCTCATGTGCTATCCTTGATATATGTCA
>CAJTYN010000191.1 GCA_910584115.1 uncultured Lachnospiraceae bacterium
ATGACGTATAATATGCTTAACAAGACAGCCAGTAAGGGAGGGTAAGGCTCCCCGCTCTGGCAAAATATTAAACTAAAAGATAGCCGTCTACTTTGTCAGGAGCAGGGCGGCTATTTTTTATGTATATAATTCAGAATTGCGATGATTGCATTGACAGTAGTCAGAATAATCATAAATTCCTCATATGTACTCATGAGCATCCCCTCCTCTCAAGACCAGAGCAGGGAACCGCAGCCGCTCTACTGACTGCCTGGGTAAGCATATCATATTGTCATGGTACAGTAAGGACCATTTCTCGCGATGCTCCTGTGTGTCCTACCAGGCCCTCCCGTAACTAAAGTCAAATGCGTTTTTCACCAGTGTGATCTCGTCTCTGTCGATGCCCACCACGTCAAACCGGCAGGGCGTCTCCTCGGGGATCTTTTTCTTCATCCGGTAGGAGAGCGCCGCCCGGCTGATCCGCCGCTGTTTTTGGCGGCCCACCGCCTCCAGGGAACTGCCCTTTGCCGCATCCCTGCGGTATTTCACTTCTATGAAGGCCAGGCAGCCGCCATCCCATCCGATGATGTCGATCTCGCCTGCCCGGTCCCGGTAGTTCCGCTCGGCGATCCGATACCCCTGCTGCCTCAGGAAATCCGCCGCCTGTTCTTCGTACTGGCTCCCCAGTTTCCGTTTATCCATGAATCCCCGCCTCCGGGATGCCGTCAAGATTTTTGAGGAAGCTCCTTCTGTGTATGGGGCTGGGACCATACTTGCGCAATGCCTCCAGATGGGCCGCACTCCCATAACCTTTATGGGAGGCGAAACCGTACTGGGGCATCTCTTCGTCGTACCGGACCATCAGAGCGTCCCTGGTCACTTTCGCCACGACGCTGGCCGCCGCGATGGAGAGGCTCCTGGAATCCCCGTGGATCAGCGGCACCTGAGGGATGAGAAGGCCGGGGATCGTGACGGCGTCATTTAGGAGGAGCTGCGGCTCTGCGGAGAGCTTTGATATCGCTTCTCTCATCGCCTCGTAGGTGGCCTGCAGGATGTTGATCTCATCGATCCTGGCAGGACTGGCAGAGCCTACGGCTACGGCCACAGCTTTTTCCAAGATCTCAGGGTAGAGTTCCTCTCTCTTTTTTGGCGAGAGTTTTTTCGAATCGTCCAGATATAGGATCTGACAGTCGGGTGGCAGGATCACGGCTCCCGCCACCACCGGACCTGCCAGAGGCCCCCGGCCCGCCTCATCGACTCCGCAGAGTGCGCCCACATGGGCGTATTTCCGCTCGTATTCCTGCATCTGCCAGATCCGCTCCCTCTCCTGTCTGGATCTTTCCTGGATCCGCCGGTATTTTTTCAGGATGTCCGCCACGCCTTTGCGTCCGTCGTCCCGGTATTTTTCATAGAGGGCCGCATAGCCGCCCTCGGCCGCGTCGGCGAACTCTTCTCGTATCTCGCGTATGGTCTTCATTTTTAGGACTACTCCTTCTGGATCATAAACGTGTCTTCCAGCGCCAGCCAGTTCGCCCGCCACCAGCGCATGATCTGCCAGTAGCCCATCCCCTGCAGGCCGTATTCCTCCACCAGACGGAACTTTGCCGCCAGGCTGCGCATATCCTCGAACCAGACTTCGTGCTCTACACCGTCCTGCCAATAACGGAACCAGGGGGACTGGGCCGTCTCGTCGTACTGGATGCGCGCGTAATGGACGATCGCGATCTGCACGGCCTCCACGTTCCCGATGGTGTTGGCTACTGTCACATTCGGGACGTAGGGCAGCGGCCAATCGTAGCCGTAATTGGGGATGCCTAAGCGGATCTTTTCCGCGGGGATCTCCGTGACCGCGTAGCGGACGACCTGCTCTACCTTGTTGATGGGCGCCACCGCCATATTCGGCCCGTATTTGTAGCCCCATTCGTAGGTCATCAGCAGCACGCTGTCCGCCAGTGCCCCCAGCGCGGGGTAGTCTTTTCCCTCGTAGAGCAGGCCCGGCTGGTCCGCGGAGGTCTTTGGAGCCAGGGCGATGCTCAGTTTCAGGCCCGCCTCGTGGATGGCCTGTGCCGCCTGCCGGATGAAGCCCGTGAACGCGTCCCTGTCTTCCCTGCGTATGTACTCAAAATCGATGTCCACGCCGCCGTAGCCTTTTTCCTGCATAGTTTCGATCAGACCGAGGATCAGCCGCTCCCCGGCTGCCGTGTCCCACACCACCGCGGTGATCAGCGCATTGTTGAACTGGCCCTGTCCGTCCAGGGGCGTCAGCGTCAGGAACGGGACCACCGACTGGAGGCGGCACATCTCGATCATCCAGTCCTCCGCCGCCTGGGGCGGGACCAGCGCGCCGTTTTCTGTAAATCCATATGAAAAGATGGGGAGTTCCGTCAGGAAGGGGAGCGTCTGCCCCAGCACCCAGGGACTGATATAGGGATATGCGTAGCCGGAGACCTGGGCCAGGATGCGTCCAGCCTGTTCCTGCTGCGCGCCGGGACCCGGGATATAGAGTGCCTGGCCGACGGCCAGTTTATAAGGATAGACTAATTGGTTATCTAAGATCAGTATCTCTGCGGGGATACCGTATGCCTGCGCGATCGTATCCACCGTTTCTCCCTCTGCCACTACATGGATCTGCATAAAGGAGCTTACCGCCTGTATCTTTAAGATCATCTATATCCCTATGCGCAGGGATGGGGATATAGAACTCATTCTAAAGTGATGCGCCCCAGTCTTCCGCCCCGGAACTCATCCAATAGGAGCCTGGCCGCTTTGCTGTGATCCAGTTCGCCGCCTTTTTTCAGACAATTGCGCTCCCGGGCCAGATCGGCCAGGAGCCGGTCCGGCGCCTGATCCTCGTCCAGGCCATAACGCTCCCGCAAGGTCCCCGGATAGGCTTCCTTCAGATATGCCAGCAGTCTGAGTGACAGCTCGTCGATATTGACGATCTCGTCTTTTACTGATCCGATCATCGCTAGCCGCTCCCCCACCTGGGGGTCATCGAATTTCGGCCACAGGATCCCCGGTGTGTCCAAAAGTTCCACATTCTTGTCCAGCCGGATCCACTGTTTGCCCTTTGTCACGCCCGGACGGTTCCCGGTCCGTGTGCAGGCTTTTCCGGCAAATGTATTGATGAACGTGGATTTCCCCACGTTGGGGATCCCCACCACCATGGCGCGTATGGGCCTGTTCTTGATCCCCCGGCGCTCATCTCGCTTTAGCTTTTCCTGGCAGGCTTCCCGGATCATGCTGTGGATGACTTTTAAACCCGCCCGGCTCCTGGCGTCCGCCATGACCGTATAGAAACCTTTTTCCTGAAAATGCGCGCTCCAGCTTAAGTTCTTCCTCTCGTCCGCCAGATCCGCCTTGTTGAGCAAGATCAATCGGCTTTTCTGCCGCCCCATCTGGTCGATATCCGGATTCCGGCTGCTCAAGGGAGCGCGCGCGTCCACCAGCTCGACGATCAGATCGATCAGCTTCATATTTTCCTGCATCATCCGCCGGGCCTTCGTCATATGCCCCGGATACCACTGTAGATCCATAAGATACCTGCCTTTCTACTGATCGTCTTTCAGAAATCCGATCTTCTTGAGCGGCCCCGCCACGAACCACAGCTCGCCTTCGATGTATTTTTTCTGGACGTTTCCCACATCCCCGTACCGGCTGTCGTCGCTGTTGTTGCGGTTATCCCCCAGCACGAAATATTCGCCGGCCTGCAGGAGGATCTCTTCTTCCGCCAGCCCCGGATTGCTGATCACCGGGAGATCCCTGCCTTCTTTGTAAGTCTCCCCGTTTATGAGGATCTGCCCGTCCTTGATCTGTATCGTTTCCCCCGGCAGCCCGATCACGCGCTTGATGTGCAGGCGCGCATCCGCTTTTGGACTGGTCTTAAAGGCGATGATGTCCCCCCGCGCGGGACTGGCCAGCTTGTACGCCATCCGGTTGATGAAAAAACGTTCCCCCGACGCCAGCGTAGGCTCCATGGATCCTTCCTGCATGGTCACCGACTGGAAAAAAAAGATGGCCGCCACCACCGCACAGGCCAGCACCACCGCGATCTGAAAGACCCATATCAGGATCCCTTTTGCAAAATTTCCCTCGTTCCCTGCCATTTCCTGCCCTCTGGGAAGATATTCCCGTATATTCAGTATATAGAAATACAAGGGGCTGCACCTACAGCCCCTCAAGATACACTACCTTACTATACGCTCTTTTACCTTCGCACGTTTGCCCACACGGCCTCTCAAGTAATTGAGTTTTGCCCTTCTTACCTTACCGTATCTGACGACTTCGACTTTCTCCACGTTCGGTGAGTGAAGGGGCCAGGTCTTTTCCACTCCGATCCCGCCGGAAGATTTCCTGACTGTGAAAGTCTCCCTGCAGCCGCCGTTCTGCCTCTTCAATACAGTGCCCTCGAACACCTGGATCCTCTCGCGGGTCCCCTCTTTGATCTTCGCATACACCCGCACGGTATCCCCTACGCGAAATTCCGGCGGCTGTTCCTTCAACTGTGTGGCTTCAATCTTCCTGATGATGTCGTTCATCTGCTCTTCTCTCCTTTTTCATTGTGGATGTTCTTAATACAGGCCGTTCCCTGTAAAAGAGGACCATCTCATATTTATCATAACAAATGGGATTATACTACAGATGGGACGGGTTGACAAGTTTTTTTTAATAAGAACCGACCGCCTCATTGCATCGGGCGGAAAAACGATGTATCCTTGATCCAGATAGATCACAGGAGGTGACCGACATGGCCAACGAAGATAAGAAAGATTTTAACGCTATGCTGCATGACAGCAAGAACATGCCCAGATCCCAGAAGATCACGGATCCGAAGAGCATCGCACGATACGGCGGAGACACGATGTATCTTGCGCCGCCGATCGACTACGACCGGGTGATGAGACAGATCCCCCCAGGCAGGCTGACCACCGTGGGTAAGATACGGGATGCCTTCGCCAGATCCGGCGGCGCACATTTCACCGACCCGATCACGGCGGGGATCTTCGTGTCCATCGCAGCCTGGGCGAGCGCCCAGCGCACGGAGGATGAGACGCCTTATTGGCGGACATTGAAGGCAGATGGTGAACTGAATCCTAAATATCCCGGCGGGATCGAAGCCCAGCGGGAGAAGCTGGAGGCAGAGGGACACACGATCATCCAAAAAGGCCGCAAAAATATCCGGTATTACGTTAAAGACTATGAGAATGCGTTGTTTGATCTGGAATCTCTCGAAAAGGTCTAGAGGGTGTTTGAAAACCTTTCAGATTCTGTGAATGGATTAAATCTTACGAACATTTTGTGCGATCCACGACCGCTCAGGTCTTTGG
>CAJTYN010000192.1 GCA_910584115.1 uncultured Lachnospiraceae bacterium
AGAGAAAAATATGTCGATGTGGAGGGGCAATGAGAAGATTTTGTCATCTAAAAAAGGAATGTCATGGAGGAAGATGGAAATAAATGAAAAAGATAGGAGCTGTCCGGACGATCCATCCGACAGCTCCCATATATATTTATAAATCAAGGGTACAACTCATTAAGGAAACAAATCAATACTGACCGCTATCATCTATGCGTCTATGTATATCTTATGCAGCCAATTCTTTTGCCTTCTGTGCAGCAGCAGCAGCGTCAGCGGTGTAAGCGTCAGCGCCAACTTCTTCACAGTATTTCTGTGTTACAGGTGCACCACCGATCATGATCTTGACCTGATCGCGGATACCAGCTTCTTTGAATGCGTCGATCGTAGATTTGATCGCCGGCATCGTCGTGGTCAGAAGAGCTGAGCAGCAAACGATCTTTGTATCTGGGTTGTTCTTGACTGCTTCGATGAATTTCTCTGGGGAAACGTCAACGCCCAGGTCGATCACTTCGAAACCGCCGCTCTCCATCATCATGGCAACGAGGTTCTTGCCGATGTCATGAAGGTCGCCAGCGACTGTACCGATGATCAGCTTGCCTAATCCAGAGCTTCCATCAGCGGACAGGTATGGCTGCAGAGCCTCAACACCTTTTTTCATAGCTTTTGCGGCAACGAGCATCTCGGGAACGAAGATCTTGCCTTCTGAGAACTGTGCGCCTACTTCATCCATCGCACCGATCATGCCTACGTTCAGCAGTTCGTTAGCGTCAGCGCCAGCGTCGATCGCTTCTTTTACTGCAGCTGCGATCAGTTTACCTTTACCTTTTTTCACTAATTCACGGATCTCATCAACTTTGGACATAATATAAATCCTCCTATACTTTATATTAGATTTTAAGTGATCTCAATGTTTATTTATTTTTGTACCGGGCCAAAGAGTCCTTCACGGTAAGCACCGATATATTCCATGCAGTAATCATCCAATCCGAGCAGAGCTTCTGTCGCGTAGATCAGACCGATCATGTCACGGTTTGTCGGGTCTAAGATCGCGCTGTCTAAGCCGACGTTCATCGCCAGGACGGTGTATCCTAAGTTTACCATCTTACGGACTGGCAGGTTGAAGGATATGTTGCTGACAGCTGCGATGATGTGGATGTCCGGATACTGTTCCCGGATGGTCTTGATGACCTCGACATTTACGCTCATACCGTCTTCTGATGTACAGAGCATCTCAACGAGCGGATCCACATAGAGCCTGCTGGGGGCGATGTTGTATTTTTTTGCCAGTTCCATGATCTGGTCAAATACATTGAGCCTGTCCTGGGCTGTCTTGGGGATACCTGAGTCGTCGCTCAAGAGGCAGATGATCTGCCAATCGCTGTCTGCCACTTCCTTGAAGACTTTCTCCGCTTTATCGCCTTCCATGGAAATGGAATTGATGATGCCTGGCTTATTGCAATATTTATAAGCCCCTAAGACTACATCTGCACTGGGACTGTCCACGGCAATAGGCAGGTCAGTGACTTCCTGGATGCAGTCGATCATCCATTTTAATGTCTCAACTTCGATCTCCTCGTCAACAGAAGCGCAGCAGTCGATAAAAGTCGCACCAGACTCAGCCTGGATCTTTGCGCGTTCTTTGATGAACTCGGAATCACGGTTTTTAATGGCTTCGGCCACGGAAGGGATCGAGCCATTGATCTTCTCTCCGACTATGATCATTTTCGAGAGCACCTCCTTTGTGTAAAATATGATAATACGATACGGAAAAAAAATCTCTGGACTATTAGGGATATTTTCCGTAGAATTTTACCCTGATCCTTTTTGATCCATGGATCTTGTCATTGAATCAATGGGAAGGAAATGCTATACTGGATAAATTGACAAGTCTGTGTATCAAGAGGCATACAGATATTCTCATAGATGGAGATTTAAGGAGGACAAGATCATGAAGACCAGTGATTTTTATTATGACCTTCCCCAGGAGCTGATCGCGCAGGATCCTCTGGAAGACAGGAGCGCTTCCCGGCTGATGTGCCTGGGGAAGGAGAACGGGCATGTGGAGCACAGGCATTTTACGGATCTTCTGGACTATCTGCGGCCGGGGGACTGCCTCGTCTTAAATGACACGAAAGTGATACCGGCCCGGCTGCATGGCAGGAAGGCGGATACGGGCGCGGCGGCGGAACTCCTTCTATTAAAACGCAGGGAGGGGGACGTCTGGGAGACTCTCGTGCGGCCGGGGCGCAAGATCAGGCCGGGCTGCCGCCTCGTCTTCGGAAATGGGATGGACGGGATGGATGGGATGCTAACAGGCGAGGTCCTGGACATCGTGGAGGACGGGAACCGGCTGGTCCATTTTACCTATGAAGGCGTGTTCGAGGAGGTCCTGGATAGGCTGGGCGAGATGCCCCTGCCGCCCTATATCACCCATGAGCTAAAGGAAAAAGGCCGCTACCAGACCGTCTATGCCAAACACGAAGGTTCGGCGGCTGCCCCCACGGCGGGCCTGCATTTTACGGAAGATCTACTGGATGAGATCCGGGCGATGGGTGTCGCGACGGCCCATGTCACACTCCATGTGGGCCTGGGCACCTTCCGGCCGGTCAAGGTGGAAAACGTGGACGAACACCATATGCACGCGGAATATTATGTGATCGGGGAGGATCAGGCGGATCTGGTCAACGAGACGAAACGGGCAGGCGGCCGCGTCATCTCCGTGGGGACCACGAGCTGTCGGACGCTGGAGTCGGCGACGGACGCGGCCGGGGTGCTTTCTGCCGGCAGCGGGTGGACGGATATCTTCATCTATCCGGGGTATCGGTTTAAGTGTATCGACGCACTGATCACGAATTTCCATCTGCCGGAGTCGACGCTCTTGATGCTGGTGTCGGCGCTGGCCGGGCGGGAGCATGTGCTGGCGGCGTACGAGGAGGCTGTGCGGGAGAGGTATCGGTTCTTTTCTTTTGGGGATGCGATGATCATCTATTAGATCGATGAAAGGAAGATGAAGATCATGATAAAAGTATTTTTAGTGGAGGATGAGGTCATCATAAGGGAGGGCATCCGCTACAACATCGACTGGGAGAGGGAGGGTTTTGAGTTCGTGGGGGAGGCCAGCGACGGGGAGCTGGCGTATCCGCTGATCCAGAAGACGAAGCCGGATATCCTGATCACGGATATCAAGATGCCGTTCATGGACGGGCTGGAACTGAGCCGTCTGGTGAAACAGGAGATGCCGGATGTGAAGATCATGATCTTGAGCGGCTATGACGAATTTGAGTATGCCCGGGAGGGGATCGACATCGGGATCACGGATTATCTGCTCAAGCCCATCGCCGGGGCGAAGCTTCTGGAGGCGGTGAAAAAGGTGGGGGAGACGATCCTAAAGGAACGGGAGTTTCAGAAGATCTACGAGCAGGAACACCAGGAAAACCTCCAGATCGCCCGCCAGAAATTTTTCCGCAGGCTGGTGCTGGGAAAAGAACCGGCATCCGTGCTCCTGAAAGAGGGGCGCCGGATCGGGATGGATATGAGCGCGGACAGCTACAATATCCTCCTGTTTCAGATCTTTGACAAGGAGGGGGCAAAAGGGGACCCGCAGATCCAGAATGTGGTCACCCAGGCCATGGAAAAGACCGCAGACCATATGCCGGATATCCTGATGGTGGAGCTGGGGATCGAGGGATGGGGTTTTATCCTGAAGGGGACGGAGGATGTGGGGATCGAGGCTTTACAGGAACAGCTGATCACTGCGATCAAAGAACTCTTTGCGGAGCACCCGGACGTGGGATATTTCGGTGGCATGGGGAAGGCCGTGGACAGGCTGAGCCGGCTGGACGAGTGCTTCGGGGCCGCCAGCCACGCCTTCGCTTACCGGTACATCAAGAAGAGGGATCAGATCATCACCAGCGGCGAATTGTCGGTCCGGCCAGGTATGAAGGAGGAGCCGCAGATCGGTCCGCTGGAGGTGGGGAAGCTGGACAGGCGCATCGTGGAACGCTTCCTCAAGACCGGGTTAAAAAGCGAGATCGGACATTTTCTGGACGAGTATTTCCAGAACTTCGGGGAGCGCAATATGCAGTCGTTCCTGTTCCGGCAGTACGTGATGATGGATATGTATTTCGCCGCGGTGGCGTTGCTGGAAGAGCTGGGGTATGCGGCCGGGGAGCTGGTGGAGCGCTGCGGGGATATCCAGGAAATGGTCACGGATCTTTCCACGGAAGAAAGGAGCCGGGAATACCTGCAGAAAGTCCTGGAAGCCACCATCGACCTTCGGGAGGCTGTCTCTCAGAAGAAATACCATTCCCTGCTGGCGGAGGCCAAAAGCTATATCGAGCAGCATTTTGTGGACGAGGACATTTCCTTGAATACGGTGGCGGCCAGTGTGAACCTGAGCGCCAACCATTTCAGCAGCATCTTCAGCCAGGAGATGGGCCAGACCTTCGTGGAATACCTGACCTCTGTCCGCATGGAACGGGCCAGGGAACTGCTGCGCACCACCTCCATGAGATCGGCACAGATCGCTTACGCGGTGGGGTATAAAGACGCCCATTATTTCAGCTATCTGTTCAAGAAGACCCAGGAATGTACGCCCAGGGAATTCAGGAATGGGGTGGGCGGATGAGGAGGAAAAAAGGCTCGCCCCTGCAGAAGCGGCTGTACATGCTGGTGGCCGTGTGCCTTGTGCCGCTGACGGTGATGATCGTCTACCTGCTGTTTTTGGTCGACCGTTTTTCCAGCCGGTACGATGTCATCGCGGACAATATCACCCAGGCCAATAACTACAGCCTTGATTTTAAGGAAGATATGGACCACACCATGTATATGATCGTGGCAAATATGGAGCGTGCCGAGGAGCTTCTGGGGAATGAGCGGCCCCATGTGCTCATCGACGATGCCAGGGCGGATTTCCAGCGGCTGTACCGTCTCTCGGATTCGGAGTATACCAGGAGCCAGTTAAAAGGGATCTTAAAATGCCTGGATACGCTTGAAGACCGTGTGGAGGACATCGAGGCGGATGCCCTGGTGAGCGGCGCTTATGATGAGAATATGGAGCGGCTGGATCTGGACATCCGCGTGCTCACCGATCTGATCCAGGAGCGGATCCAGGAGTATATCTCCCTGGAAACGGAACGGCTGGAAAAACTGCGGGACGGAATCCGTTCGGATGTGCTGGTAGCGCTGCGGACCTGTATCGTCATCTTCGCCGCGATCCTCATCGGGGCGGTGATGATCAGCCGGGAGATCGTGCGGGGGATCGCGGTGCCGATACGCAGGCTCTCAGAAGCGACCAAACAGGCGGGGAGCGGGGATT
>CAJTYN010000193.1 GCA_910584115.1 uncultured Lachnospiraceae bacterium
TCTTTCGTTTCAGTTTCTCAAGAAGCTGCATACTGTACGCTTCGCCTCCCGACATCACCACCCGGCAGCCGGCCAGCGCCTGGCAGAACGTCTCAGACTCCATATACTGCAGCATCCGCGAGGGCGTTGCGTTGAAGATATCTCCGTCGGTCTCTTTTATCAGCTCCGCCAAACGGACAGGATGATTGGCCTGCTCCTCATCGGCGAGCACCAGCGTCAGCCCGTTGCACAAAGCCACCGCCGTTTCTTTCAGCGACATATCGAAAGAAACTGTCGTCACCGACACCATCACATGGCCGTCCGTCACGCACGCGTGTATATGTCTGTTGGCCTCATGGCTGCGCACATAATTTACGATCCCTTTGTGGGTGATCATCACTCCTTTCGGTTTTCCGGTAGATCCGGAGGTATAGATCAGGTAAGCCAGGGCATCGTCCTTAATTCTGATCTCCGGGCTTCTGTCATCGCCGCAGGCTAAAAGCGTCTCAATATCTACGGCATTTTCAAATGATCCTGTCCGCTCCTCTGTGGTAATGATAAAAGAAGCGCCGCTGTCCTTCGTAATCTGCAAAACCCGCTCCGGCGGATATTCCGGATCGCAGGGGATATAAGCGCCCCCCGCTTTCATGACGCCGTACATGGCCATGATCTGTCTGCCCAGACGGGGAAGCAGTACCACCGCCGTATCTCCGGGGCTAAATCCCCGGCGGATCAGCCCGTTGGCCACCCTGTTCATCTCCCGGTCCAGACTTTCATAGCTCCATCGCCCGTCCGCCGCGATCAGGGCTGTTTTCGTCTTAGAAACGGCGGCCTGCCGCTCAAATACGCCGTGGAAGCTTAATCTTTCCTCGCTGGTCTGCGCTGACACGGAAAAACCATCCAATATCCGCCGCTGCTCATCCGTCACAAGGGAAATTTCCCTAAGAAGCCCGGACGGACCGGCGATCATGCGGCTGACACATACAGCGACAGACTGGGCGAACTGTTCCATCAGCTCCCGGCTATAGAGGGCATCGTTGTACTGGATGCACACAGACGGCCTGCCGTCCCGCTCTTCAATATGTACGGACACCTTGAACTTTGGCCTGTCAGACTCCATACTTTCTATCTGGATGACTTCGCCTCCCACCCGGTGTTCCTCTACCACACCGAGCTGGCACGCATACATGATCTCCGGCGTAAATCCATAGTCCGCCGCTATTTTGGTAAAAGGATAGTCTTCATAGGAGACGACATCCAAAAGCATCTGCCTCGCTTCTCCTACAAACTCAAGCACCGTCTTATCTCCCGCGATATTTCCCATAAGAGGCAGTGTTTTCACAAACATTCCCATACTGTCATGCAGCTTTAAGTCCGCCCTGCCGTTGCTGATGGTGCTGATAAACAATTGTTGACCGCCCGTATAGCGGGCCAGCGTGTAAAATGTTCCTGCCAGAAACAGGTGCGCCGGCGTCACTCCATATGTCTGGCAGAAGTTTTCCATTTCCTCCCCGGAACAGGCTGCCACACATTCCGCTTTCCTTCCGTCCTCTTCTTTTCCCTGGAGGTCCGGCGTAAGACAGGTTGCATGTTCATATTCCGCAAGCATTTTTTCAAAGAATGCCTGCCCTTCCAGGTAATGCTCCCCGCCCTCCAGTCCGCGCTCCTGCAGAGCAAAATCAAAATAGGTGAAGGCTTCCTTCTCCGGCAGCTTTCCCTCGCAGGCCCTCGCCGTCTGAGCCAGGAACAGATTCAGAGAAGCCCCGTCAAAAATGATGTGGTGAAAATCTGCCAGCAGACAGGTGCTTTCCTCAGTCTGCACCGCCTCGATCCGGTATAATGTATCTTTGGTCAGGTCAAAAGGTCTTACAAAGGAAGTGCCATACTCTTCCAGCTCTTCCTCCGTCATGGAAAGCACGGGGATCTTCCCTCCTGTTACAGATTCCCCGCCCGGCATCTGCCTCAGCTCTCCGCCCTGATAACGGATACACGCGTTGACATAGGGATGCGCCTCAAGCACCTGCTTTGCCGCCTCCGCCAGTGTTTCGCCGCTGACCGGGCGCGGAAAGCGAATCAGCGCCGGAATATTGTACGCCGTATCCTCCGGACGCTTCACGGCATCGTAATATACGCCGAGCTGCGTCTGCGTCAGCGGATAATCCGCTGCTTCTTCCCCGGCTTTTTCCCGGCTTTCCTTCGCTTCTGTCCCTGACCGGGCGCGCAGCGCCTGATAAACAGCGTTTTCCAGCGACAGAATACTGCACTGCCTCATCATCTGCTTCACTTCCAGCTCCACCTGGTACTCCTTCTCGATCTCCACCGCCAGCATGATCGCGGACAGCGATGTCAGTCCCGCGTAAAGAAGATTCGTTTCTACGGAAAATTCTTCATGCCCCAGGATCTTCTTTACGATCCGGGCGAGCTCTTCCTCCAAAAGGCTCATCGGCCTTGCCGTCTCCCGGCAGGTCTCCTCCTGGGTGACCGGAGCCGGAAGCGCCCGCTTATCCACCTTCATATTCTGATTCAGGGGGATCCTGTCGATCTGCATAATGGCAGCAGGCACCATATAAGGCGGCTTTTCTTCCATGATAAACTCCCTGAGCTTTTGGATATCAACGGTTTCTTCCGATACAAGGTACGCGGCGATGGCTTTTCCTCCCGCAGCCGCCTCATAAGCAGTAACCGTCACATCCTGGATGCCCGGGAATCTGCGGATCACAGCCTCCACCTCAGACAGTTCGATCCGAAATCCCCGGATCTTCACCTGACCGTCTCTTCTGCCCATAAACTGAATATTTCCGTCCGCCAGAAAACGCACGTCGTCTCCGGTATGATAAACACGCTCATACCCTTCCCGGTCGGTAAAACAATTGGGGGTATAGACTTTCGCCGTCTGCTCCGGCCTGTTCAGATATCCTTTGCTCACCTGATAGCCGGCCACGCACAATTCCCCCACAGCCCCGGCCGGAAGCCTGCGCATCTGCTTATCCACCACATACACGTCCAGATTGTCAAGCGGCCGGCCAATGGGAACGTTATCATACTCCCTGGCTTTATCCACCGGATAAACCGTTGTCAATATCGTGCATTCTGTCGGTCCATAGCAATTATAGAAATCGAAATCAGACCTCACCCTGACGGGCACCAGCGTCTCCCCGCCTGTCAGCAGGTACCTAAGGCAGTGATTCTCCATCTCCAGGGCAAACTGCCGCCCCACCTGTGTGGTCATAAACGCATGCGTCACCTTTTCCTGTATCAGGTATTCATTCAGTTTCGGCAGCTCCAGGCGCATTTCCTCCGGTATGATGCATAAGGTCCCGCCGCCTGTGAGGACCGGATAGGTATCCATCATATTCGCATCGAACCCGAAGCTGGCGTAGGCGCTGACCACACTGTCTGCTTCCACCCGGTAATAGCGGCGGTACCAGTCACAGAACGCCGCCAGATTTCCATGGGAGAGCATACAGCCTTTGGGCGTGCCGGTAGTCCCGGACGTATACAGAAGGATATACGTATCTTCCGGCAGCGGAGCGGGAATCTCCTTTGTCCCTTCCGCCGGCAGACGCGGGATTTCTTTTGTCAAAAGCACCTGGCCGTCGTACCTGGGAACCAGTCCCAGCAGGGCCTCGTCCGCGATCAGCAATTCTGTCTGCGCATCCTCCATCATAAAGGCCAGCCGTTCCGGCGGATATTCAGGGTCCAGAGGCTGATAGACCGCCCCGGCCTTCATCACGCCAAGAGAGGCAATGGGCATATATTCCCCACGGGAGATCAGGATCGAGACTACCTGTTCTCTTCCGATCCCCAGACGGCTGATATAAGCAGCCACGCCGTCGGACAGCCGATCAATCTCCCTGTAGGTGAACCGCTTATCCTTAAAAATGACTGCCGTATGCTCCGGCGTTCTTTCAGCCTGCCGGCAAAACAGCTCCGGCACGGTAAGATGTCTGTCATATGCCGTACGCTTCCCGTGATAAGAATCCAGGATTGCCAGATCCTCCAAAGAAACAAGGGGGATATCCCTCAGATACCCGCAGTCACGAAAGCCCTCCAGCGCCTTCACCATCAAAGACATCAGCGTGCGCGCCGTCCGTTCCAGATATACATCACTTCTGTATTCTAAATGTATTTCATAGCTGCCGTCCTTCTTAAATACATGAACCGCCAGATCCGCCAGGCTGCTCCCTGTCTCCACGGTTTCCATGGGGATCAGTCCATGCTCCGTATTCATGCCGTTCAGAGTCTCTGACTGATAGACGAACAAAATATCAGAAGTCACCTGATACCTGCCGGCCAGCTCCTCAAAGGAACAGCAGTCGTGATCCATCGTCTCAAAAAAATCCTGCTGCAGCTTCTGCAGATACTCTGTCACTGTGTTATCTTCTTGGATCTGCACATAGATCGGCAGCGTGCGCACCAGCATTCCTATAGTGCGCTTCAGCCGGACGTCACGGCGCCCGTTATTGACCGAGCCAAAAAGGACCTCTGTCTGTCCGTTATATTTTGCAAGCGCATAGGCAAACGCTCCCAAAAACAGCGTACCTTCTGTAACCCCGGCTTTGCTGGCGAACCATTCTGTCTCCTCCTGGCCAAGGATTTCTCCCAGATGGCTTTTGATCCTTCCGGACGGATGATCCAAAGCATCCGGATCTTCCGGCATGTCAAAAACCGGAACCGAATCCACTTCCAGTCCCGCCAGACGTTTTTCAAAATATTCCTGCGCGTTTTTATAAGCCGCCGTGTCCTTAAGACGCCCCTCACAAAAGGACAGGTCAAACTGACTGATCCCCTCTGCCTCCGGCTCTTTTCCCTCGTATATTTTCCGGACGCCGTCAAAGAAAACGGCAACAGAAGCGCCGTCAGATATGATATGATGCATATCTGCCAAAAAATAGATGCTCTCCCCCGTCCGGTAAAAGGCCATCCGAAAAAGCGGCCCCCTTTCCAGGTCAAAAGGCTTTACAAACTCTTTTTTCCGCGCGTCCATCTCCGCCTCGTCTGCTTCATACACGGGAATTTCCCAGCCGTCCATCTCATGACGCACCATGCCGTATGTCTGTTCCTCCTGCCGCCTTTCGCTGGACACAGATAACACCGGATACCGGGACGCCATCTGCTCCGCGGCCTCTTTCCACCGCTTCAGATCGGCTCCTGCGGGAAGGCGGAAACAGACAGGGATATTATACATCGTGCTCTGAGGATTCGCCGCGCACTCCAAGAAAACCCCCATCTGACTGTCTGTCAGAGGATACCATTCTTTTTTGTCTCCCGGGATGTCCCCATAGATATCTTCCCTGGAAG
>CAJTYN010000194.1 GCA_910584115.1 uncultured Lachnospiraceae bacterium
GTGGGAATATGACAGAGTGAACCCTGGGATCATAGACGGCCTGCTGGTCGCTGACTGGGATAATCTGTACAAGAGGATCATGGAGATGCGTGAAAAGGAAGAGCTGCCGTTCGATCGATGAACGGGATAGGAGGATATGAGGATGAGCATAGAGAGAGAAGAGATGGGCTGGGACGATCCGATACGGAATGAGGCAGGTTTCATAGAACTGCCGGAAGGGGACTACGATTTTGTGATCGACCACTTTGATAGGGCGCGGTCCAGTGGGGAAGGGAAGCTGCCGCCCTGTGATATGGCAGTCGTATATTTCAACATGACAGCACCTGATGGGCGGGAGGCGCAGATCCGTGAGAACTACCTCCTGCACCGGAGCCTGATGTGGAAGCTGGCCGAGCTGTTCAAAGGGGCGGGGCTGATGCAGGAGGGAGATGAGGAGATCCCGCCTAAGTGGAACATGCTGCCGGGATGTACGGGACGTGCCCGTGTGATCCTGGTCCCCGGCGTGAAGGATCCGTCAAAGAAGTTCAACCGGATTAAGGAGCTGTATCCGAAGAAGCTGAACAGCTTTAAGCCGGGGGCATTCTCATGATGGACCTGAGGCCATACCAGGAAGAAGCGATGGATGCCGTGCTAGATGAATGGAGGACGGGCAGGCGGAAGACCCTGCTGGTATTGCCCACAGGATGCGGGAAGACCGTCGTGTTCGCCAAGATCGCGGAGCAGTGCGTCCGTGATGGCGACAGGGTGCTGGTGCTGGCGCACCGGGGCGAGCTGCTGTCCCAGGCAGCCGACAAGATCAGGAAGGTGACGGGCCTGAGCAGCGCCATAGAGAAGGCCGGGGAGACCTGCGAGGGGAGCTGGTCCCGCATCGTGACCGGATCCGTCCAGACGATGATGAGGGACAGGCGTCTGACCCGGTTCCCGGCGGATTATTTCGGGACCATCATCATCGATGAGGCCCACCACTGCCTGTCCAGCAGCTACCAGAAGGTCCTGGGGCATTTTGATAGGGCGAAGGTGCTGGGCGTGACCGCCACGCCGGATAGGGGCGACATGCGGGACATGGGCGAGTATTTCGAGTCCCTGGCCTATGAGTACACGATGCCCCGGGCGATCAAGGACGGATACCTGTGTCCGATAAAGGCGGCAACGATCCCGTTGAGGATAGATATAGCAAGCGTAGGTGTGCAGGCCGGTGACTTCAAGACCGGCGACCTGGGCAGCGCCCTGGACCCGTACCTGGAGGACATCGCCAGGGAGATGAAGGGCTATTGTGAGGGCAGGAAGACGGTGGTGTTCCTGCCGTTGGTGAAGACCAGCCAGAAGTTCCGGGACATCCTGGAGCGGGAGGGCTTCCGGGCGGCGGAGGTGGACGGGGACAGCCGGGACAGGGCAGATATCCTGCGGGATTTCGAGGCCGGGAGGTACGATGTGCTCTGTAACTCCATGTTGCTGACGGAGGGCTGGGACTGCCCGTCCGTGGACTGCGTGATCGTCCTGCGGCCCACGAAGGTGCGCAGCCTCTACTGCCAGATGGTAGGGAGAGGGACCCGGCTGTCACCGGGGAAGGACCATCTATTGTTGTTGGATTTCCTATGGAACGTGGAACGCCATGACCTGTGCCATCCGGCCAGCCTGATCTGCCAGGACCAGGAGGTCGCCGCGCAGATGACCAGGGCCCTGGAGGCAGCGGGCGTCCCGATGGACATCGAGGAGGCGGAAAGGGCGGCATCCGAGGATGTGGTCGCCCAGCGCGAGGAGGCCCTGGCCAAGCAGCTGGAGGCCATGCGGACACGGAAGAAGGGATTGGTGGACCCCCTGCAGTTCGAGATGAGCATACAGGCGGAGGACCTGTCCGGCTATGTGCCCTCGTTCGGCTGGGAGACAGAGCCGGTCACTGAGAGCCAGGCGGCCACCCTGGAAAGGTTCGGCGTGTCCCCGGAAGGGGCTGGCTGTAAAGGGAAGGCAGACAGGATCATCGAGCGCCTGTACGAACGTCAGAGGGAAGGCCTGGCGAGGCCGAAGCAGATACGCCAGCTGGAGAGCCGTGGTTTCCAGCATGTGGGCACATGGACGTTCGAACAGGCCCACAGCATGATCAGCCGGATCGCGGCCAATGGCTGGCGGACGCCGAGGGGCATCGACCCCCGGGAGTACATACCGGGAGCATAGGAGGGGCAGCATATGGGGCAGCGGACAGACCTATCAGTATTATTGGGCTATATAGACCCTACCGGGCTGACCTACCAGGAGTGGCTGAACGTGGGGATGGCGCTGGAGCATGAGGGCCATCCCGTGGAGGAATGGGACGCCTGGAGCCAGCGCGACCCCGGGCGTTACCATCCCGACGAGTGCGCCAGGAAATGGCGCAGCTTCCACGGCAGTGCCAGCCCCGTGACGGGAGGCACCATCGTCCATATGGCCATGGAGGCCGGCTGGGTGCCAGAGAGGAGCGATGGCCCGATGGACTGGGACAGTCCCATATCAGCAGATGATAGCAGGGCCTGCCCGGGGGATCCTACACCCACCAGCCCCGAGGGCCAGCTCATAAGGTACTTGCAGACGCTCTTCAGGCCTGACGAATATGTGGGGTATGTCACGCAGAGCTGGGAGCAGATAGATGAGAAAGGTACCCAGTGGCTGCCCTGGAGAGGCAACTGCGACCGGACAGCAGGGCGATTGATAGATGCCCTGAAAGGATGCAACGGGGATATAGGGGCCGTGATGGGTGACCACAGGCCCGAGGCAGGTGCGTGGATCCGTTTCAACCCGCTGGACGGAAGAGGACACGCGGACAAGAATGTGACGGACTACCGTTATGCACTCGTGGAATCCGATGATATCCCGGTAGATGAGCAGATGGCCCTGATCAGGGAGCTGAGGCTGCCCGTGGCCTGTCTGGTACACTCCGGGAGGAAGAGCCTCCACGCCATCGTGCGGGTGGGGGCCAGGACCCCCGAGGAGTACGACAGGCGGGTGCGGCATCTCTATGAGGTCTGTACAGAGAACGGGCTGAAGGTGGACACGCAGAACAAGAACCCGTCCAGGCTGTCCAGGATGCCGGGCATCATGCGCGGCGGGAAGGAACAGCGGCTGGTCGCCGTGGACATCGGCGAGAGGACCTGGGATGACTGGACCGCATGGATGGAGGGCGGGGATGATGACCTGCCGGAGCCGGAGAACCTGGGGGATGCCTGGGACGATATGCCGGACCTGGCCCCCTGCCTGATCGAGGGCGTACTGCGGATGGGCCACAAGATGCTGATCTCCGGCCCGTCAAAAGCGGGGAAGTCCTACCTGCAGATCGGGCTGTGCATAGCCATAGCGGAAGGGCGGGGATGGCTGGGCTGGGGATGTGCCCAGGGGAAGCTGCTGTATGTGAACCTGGAGCTGGATCCCGCCAGCTGCCTGCACCGTTTCAGGGATGTATATGAGGCACTGGGCTGGGAGCCTGAGAACCTCCACAATATCGACATCTGGAACCTGCGTGGGAAGTCAGTCCCCATGGACAGGCTGGCGCCGAAGCTGATAAAGCGCGCTGCAAAGAAAGGCTACATAGCCGTGGTGATCGACCCGATCTATAAGGTCATCACCGGGGATGAGAACAGCGCGGACCAGATGGCCCGGTTCTGTAACCAGTTCGACCTGGTCTGCACGGAGCTGGGGTGCGCGGTCATCTACTGCCACCACCACTCTAAGGGCTACCAGGGGGCGAAGAGGTCCATGGACAGGGCGTCCGGTTCGGGCGTGTTCGCCAGGGACCCTGATGCTCTGATCGACCTGACGGAGCTGGAAGTGACGGATGCGCTCCTGAAGCAGGAAGAGGAAAAGCTGGCCTGCGGGGCCTGCCTGGAGTGGCTGGACCTGCACGGCAACGGCCTGGTGGAAGATATCCCGGAGGATGCCAGATACAGCAGCAGGGCCATCCTGGAGCACTGCAGGGGCCGCCTGGATGCATCCGGCCTGTCAGCATTAGAGGACTGCATCGAGACGGCCAGGGAGCGGGCGAGGCGGAAGACCGCATGGCGGATAGAGGGGACGCTCAGGGAGTTCCCACGTTTTGAGCCGGTCGATGTATGGTTCGACTACCCATTGCATGTGGTGGATGATGTCGGCGTGCTGCAGGACATCCAGCCGGGGGATGAGAAGCCCCCATGGCAGAAAAAGAAGAAGGCGCCGGAGGACGCCTGGAAGGAAAAAGAGAACGAGCTCAGGATGCAGTTCGGGTTCTGTGATGAGAAGGGTACGGGCCGGGTGCAGCTGGCGGAGCTCGTTGACGGCATGAAGAAGTCGACGAACACTGTCAAGAGCTACATAAGGAGGCTGCCAGAGGAATTTAAGATAGAGAACGGTATCGTCATAAAGTTATAAGATCGTAGGCGCCACAGCCTTGGTGACGCACCGGTCCATGAGTGGCCGGAGGTAAAACGGCACGGGGCTGAAAAGATGGCCTCCCCAAAAAAGTGAGGGTGAGGATGCTGTCCCTGGAGGATGGCATGTAAGCGTCAGGCGCTGTACGGAGAGAGATATGGATACTGTCAAGAACGGCTGTCAACTGTCAATAGTATGGATCGACAGCAGTGTCAACCATCAAAGATCGTTTTTGACGGATCGATACCGGATATATACGGAATATTCAGATAATACTAAGAACAGTAACAGAGTACATTGAAAACTATGTGCCCCTGGGGGTGTCAAAAACAGGTGTCAAGTGTCAAAAAAGTAGTTTTGATAGTTGACAGTGAGGTGTCAAAAAAGGGGTATCAAAAACCCCTCTAAAGAGGGGGTTTTTGATAACACCCCCCATTTTTGACGCCACACCTCGGGGCGCGGGATGATAGGGAGGAGTGAGATGATGGAGCCGATCAGTTTCTTCATGCCGATGGTGCCGCCGACCTGCACGCACCAGGAGAAGCAGGTGAGGGTGGTCAGGGGAAAACCAGTGTTCTATGACCCGCCAGCCGTCAGGGCAGCGCGCCAGAAGCTGACAGCGCACCTGGCGCAGCATAGGCCGGAGGAGCCGATCGCTTCTGGGTGCAGTCTGTTCGTGCAGTGGTGTTTCCCGAGAGGGCGGCATGATCAGGGAGAGCGCCGGATCACGAAGCCCGACACGGACAATCTCCAGAAGCTGCTCAAGGACTGCATGACGGCGGCAGGCTTCTGGAAGGACGATGCGCTGGTGGCAGAGGAGAGAGGGGGGAAATATTGGGCGGACCCGCCGGGGATCTATATCAGGATCGAGGGGCTGCCATGACACACGAGGAAAA
>CAJTYN010000195.1 GCA_910584115.1 uncultured Lachnospiraceae bacterium
ATTCGTATTTTAAAATTTAGAGCTTAAAAATCGGTATTAACCGACAGCCCCTTTTTTATGATCGTTATGTGAGCAGCATCCGGTCGTTGGCAAATTCCCCGCCGCTGGCCTCTTCGAATTTCGCCAGCAGATCCGATACATGCAGGTTCTTCTTTTCTTCGCCGGACACGTCGTAGATGATCCTGCCCTCGTGCATCATGATCAGGCGGTTCCCGTGGGCGATCGCGTCTTTCATGTTGTGGGTGACCATCATCGCGGTCAGGCCGTTTTCTGCGATGATCTTATCGGAGATCTCCAGCACCTTGGCCGCGGTCTTCGGGTCCAGCGCCGCTGTATGTTCGTCCAAGAGCAGGAGCTTTGGCTTCTTGAGCGCAGCCATGAGGAGCGTGATCGCCTGGCGCTGTCCGCCGGATAACAGACCGACTTTGCTCTTTAGGCGCTCCTCCAGCCCTAAGCCCAGCACCTGCAGCTTCTGTCTGTACTCCTCCCGCTCTTTTTTTGAAATGCCCCAGCCGAAGCCTCTGCGCTCGCCGCGCCTGGCCGCGATCGCCATGTTCTCCTCGATAGACATGGTGGCCGCGGTCCCGATCATGGGATCCTGGAAGACCCTTCCAAGGTAGCTGGCGCGTTTATGTTCCGCAAGCCTGGTGATGTCTGTGCCGTTTACGATGATCCGCCCTTTGTCCACGGGCCAGACGCCGGCGATCGCGTTCAATGTGGTGGATTTCCCGGCGCCGTTGCCCCCGATGATCGTCACGAAATCTCTTTCATTGAGCTTTAAGTCCACCCCGTCTAAGGCCGTTTTCTCGTTGATCGTGCCGATGTTGAAAGTCTTATATACGTTCTGTATCTCAAGCATGTATCCCATTATCCCGCCATCCTCCGTTTTACCGCGTATTTTTCTTTCAGATAAGGTATCGCCAGGAAACAGGCGACGACGATCGCGGAGAATAATTTCATGTAGTCGGACGGCATCCGCAGCCACAGTACGAGCGTGTAGGCGATGTAATATAAGATCGCGCCCACGAAGACCGCCGAGAGTGTATAGGCAAATGCAAATCTCTTGCCGGCGCAGAGTTTGCCGAAGATCACTTCGCTGATGATGACCGCGGCAAGTCCGATCACGATCGCGCCGCGGCCCGCGTTCACATCGGCCGAACCCTGGTACTGAGCGTAGATCCCGCCGCAGAGGCCCACCAGGCCGTTGGAGAACATCAGCGCGATCACCTTTGTAAAATCCGTGTTGATCCCCTGGGCGCGGGCCATCCGCGGGTTGCAGCCCGTGGCGCGTATGGCGGAACCGATCTCCGTCCCGAACACCCAGTAGACGCCCGCGACTAAGAGCAGGCACCCGACGATCATCTTCAGGAAAAATAACCCCCGGCCGTCCGCCGTCACGTACCGCAGGGAGGCCACCAGGCCCGTCTGCCCGATGCCGATGCTCTGGTTTGATTTACCCATGATGCCTAGATTGACGGAGTACAGGGATATCTGTGTCAGGATGCTCGCCAGGATCCCGGGGATGCCCAGCGCCGTGTGCAGAAAACCGGTGACGAACCCGGCCGCCATCCCTGCCAGAAAGGCAAATACCAGGGAAAACGCCGGATCCATCCCTCCCTGGATCAGCATGACGGCGACGGCGCCGCCCGTGGCGAGCGAGCCGTCCACCGTCAGATCCGGAAAATCCAGGACACGGAATGTGATGTAGACGCCGATGGCCATGATCCCCCATATGAGTCCCTGCGCCACATTGCCGGGAAGGGCGCGGACGAGTGCTGTCGGGTCCAGAGAACCCAGATATTCCATTATCATGTCTTATCCAGTCCTTTCCTTCTCTCAAAGATCCGCCTTGGCTATCAGTCTTCTGTCTCGACTTTCTCGTAGCCGTCCGGGACTTCGATCTCTAATTCTGAACAGATCTCTTCGTTGTACATCTTCGTCACTTCCGGTGCGGACTCGATCTCCATGGTGGTGATATCCGCGCCGTTTGCCAGTACGTCGTAAGCCATCTCGCCGGCTCTGTAGCCGATATCATAGTAGCTGATGGAGAGAGTCGCGACGCCGCATCCGGCGCAGATCCCTTCCTCGCCCGCGATCACCGGGATCTTGGCCGGGATGCATACGTTCTTGATGATCTCCGTGTTGGACGCGATCGTGTTGTCCGTCGGGATATAGAGGGCTTCGCACTGTTCGATGGCGCTGGTCACCACAGACTGGATCTCGTTGGAGTCCGCCACCGTAAATTCCTTGCACTCTACATTTTTTTCTTTCATCGCTTCTGTGTACAGATCCGCCTGGTATTTGGAATTCGGCTCTGCGGAACAGTAGAGGATGCCGACCGTCTTCACATCCGGGAGGAGTTCGACTGTCATGTCCGCCTGCTCGTCGATCGGCGCCAGGTCGCTGGTCCCGGAGATGTTCACGCCTGTGGCGCCTGTCCAGTCACTGATCTCCAGGGCTGTGGCATAGTCCGTGATGGATGTGCCCATGATCGGGATATCGGAAGTGGCCTGTGCGGCGGTCTGCAGGGGCAGGGTCGCGTTCGCCAGGATCAGGTCCACGTCCGCGGATACGAAATTATTTGCGATCGTGCTGCACATCGCCTGCTCGCCCTGGGCGTTCTGCAGGTCGAAAGTGACCTTGTCCTCGCCGAATTTTTCCTTGCAGGCGTCCTGGAAGCCTTCTGTCGCCGCGTCCAGGGCCGGATGCTCCAGCATCTGGCAGATACCGATGGTATAAGAGTCCCCGGAAGCCTCTGCATCTTCTGTGTTTTCAGAATCCTCAGCGTCCGGCGCTTCTGTGGCTGCCACGGTCGTGCTGTCTTGTTTTTCCTCGCTGGAACTCGTATCAGAGCTTCCACCGCCGCAGGCTGTCATGGATAATGCCATTACTGTGGTGAGTATCAATGCGGTGATCTTTTTTAATTTCATTTCCTTTTCTCCTTCTGTTTTTTAATTTTTAGACAATAAAGCCGCTTTCGACATGTTTTCGCACTTCAACGCGCCAACGCGCGAAAGCCTTGCCAGGTAAAAATTATACTCTCACCAGGCCGATCCGTCAAGTATTTTAATGTAGGCAAAAATAATAATTGACATCCCGCGAAAAAAACCGTACAATAGTCCCATCAATATACATACAGGTTACGGACCTAAACTTGCTTTTGGGATAACGACTGTGTCAGTTACGGAAAATAAGAGTAAGGAGGGTCTTTTTTTATGTATTATATGGTCGATAATCACGATTCTTTTGTCTACAACCTGTCTGCATATCTCGAAGAGGCCGGCCGGGAAGTCCTGGTCAGGCGTGCAGACCAGGTGTCTCTCTCTGAGATCCATTCCCTGCGCCCGGAGGGCATCATCCTCTCCCCCGGCCCCAAGCGGCCCACCGACGCGCTGGAGTCCATCCAGGTCCTGCGGCGTTTTCAGGGCCAGATCCCGATCCTCGGCGTCTGCCTGGGCCACCAGGTGATCGGACATGCGTTCGGGGCGACCGTCCGCAAGGGCCGGCAGCCCATGCACGGCAAGATCACCCCGATCCATCACCAGGACACCGGCCTGTTTTCCGGCCTGCCCGCCACCTTTGATGTGACCCGCTACCACTCGCTGGTGGTGGCCCCGGAAGATCTGCCCTCCTGCCTCATAGCCAACGCCTGGAGCGCGGACGGTTCCGTCATGGGGATGGTCCACCGCACCATGCCGATCTATGGTGTCCAATTTCATCCGGAAGCCGTCCTGACCCAGTTTGGACGGGAACTGCTCCGGAATTTCTATAAGATCTGTGAAAGGTGGGAACGTCCGTATGCGTCTTATGCAGGAATTTGATCATTATCCGCCCATCCATCAGATCTTCGCGCAGGTGCGGGACCGGGAAGATGCCGTCTTCCTGGACTCCTCCCTGCAGGGCCGTCTGGGGCGTTTTTCCATCATCGGGCTCGCCCCCTATCTCAAGATCACCGGCGGGGATCCATGCACGGTCAACGGCGAAGCTGTAAAGGAAAATCTCTCAAGCTGGGTCAGAGACTATCTGCGTACCCACCATGAGGAAAATGACACCCCGCTCCCGCTGATCTCCGGCGCGATCGGATATTTTTCATACGACTATGGGCGCGAAAAGGAGCGGGTCGCCTCACGCCACCCCCGGGAAGTGGACATCCCGGAGAGCATCCTCGTCTTCTATGACGATTTCATCATCGAAGACCACCAGGCGCACCGGCTGCACCTGATCGCCAACAGCCACGGCCAGGACGCGGCTGTCGGCATGGCGCAGATGGAGGCGCTCCTGCAAAAGGCCGGGAGGGAACCTTTCACAGCCAGCCCCACGCCGCCGGGACAGACATCCGTGACGGCGAATTTTACAAAAAAGGATTACATGGCGGCCGTCCGGCGCATGATCCAGTATATCATCGAGGGCGACATCTATATCGCCAATATGACCCAGCAGCTTACGATCAAAAGCCCCATGGATCCTTTCGCGATGTTCTGGCGGCTGCGCACGGCCAACCCCTCCCCCTTTGGCGGGTATTTCAACTATGGGGATCTTCAGATCGTCTCCGCCTCCCCGGAGCGTTTCCTGCAGATGCAAAAAGGGCACATCCAGACCCGCCCCATCAAAGGGACACGAAAAAGAGGGAGCACCCCCGCGGAGGACGCCGCGCTCAAGCAGGAGCTTTTGCAGTCCGGCAAAGACAAGAGCGAGCTTCTGATGATCGTAGACCTGGAGCGCAACGATCTGAACCGTGTCTGCATCCCCGGGAGCGTAAAGGTCACGGAGCTGTTTTCTGTGGAGACCTATGCCACCGTCTTCCATCTGATCTCAAATATCGTCGGGACCCTGCGCCCCGAACTGACCGTCATGGACCTGATCGAGGCCGCTTTCCCCGGAGGATCCATCACCGGCGCGCCGAAACTGCGGGCGATGGAACTGATCGACGAGCTGGAACACAGCAGACGGAACCTCTATACGGGATCCATGGGCTATCTGTCTCTGGACGGCGGCTGTGACCTGAACATCGTGATCCGGACGGCCCTGCACAAAAATGGCGTCTACCATCTGGGCGTGGGCGGCGGGATCACCTATGAGTCGGAATTGGAATTTGAATACGAAGAGACGCTGCAGAAAGCACGGGCGCTGCTGGAGGCTTTAGAGGCACAGCGGACATTTTAGAGCATTCAGAGGGGACGCCGGGAAGAGTGGGGCTCTGTCTCCGGGCAGACACGGG
>CAJTYN010000196.1 GCA_910584115.1 uncultured Lachnospiraceae bacterium
CCGATCCTCTGTCCATACTGGTGCTCCCCCTTCCTTTACCGGATCCATATCTATTTTATCATCCTTTTATTTTATACGCAACCACCGAAAACTGATATCCGATCAGTGTATCCGTTTCAGATCATCTTCGAGCACTTCTCTTGGCACAAAACCCACAGACTCTTTTTTGATCTCACCGTCCTTGAACAACACGACCGTTGGCAGGAGGCTCACATTAGATCGCGCGGCCAGCTCCCTATTTTGCAGCGCATCACATCTGCATTTAAATCTGTTATCTCTGTGATCATCTTCTCTTACTCCTTTACACTTTATCTTACGCTCCCATTATATGTTCCTGCCCGTCCCCAGTCAAGGAAAACATATCTTTCATATATGTTCTATGCGAATTGGACAGTTTTTCCCAGATAAAGGATAAGATCCTTGTTTCAATCTCTGAAATCTCTCTTCCACTCTTGACAGGATCCACTTTCAAATGCATAATAGGGGCATAAACCTACTTTTCAGATATGTTTTATACGAAAGGAGCTGGGCATGGCGCTTTTTCTTCAAAAGCTCGTACGGGAAAATCTCAGAAAGGGACGATGTCTCCCTCCCCGGCATCACCATATGACCATCCAGAGAGGAGGACTACCAAATGTATATCGAACTCCAACACATCAACAAGAGCTTCGGCAGTTTCAAAGCCTCGGACGATGTATCCTTCGGGATCGAAAAAGGCAGGCTGATCGGTCTTCTGGGTCCTTCGGGCAGCGGGAAGACCACCATCCTGCGGATGCTCGCAGGGCTTGAACGGCAGGACAGCGGCGACATCTATTTAGACGGCCGCCTGGTAAATGACCTGCCCACCCACAAGAGGGGGATCGGCTTTGTATTTCAGAGCTACGCACTCTTTCCATTTAGAAATGTCTACAGCAACATAGCTTACGGGCTGAAGATACAGAAGAAAGACAAAGCCTTCATAAAAAAACGCGTCGCCGGACTCTTAGATCTCGTCGGACTGCCCGGCCTCGAAAAGCGTTACCCGGAGGAGCTCTCCGGCGGCCAGCGGCAGAGGGTGGCCCTTGCGCGGGCGCTGGCGCCCGATCCCGAGCTCCTGCTGCTCGACGAGCCCTTCGCCGCGATCGATGCGAAAGTGAGAAAAGAGCTGCGCACATGGCTGCGCCAGACGATCGACAAACTCAAGATCACCAGCATCTTCGTCACCCACGACCAGGAAGAAGCCATCGAAGTCGCCGACGACATCATCATCACGAACAAAGGCCGCATCGAGCAGATCGGCGATCCCACGGATATCTGCCTAAATCCCCAAACGCCGTTTGTCGCGCAGTTCATCGGCCATTCAACGGTCATTGAGGATTACGGGAAACTCAGAGGCTTTACATCCTTGGGCGGCAGGACCAGCGCCGTCATCCGTCCCGAATTCATAGAGATCAATAAGATCGGCGGCGGCCCACTCAGATATGAGAGCGCCATGGAGGACGCGGTGGTCAGGGAGATCGCGTTCAGAGGGGATTCCTTCCAGATCCACTCTGATATAGACGGCATCACCATCATCGGACGCTATCCGCTGAACGCCGAACGGCTCAGAGTCGGCGAACACATCAAGGTCCTCATCAAAAAATTATATATCGTGGGAGAGGATCTGACCCAGATACTGATCAACAGAGCGCTCGACGATTCTGACCTCTATTACATATGACCAAGGAGGCTCAAAAAAATGATACAGAAAAAGATATTAAGATCCGGCGTGATCTCATGGGCCTTGTTCCTCGCGGTCTGGTGGCTCGGTTCACTAAACTATGACGGATATTTCCTGCCAAGCCCCAAAGAGTCCCTCGACAGCCTGGTGCTCCTGTTCCAGGACGGCACACTCGGCGCCGACATCGCCGCGAGTGTGGGCAGAGTCTTAAAGGGTTGGCTCCTGGCCGTGGCGCTGGCCGTCCCTTTTGGACTGCTCATCGGGAATTTCAAGACCATACGCTGGCTGATCGAGCCGATACTCAGCTTTTTCAGATTTGTCCCCGCGATCGCGCTGACCACGCTCTTTCTCATGTGGTTCGGCGTGGGGGAAAGATCGAAGATCGCGCTCATCTTTTACGCCTCGTTCTTCCCGATCCTCGTCAACACGATCGCGGGCGTGGCGTCCACCAACGGAGCCCTCATCGAAGCGGCGTCCTCACTGGGCGCAAAAAAAGCGCGGGTCTTCTTCACAGTCGTCGTCCCATCCGCCATCTCCCATGTCTACACGGGCATACGGCTGGGCTTAAGCTCCGCCATCATCTGCGTGATCGCGGCCGAGATGCTGGTGGGCAGCGACGGGCTGGGCTACCTGATCAACAGCTCAAAGCTCTACTACAAAACGAGCTGGGCTTTTGCGGGCATCATCACCCTGGCGGTCATCGGCTTCTGCGCCGACCGGCTGCTGCAGCTCTTCGGGCGGACCAAGCTTAAACACTATGGCGTAAAATAAACATATCCAGGAGGTATATCCATGAAAAAAACAAGGAACTCTCTTACACTGGCACTCTCAGCAGCATTTATAGCCACGGTCCTTGCAGGATGCGGCAAAGCCGCGTCCACCGCGGCGAAAACGCCCACAGAGAACGACCTGCGGACCATACGTGTGGCAAACATGACAGGGCAGCCCGACCAGTATGCCGATCTGATCGGGACAGAACAGGGCATCTTCGAGAAATACAAGATCAAGCTTGAGACGACAGAATCCGTAGCCGGCATCAACACCGTGGACGCGATCGTAAACGGGACCGCCGATATCGGTCTTCTGGCGGATTTTGCCGCGGTGAACAGATTTGGCAACACCCTGGAAGACAATACCCTGGTGATCGCGTCCGACCTGTCCTCCAGCAAGGGCAAAAACTACAGCGGCGGGCTCTATGTAGCCCCCGAGTACGCGGACGACCCGAAGACCCTCGACGGCTCAAAGGGCTGGGTGACAAATATCGGCACAGTCTCCGAATATTACAACTGGCAGGCCCAGACATACTTAGGACTGGATCCGGCAGGACAAAAGAGCGTCCAGGTGGATTCTGTCTCGACCCAGCTTGCGGTGGTCCACAACAAGGAGGCCAGCGCGGCAATCGTCACAGGCTCTCTCGAACAGAAATACATCGACGAGGGATGGAAGAAGATCGCGGATACCGCAGAGATCGGGATCGATATCTCCGTGTATCTGATCACAACGAGGGAATACGCCGAAAAGAACACCGATCTTCTCGCGGATTATATAAAAGCCCTGGATGAGAGCACCGCGTACATCAACGAGAACCTGGACGCGTCAGCCGGGAAGATCTCCGAGAGATATGGGATCGATGCAGAGGACTTTAAGAGCAACTGGAAACAATACGACATCACCTTCGGCCTCTCCGAAGAAGCCGCCCAGCACCTGGAAGAGGTAAACAGATGGGCCTACGAGAACAAAAAATTCCCAAAAGAATACAACATCAGGGATTTCTACTACACAGGCGCGGCAAAAAAAGCGTTCCCCGACAACGTCACAGTAAAACTTAAAGGAGATGAATAGACATGGGTTTTCCGAGCATATTCCCCACAGGGACCACACTCTATGACAGAAACAAGGCATTTAACGGTTATACGATCTTCCCGAGTGCAAAAGGCGCTCTCCTGATCGACATGAACGGCAGGGAAGTACAACTCTGGGCCGGGCTTGGCGGTTTCCCCAACAAGCTCCTCCCCGGCGGCTACGTCCTGGGCACCACCGGCGCCCGCGGCGGCAAGAGAGCCTACCAGGATCAGCTGGATCTTGTACAGGTAGACTGGGACGGCAAGATCGTCTGGCGGTTCGATAAGACCGAGCTGGTCGCCGACCCCGGAAAAGACCCCCGGTGGATGGCAAGACAGCACCACGACTACCAGCGGGAAGGCTCCACCGTCGGCTACTACTATCCCGGCTCCGCTCCGAGGACAGACGGGGGCAAGACCCTTCTGCTCACCCACGAGAATGTCTATGACCGGGCCATCTCCGACACACGCCTGATCGACGACAAGATCATCGAGGTGGACTGGGAGGGCAATATCCTCTGGAGCTGGCGTGCCAGCGACCACTTTGACGAGCTGGGATTCGACGAAGGGGCAAAAAACACCCTTTACCGAAACCCCGGCATACACGGTGAGGCCGGAGGCGACTGGATGCACATAAACGCATTCTCTACCCTCGGCGAGAACAGATGGTACGACGCAGGCGACGAGCGGTTCCACCCCGACAACATCATCTTCGATGCGCGCAACTCCAATATCCTCGCGATCATCAGCCGCAAGACAGGCAAGATCGTCTGGCGGCTGGGACCTGATTTCAATGTATCCGAGGCATCCAGGGATCTGGGCTGGATCATCGGCCAGCACCACCTGCACCTCATCCCCAAGGGACTTCCCGGTGAGGGGGATCTGCTGGTGTTCGACAACGGCGGCGAGGGCGGCTACGGCATCCCCAACCCCTCCTCCCCCACAGGCGTGAACAACGCCCGCCGGGACTATTCGAGGGTCCTGCAGTTTGACCCCACCACACTGAAGATCACATGGCAGTATACGCCCACCGAAGCGGGCCATCTCCTGTTCACGGATGCCTCAAAATTTTACAGCTCCTACATAAGCGCGGCGCAGCGTCTCCCAAACGGCAACACACTGATCACCGAGGGATCCGACGGCCGGCTGCTGGAGGTCACCCCGGACCACGAGATCGTATGGGAATATATAAATCCCTATTTCAACACCTTCTTCGGGAATTTCAAGAACAACATGATCTACCGCGCGTACCGGGTCCCCTATGAATGGGTCCCGCAGGCAGCGCGGCCCGAAGAAATAGATGTGGCGCCCGTCGACGTATCGGCCTTCCGCGTTCCGGGTTCGCTCATCGGAGCCGGCCTCGGCAAGATCACCACCGTAGACGGTGTCGACCCCGCTAAAAAACAGATGACCGGCGGAGGGGATCCTGACCAGGACGAGGACGACCGGGTCGATTTCTGCATCGCGAGCATAAGCAAAGATGAGCTCTGATGCGCCGGATCATTTTAGGATCATTTTAGGATCATTTTATGGGCAGCCACCGGAAACTGATCTTCACCGGCAGATCCTCCTCTGCCCTTTCCGAAAAACAATACTCGGGATACATGCTCCCCCACCAGGCATACGCCGGCCCTCCCC
>CAJTYN010000197.1 GCA_910584115.1 uncultured Lachnospiraceae bacterium
TTCGAACGGCTGGAGGGGGTGAGGGATGTGACCGTCAACGGGAAGAGGATCCTGTTCACCACCATGCTCACCGGGGAGCCGGTGGATGTTGGGACGGATGAGGCGGGCATCTACGAGATGGTGATCGAAGTAGCGTTCTATCATGAGAGGAGGAGAGGGTGATGAAAAGAATGAGGGTACCGATGGATATACAGAAATTCGCGTCCGGCGATGCGGGTACGTCTGGTGTATATCCCTGCTATACGAACCAGTTCCAGATCGACGCGTCAGCATCCGGCACGGCCTCTATGGTCAGCATCGCGGATTGTGAGACGTTCGGTGTATCGTTCGACAACGGGATCGAGGAGTGGTCGCCGTTCGATCAGGAAGGCTGGGGGCGCAGGTTGATGACCGGGAAATCCGTGACCATATCCGTTACAGCGAAGAGGAACGTGGGGGACCCGGGAAATGATGCAGTGGCAGCGCTGGCATGGAAGAACGGGCGCAGCGCGGAGAGGGATTTCCAGTGGACATTCCCCGATGGTACGGTCGTGAAGTTCGAGAGCGCGGTCATCAACGTAACGAACATCGGGGCTGGGGATTCCACGGCGGTGGCACCGCTGGAATTTGAGGTCATGAGCAATGGAAAACCGATCGTCACTCCGGCAGCGTAAGGATGCCGGATCTTTTATAAGGAGAAAAAAACATGGCAAGAGTAGTGGATATCACAGAGAGACTGAGTTTTGATGAGAACCCCAGGCTGGTCATCAGGGGCCAGGAGATCGAGGTGAACGCGGACGCTTCCACGGTGTTGAGGATGATGGGTGCGTTCAAGGATAAAGGAGAGCTGGAGAGCGTCATGGAGATGTATGGCCTGCTGTTCAGTGAAGAGGACAGGGAGACGATTGAAGGGATGGGACTCTCGTTCAAGGATCTGCAGGTGGTCATCGAGACAGCTATGGGGCTCGTCACAGGGGATGATGACGCCGAGGGGGAGCCGGGGACCCGTACTACGACCTCATAGATGACTTCGACCTGATCGTGTCGTCCTTCCAGTCGCAGTACGGGCTGCGTTTATCGAGAGAGTTCAGGGCCGGGATGAAGTGGGCGGAGTTCAGGAGCCTGCTGGTGGGGATTGCCCCTGACACGGCCTTGGGGCGGATCGTGAGCATCCGGGCGGAGACCGACAAGGAGGTCCTGAAGCGCTTCAGCAAGGAGCAGCGCAGGATCCGCAATGAGTGGATGCAGCGCCGGGCGCGGGGAGTGGCCCCGCAGCAGACGGAGGCGTTCCTGGAGCAGCTCAGGCAGACGTTCATCAGTATGGCAGGGGGTGGACAGCATTGAGAGACAGAAAGTGAGATGCCCTCATTGCGGGCACGCGCAGAATATACAGTATGCCCCGGATGCAGAATGCCGGGGTGTATTCTTTAAATGCCGCGCAAGGCAGTGTAGGAAGATATTTGAGATAAGGATCAGAAAAGACAAGTAGTGCCATGTGCCGATGCCTTTAGGACAGAAGGCAGGTGGCGGATATGTCAGCATTCAGTGTGGGCCAGATCGGCCTCGATCTGGTCGTAAATAGGAACAGCTTTGACAGACAGATGTCGGGCATCCAGGGCACCGCAAAGAAAGCGGGCGCCGCGCTGGCGTCGGCCTTTGCCGTCAAGAAACTGGCGGACTTTGGGAGACAGTGCCTGGAGCTGGGTTCAGACCTCCAGGAAGTCCAGAACGTGGTGGATGTGACCTTCACAACGATGGCGGATAAGGTCGACAGTTTCGCTAAGAAGGCCGCTGTGTCCGCCGGGCTGTCCGAGACGATGGCTAAACAGTACGCCGGGACGTTCGGCGCGATGGCCAAGTCCTTTGGGTTTGCGGAAAAGGATGCCTATGAGATGTCGACGGCATTGACACAGCTGTCCGGCGACGTGGCTTCTTTTTATAACATCTCCCAGGATGAGGCGTACACGAAGCTGAAGTCCGTGTTCACGGGGGAGACGGAGACGCTCAAGGACCTGGGTGTCGTCATGACCCAGGCAGCCCTGGACCAGTATGCAGTGTCGAAAGGGATCGGCAAGACCACCCAACAGATGACGGAGCAGGAAAAGGTCGCCCTGCGTTACCGGTTCGTCATGGATCAGTTGTCCAGCGCGTCCGGGGATTTCATCCGCACGTCGGACGGATGGGCGAACCAGGTCCGCGTCTTGAAGTTGCAGTTCGACAGTCTGAAGGCCACGGTCGGACAGGGGCTGATCAACCTGCTCACGCCCGCGATCAAGGGGATCAATGCGCTCCTGGGCAAGCTGTCCACCCTCGCAGAGGCTTTTAAGTCCTTTACGGAACTCATCACGGGGAAAAAGTCCTCCGGCCAAGGGAGCGGGATATCCGCATTATCCGGCGCGGCCGCTGATGCCAGCACGGGACTCACCGATGCGGCAGGCTCCGCTGACGATCTTGCGGACAATACTTCCAGTGTGGGGAAGGCCGCAAAGAAGGCGGCCAAAGAGATGCGTGCCCTGATGGGCTTTGACCAGATAAGCAAGCTGGCTGAGCCTTCGAGTGAGGATACCGACGACGCAGAGCCTTCAGGAAATGTCTCTATACCGTTGGGGGAGGCTGTGGACTACGGATCCCTGGCGAAAGGCGACACAGCTGTGGATGAGCTGAACGGTAAATTCTCGAAACTTTTTGAGAACATCAAAAACGGGATCCAGCCTACCGTCGACGCACTGAAAAAGCTATGGGACGAAGGACTCTCGAGACTAGGGGGATTTGCCTGGGGCACGCTGAAAGATTTCTGGGAAAACTTTCTAAAGCCGGTCGGTGCGTGGATGTTGGGGGATGACTCAGGCCTGCCCAGGTTTTTCAATATCACAAACGACATATTGAACGGCATCGACTGGGACAGGCTGAGGAGCTCACTTTCGGATCTTTACGAGGCTCTGCAAAAACCCGCGCAGTTCACATGGACTGCCCTTATGGACTTCTATGAGAGTTTCTTAAAGCCGATTGCGGTGTGGACGATGGGTGAAGGGATACCCAGATTCGTTGATGCGCTGACAAAAGGTCTTAACGCAGTCGATTATGGCAAGATAAACGGTGCTCTAAAAGATCTATGGGACTCTCTGGCTCCTTTTGCGATGAATATCGGAGAGGGCTTGCTCTGGTTCTGGGAGAATGTCCTAGTCCCATTGGGGACGTGGGTGGCGAATGAAGTCGTCCCGCGTTTTCTGGACACTCTGGCGATCGCCGTTGAGGGCGTGAACAATATCATCGAGGCATTGAAGCCGCTGTTCCAATGGTTCTGGGATACCGTGCTACAGCCTCTGGCGGAATGGACAGGAGGCTTGTTCCTAACTGCATGGGATGGTATCAACAGTGCATTGAAGAGCTTTTCAGATTGGTGTGCGGAACATCCTGGGGCCATAGAGAATATGGCTGTCATCATAGGTTCATTCTTCGCCGCTTGGAAGATCACTTCCTTAGTTGCGGGCATAGTGGGCTTGGTATCTAAGATAGATAGTTTAGCGGGGGTAGTGGTGGGCAAACTCGGCGGCCTGGTGGGGACCGTGTTCAATCCGTGGACGCTGGCCATCGGTGCTGTCATAGCAGTCGGAGTCCTGTTATGGAAAAATTGGGATACGATCAAGGAAAAAGCAGGCCAACTGAAAGATTGGGTGGTGGAGAAATCTCGGGCGTTAAAAGACGGCGCGGTGGAGGCGTTCACTGGCCTAAAGGATAAAGTCGGGAACCTCATGGGGACCTTGAGCGGTAGCGTGAAAGATAAGTGGCAGGATATAAAAGGTAGCTCCAAGAAATTGGATAGTTGGCTCACAGATGTGTTCAAACATGATTGGACGGAGAATTTCGGTGCGTTTGGGAATGTGATAAACGGATTTTCAAAAACGGTCTCAGATAAATGGACGGCCGTCAAGAAGATCTTCACCGGGATGACTACTTTTTTATCCGGCGTGTTTTCTGGGAACTGGGATAGAGCATGGAGCGGCATCAAGACAGCGTTTGAAGGAGTATGGCAAGGATTTTCCGCTACGGTAAAGACCCCGATCAATGCGATCATCGGTATGATCAACGGGTTACTGAGAGGCGTACAGACTATGCAGAACGGCATCGCCGGTGCCTTGAACGATCTGAGGATCGACGTGCCGGACTGGCTGCAAGGCTTGACCGGGATCAGCAGTCTGGGATTTAACCTGGGATACTGGACGGCACCCCAGATACCATATCTTGCAGAAGGCGGCTTCGTGAGGAAGAACACCCCACAGCTCGCCATGATCGGTGACAACCGGCACCAGGGAGAGGTCGTGGCCCCGGAAGGGAAGCTGCAGGAGATGGTGGAAGCTGCTGTGAGGGCCGCGGGCAGCGGCCTGACCCGGCAGGATCTGGAGGCTGTGCTGGACAAGGTCGTCCTGCGTCTCGTAGCGGCCCTGGGACAGCTGGGTTTCTATGTGGACTCAGAGGATTTGGCCAGGGCAGTGCAGAGGGGGATGGAACGCCTCGATCGGCGGTATAACCCTGTGACGTTCAACTGAGAGGAAGGAGGGGAGGCCCATGGCCCGGGCGATCCTGACCGCGGGAGGCATCGTCCTCCCCGCGCCCGTCTCCATGACGGTGAACGATGAGATCATATGGAGTTCCGACACGGGCAGGACCATGTCGGGCCAGATGGTCGGGGATGTGGTGGCGGAGAAGAAGAACGTGGGCATCAAGTGGGGATGCCTGCTGGAAGATGACGTCGTGACCATAAAGAGATGCCTGGTGCCTGGATTTTTCCCGGTCAGCTTCCGAGATGACGGTATGCTCATCACGATATATACATATCGGGGGACGCTGAGCAAGGAACAACTGGGCTGGTTGGGCGGGGAGTTCTGGTACCGGAGTGTGAGCGTCGATATCATACAGAGGTGAGTAGTCATGATAAGCGTGAGCAAGGCTTTTAAGCAGGCAGTGACGGAGAACAGGGAGTATCTGCTGGATGTGGATATAGAGCTCCGGGACGGGACGCAGCTGGATATCGCAGAGATGGATCCGGAAGACCGCGATATCGTGGGAGGCGGACTCTCCTTCGACGACGCGGTCTCCTCAGACAACAACTTCGACATCGGGGCCGCGATCATCAACAAGTGTA
>CAJTYN010000198.1 GCA_910584115.1 uncultured Lachnospiraceae bacterium
AAAAGCTCCAGCTCCTCGCCGCCCCTGCCGAACAAAAAGGGATCCCCGCCTTTTAGGCGCACCACCCGCCGGCCTTTTTGTGCTTCTTCCAATAAGACTTGATTGATCTTCTCTTGGGGCATGGTGTGGTCAGATGAGCGTTTGCCCACATAGATCTTCTCTGCTCCCTCCGGGATCTGGGAGAGGACTCCCTGGCCGACCAGACTGTCGTAGACGACGACTTGTGCCTGGCTTAAGACTTCCATCCCTTTTCTCGTAAAGAGCCCGATATCGCCTGGGCCGGCGCCCACCAGCCATACCTTGCCGACTGCTTGTTCTTTCATATTGCCTCCTTGTTCATATTCCGTTCTTGCCGCAGATATCTTCCAGACAGCACGCACTGCAGTGCGGCTTCGTCCGCGCCGTACAGACCTCCCGGCCGTGGTAGACCAGCCGGTGGCAGAAGTCGCTGCCTTCCTCGGGCGGGATGATCTCCCATAAGGCCATCTCCACTTTCTTCGGGTCTTTGATCTGATCCACCAATCCCATACGGTTGGTCAGGCGGATGCAGTGGGTGTCCGTCACGATGGCAGGTTCGCCGAACACATCCCCCATGATCAGGTTGGCGCTCTTTCTGCCCACTCCGGGCAGGGCGAGGATGGCCTTGAAATCCCTGGGGATGTTCCCGTCGTATTTCTCTTTTAATATCTTCATGCAGGCGCTGATATCCCGGGCCTTGCTCCTGCCCAGCCCGCAGGGGCGCACGATCCGCTCGATGTCCTCCACATCCGCGTCGGCCAGCGCGTCCACAGAAGGATACTTTCCATATAACTCTTCCACGACCACATTGACCCGGGCGTCCGTACATTGGGCGGCCAGCCGCACGCTGACCAGCAGTTTCCATGCCTGGTCGTAGTCCAGGGTGCAGCCCGCGTCCGGATATTCTTTTTTTAATCGTTCGATGATCTCTTTTGCCAGATCTTTCTTTTCTTCTGTTGTCATTTCTGCTCCATCGCCTGTCTTACCGCGTCTTCACAGTCCCGCATGGCCAGGATCGTCTTTTCAAATAATGTGTCCAGCTCCCAGCCGAGCATCTCGGCGCCCTGGCGGATCACATCCCGGGAGCATCCGGCGGCAAAACGTTTGTCCTTGAATTTTTTCTTGAGGCTCTTCACCTCCATGTCCATGACGCTCTTCGACGGGCGCATCAGAGCCGCAGACCAGATCAGTCCGGTCAGTTCGTCCGCCGCGAATAAGACTTTTTCCATCTCCTTTTCCGGCTTTAAGTCCGAGCAGAGTCCGTAGCCATGGGAACAGATGGAATAGATCATATCTTCGTCCACGCCGCCCTCCCGCAGCAGCTCCGGGGCTTTTTTGCAGTGTTCTTCCGGGTATCTCTCAAAATCGATATCGTGGAGGAGGCCCACCAGCCCCCAATAGTCTTCTTCGCCTGCATAGCCCAGTTCCCTGGCGTACCAGCGCATCACCCCTTCCACGGTGAACGCGTGCTGCAGGTGAAAAGGCTCCTGATTGTATTTTTTTAATAAGCTCAATGCATCTTCTCTTGTGATCAAAAGACAGCGCCTCCTTTTTACTCTTTTATCCGATAGCCATATTTTAGCACAAATAGATGGAAAATGAAACTGCCATTGATGGACAAACTTTTTATAAAATACCAACAAAATCAGTTTACTTTTCTTTTCAGATGTGTTATTATCTTAGAGGCATTTTCTTAATGGGGGTAGATAGGCGCTGGTGTGTCTCGCGGTCTTCAAAACCGTTGTGAGGGGTGAAGAACTTCTCAGGTGAGTCCGATTCTCATGTGCCCCCGCCAAAAAATAAGAAATGAGGTAGACAGATTGGATATGGATAAGAAAGAGCGTCTGCGCTCTCTCTATAAAGTGGACGAGGTGCTCCAAGACGAGTGCCTTGTTTTTTTTAAGGAAAAACTCCCGTACGCTCTGGTGGCGGACAGCGTGCGCAAGGAGATCGGCCTGCTCCGGGCAGAGATCTTAAATGAGGATGATCCTCCGGCGGCATTGACGGAGAGACAGCTCTTCCTGGAGCGGGTGATCCGCCGCATCCAGACGGACGCTACGCCCAGCCTGCGCCGGGTGATCAATGCCACAGGGACCATCCTGCATACGAACCTGGGGCGTTCCCCCTTGAGTGAGAAAGCGATCCGGCGGGTGGTGGAGACTGCCTGCTCCTACTCCACCCTGGAATATGACCTGAAGACCGGCAGGCGCGGCTCCCGGCACGACCATGTAAGGTCCCTCATATGCCGGGCCACCGGCGCGGAGTCGGCTATGGTCGTCAACAACAACGCGGCCGCCACCATGCTGGTCTTGTCGAGTATGGCAGACGGGCGGGAAGTCGTCGTCTCCCGGGGGGAGCTGGTGGAGATCGGCGGGTCTTTCCGCATTCCGGACATCATGAGCTTGAGCGGCGTCACCCTGCGGGAGGTGGGGACCACCAACAAGACCCATCTCTCTGATTATGTGCAGGCCATCGATCCTGAGCGCACGGCCGCCCTCATGAAAGTACACACCAGCAATTACCGGATCATCGGTTTTACGGATGATGTGCCTCTGTCTGACCTGCGGAAGCTGGGCGACAGATACGATCTTCCCGTGATCTATGACATGGGCAACGGGCTATTGGCCGACTTAAAGGACTACAAGATCTTCGAACCCTCCGTCACCGAAGCCATGAGAGACGGGGCGGATATCATGCTGTTCAGCGGCGATAAATTACTCGGAGGCCCCCAGGCGGGCATCATCATCGGGAAGAAAAAATATATCGAAAAGATGGAACGCCATCCCCTGGCGCGGGTGGTGCGCATCGACAAGATGACCTTATCGGCATTGGAGGCCGTGTTCTTCGGGTACCAGGATATGGAGACGGCCATGAAGGAGATCCCGACCCTGCAGATGCTCACCTGCCCAAAAGAGGATCTCTATGAAAAGGCGCGCCTGCTGGCGGAACAGCTCGCTCTCGCCGACGATACTCTCCGCATCGGCATCGAGTCCTGCGAAGATCTGATCGGCGGAGGGTCGGCCCCGGATGTGCGCCTGGCAGGGTACGCCGTCACCCTGCACATGGACGCCCTCACCGCAAAACAGATCGAGTACCAGCTCCGCAAGAGTCCGGTCCCCATCATCTCCCACATCTGCCAGGACAGGGTCTGGCTCCATATGCGGACGATCATGGACAAAGACATCAAAGATCTTGTCGAAAGCATTTTAAATTTGAAAGGATAATGATCATATGCAAAATATCATCATCGGGACTGCCGGCCACATCGATCATGGTAAGACCTGCCTGATCAAAGCGCTCACCGGCACAGATACAGACCGATTAAAAGAAGAAAAGAAACGCGGCATCACCATCGAACTGGGTTTTGCCAAAATGGAGAGCGGCGACGCCGACACCAACATCGGCATCATCGACGTCCCGGGTCATGAGAAATTCATCAAAAATATGCTGGCGGGCATCGGCGGCATCGACCTGGTGCTGCTGGTCATCGCCGCCGACGAGGGGATCATGCCCCAGACCAGGGAGCATATGGACATCCTGCGGCTCTTGGATATCCGGCATGGGTTCGTCGTCCTGACGAAATGCGACCAGTGCGAGGAGGACTGGATCGAGCTGGTAAAAGAAGAATTGGCGGAATACCTGGCCGGCAGTTTTCTGGAAGGCGCCCCCGTCTTCGAGGTATCCTCCCATACCGGGCAGGGGATCCAGGAGCTGCGCGCGGAGATCCTAAAGACCATCCCCACGCTCCCGGCCCACAACACGGATCCCGAGGCGTTCCGTCTGCCCATTGACCGGGTCTTCACGATGAAAGGACACGGAACGGTCATCACGGGGACCCTGATCGAGGGGAGCTGCAGGACAGACGACGAGGTGGTCCTGATGCCCGCCCAGATCCCCGCCCGGATCCGCAGCATCCAGGTCTACGGCCAGGAGGCGGAACAGGCGTACGCCGGACAGCGGACGGCCCTCAACCTGACGGTGAAGACAGACGTAATCGACAGGGGATTCGTCGTCGCCCGGCCGGACAGCATGATCAAGACGTATATGGTAGATGTCCGCCTGTATCTCCTTACGAGCACCGAACGTAAAGTCATCAATAACAGCAGGGTCCACTTCTACTACGGATCGGACGAAGCCGTCGGCAAGGTCATCCTGCTGGACCGGGACGAACAGCTCCCGGGCGAGACGGCCTATGCCCAGATCCGGTTTGAAAAAGAGATCGCGCTGAAGCGTCTGGACCATTTCGCCATCCGCTTCTACTCGCCCCTGGAGACGATCGGCGGCGGGATCGTCCTGGACGCGAGCCCCCGGCGGCACAAACGAAACCAGGAAGAGGTCCTGGCGTCCATGCGGATCAAAGACACCGGGACAAAGGAGGAACTGATGGAACGCTTCCTGGAGGAGGAGAGCGCCGCATTCCCGGACACGCATCGGCTCTCCCTGAAGACAAACCTGCCTTTAAAAGAAGCCTCCGCCGTCCTCAAGAAACTCAAAGGCACCGGCCGCGTCCTGGAGATCGGGAAAAATATCTTCATCCACAAAGGATTTTACGAGCAGATCATCCCATTCCTCACGGAGATGCTGCAGGCATTCCATAAAGCCAACGCCCTGACAGAAGGGCTTTCCAAGGAGGAGGTCAAGAGTCGGCTGGGCAAAAAACTCTACGACGCCGACGCCCGGGATGTGGATGTCTTCTACGACTATCTGATACAGAAAAAAGTGATCAAAGAAAAAGACGGCCTCACGTCCCTGTACGCATTTACGCCAAAACAAAATGCCGACAACAGACAGGAAGCCCAGACGATCATCGACACATACAAGAAGGCCGGGTTCGCCATGCCCAAGACGGACGACATCATCGGCAGGAGCAAGAACGCCAAAGTCACCAGGCAGCTCCTGGATAAGATGGTCAAGGACGGGGAACTGGTGAAGATCACGCCCGCCTATTACATGCATCGGGAATGTTATGAAAAGGCGCTGGGACTCTTGAAAGACTTCATCCAGGAAAACGGGAGCATCACGCTGGGCGATTACCG
>CAJTYN010000199.1 GCA_910584115.1 uncultured Lachnospiraceae bacterium
TGGTAGATCCATCACATACATCATTTCATTCCTCCTTATCTATTTTTATTAGGATGTACCTTATGTTGTTAAGATCGATCTGAGCGCATCTGTCCTTACTGATGATATCTCGGATGGAGCACAGAGAGACGGGCATGGACGTATAGGATCCTACTCTGTGATAGGATCATCCTGGATGATCTCAGCCTGTCTGCATGGAAAATTTGAGAATAGGTATACGGTACAGGGATACCGCAGGAGTCTCGCCCGCCCGATCGCTTGTTCCAGCTCGCTCTCGATGATATGGAACTGCAGGTTTCGCATATCCGGGTCCTTGAAGGTCATGATGGGGAAGGAATAGCCATTGTGCTCCACCCGTGTGACGCTCATGCCCCCGTTCTGCTCATATCCCAGGTATCTCCCGATCAGCCGGTACATGAACGGTACGTTATGGGGCGTCCCCAAGACCACCAGGTCCTTGCCCTTATAGCAGTTGAAGCCCTCCGTCTTTCCGAAATAGATCCCTTTCCCGATGTCGAATTTCTTGAAGGTGATCCAGTTCATGTCAGTCCTTCCTGTGAGCTTCTGTATGCGTTCCTTTACGGTGTCGTATCCTAAATTGTCGATGCAGCTGCGGCTCATGGAGTATGCGGTGTATTGGAGCAGCTTTCCCCGGTATTGGACCAGCGGGATCTCGGTGTACTGTATATACCGCCCGCGGCAGTAGTCCCTGTAGAGTCTTTCGTTCAGGGATGCGGATACGATCACGAGCTTGACGCCTGGGATCTTCTTGGCCCTGAGATAGTGGACCTGTTCTCCCTGTACATCTACATAGAAGGTCGAGCTAGCGAGGAAGTCCGGTATGGGGGAGCGGATGGGTAGCCCTGACGTGTAGAGCAGGTCCAGGCATTCCCTGCTCATGGCGTCCAAATCTGTATGTCCGACGGATCCGTCCTCCATCTCCAGGATCCTCCGTATTCTGGATGAGATGGGGCCGGGGAGAATGCCGCTGTCCGATACGAGCTGCAGATCATGGAAAGGGATTGATCCCGTGCCCTTGAACACGGCCATCAGGAGATCCTCGTCCACGATGATCTCATACCGTCCTAACGTCTCGGCGGGCAGTGCGAGGAGCATGGCGTGGGTGGTGACCACGTGTTTACGGCCATCGAGCTTCTTATATGCCTGCAGGTACTCTCTCAATCCCCGTATCGTATCCGCATCCAGATCCGCTCTGTTCTCTTCCAGATATGCCTTGATCGTCTTTTTTACCCTGTCCCCGAACCCGGTCGCATAGAGTCTCATGACATCCTCTTCCAGATCTTCCAGATCCAGTGCGCGCAGGGTCTCCGATACGTTGGGGGTCGTATGGGTCTCTACGCCGTCTTCACGCAGGTCCTTCTCGACCTGACGCTGCAGGTCCATGGTCGGGACGGCGATCATCAGGGGCCGTTCGCCGTTCCAGCGTTTGGCTATCTTACGGTAGGCCGTGGTCTTTCCGATCGAGGTCTGCGCCTTGATCAGATGGATTCCGTTGGCGCCATGGAGCAAGGCGGTCACCAATGCCTGGTCCAGCATCCGGGTCGCTTCTTCCAATGGCACATAGCGGTCCTCATCCCCGATACGTCTTATCCGGCTCGCCAGCCTGTGATACAGGCTCTTGCATCGGCATCTGTCCACATAGGGGCAGTCCGCTTTACCGCAGTTCGCTGGTGCGTATCTGGCCGCTCGGATGTACCGCCACTGTGCCGTCCATCTCTCCTGATGGTCTTTCAGGCCGTCGAAGAACAGCTTCTTTCCGCCCTTGACATGTGAGAGGTTTGTCGCCAGGAGGAATTTCTGCTGATGGGGGAGATCCTTTTCGTAGTGGTCCCTGAACAACGGACAGATGTCCGCGATCTCCTGATAGGATCTATCCTGGATGAGACGGAAGTCCCTCTTGTTCTGTGTATGGTCTTTTTGAGCGGCAGGTGTTCCGGTCTCGATCACGTAATACGATGTGCTGTCAGGATCCCCTAAGAGGATATGCGGGCTGTCCGATGGGATCCCAATCCCGCCCCCGTCTGTGACCTGGTGGATCATCAGCATGTTCTCACGGACCGCTATGCCATGTTTCCTGCCAAAATTCCTTATGTTCCTGGCATAGTTCACGCTGTCCTCCGTCATCACTTTTTCCTGCATACTGATGGATAACTCTTTTATATCGATCCCCGCATCCAGATCCTCGTAGAGCAGCCCTTTCCCGCCCAGGTAGAGCCTGCTGACATCCCTGCAGTTCTTGTCCGCTTCCGGGAAGATCTTGTGTAACAGCTCCAGGATGATGGAGGCTGCCTGCCTGTCCTGGATGGGGATATCGTTGATGAAGACGGCCCTGAACCTCGGAGCGTCTCCCGAATGGTTATATGTAGCGTAGATGAATGCTGGCGGGACCCGGTATCTCTCTGCCCTGGATAAGAACTCTGATACTGTGATCCCGTCGTCAAAGTCCAGCGCATAGACTTGTTCCTGTGCAAAGTCCTCTTTTCTCCGCCTTCCATGGAATAGGGCTGGTGTGAACGGCCTGCCGTTCATGCCTACTTCTCGCGCAAATGTCGCGATATCGACTTCGGATACTCTTCTCGTGATCTCGTTATTGATATGCGCATACTCTCTCTTTTCTGGTTTTTTAGCATAGCATCTGTCTGACAGATGGATCCGCACTCTCTTCATCGATCCTCACTCCTTTATGACTTTTTTTACTTATCTGTCACAAAGGTTGTTAAAGTTTACCGATGCGTATCATATATCGTTCATATCCTGGTATCCGGTTGGATGTAGGAATCTATCGTCTCGGAACATCCAGGTAAAGAGCGAGTCATATAAAGGAGGGTCTGCTATGGATAGGTCTTATCAGACAGCGTATGATGAGGAAGGACTCCCAACGCTCCTCACAGTGCCTGAACTGGCAGAGTATCTGGGGATAGGCAAGAACAGGGCGTATAGCCTGCTGCGCGAAGGGAGCATCAGAGGTTTCCGCATCGGATCAGTCTGGAAAGTGAGCGAGGAAGCTGTAAGGATGTACATACGTGAAAAGTCTGGGATGGTGTGAGCCATCTCAGACTTTATGTTCAGTCATTTTTGAATAGAGCACATCATCATGTATGCTCCAGAGCTAGAGCTGATGATGGGGAAAAATAGATGATCAAGATCTGTTAAAGATAAAAGCGGTATGGTCCAAAAGTAGCAACTTCAGTATAGATAGACTTTATCATTAAAATTGAAGAATATCAGATATCTACCTGTAATATAAGTGTCAATATCTAAAAATCTTCAATCCTTATGATCAAAATATATAAGATCTCTATCGGATCCTTACCCAAGGATCATACCGGATCATGAATACAGGTGGCAGCTGTGGGAGTGCGGAGCACGGAACAGCTGACTTTCATGCATTGTGATGTCGCCGTCAGGCGATGATACAACGATCAAGGATACATTTTTCTTATTATATCCACATCATTTTCGTCACAATGAAGTTTGTTGGCGATCTCCTTGTTTGTTGAGTCAGGGTCTTCCTTCAATAGCATAAAGATCTTGCTGACCAACTGGAGGGTATTGTGTTTGCCTTTTTCAATGCCTTTTTCGATGCCTTTTTCAATCCCTTCCTCTAAACCATCCTCAAATAATATACGACCTACTTTTGTCATATCCAATAACCTCCTTATTGTTGTGGCACTCTCTTCATTGATAAATTTATCCGTACACACCAGCAACCCTGTCAACACAAAAATCTGATCAGAGCCGTTTTTGATCAATTTGGCGAGCTTTATCATCTGTTTGATCCGTTCCTGTTTGTTTTTGGATCCTTTTTTTGCAAGGGGGAGGATGATGAGCTGCATCAGTTCCTGTTCTGTAAGGTCTTCTCCTTTTGTCAGCTTACATGTGATATTTTTATAGATCTCTTCTTCCGGGAGTTTTGAGATAAAGACCTGTTCCATGCGAAGTGTCATGCATGGCATTTCCAGCGCCGCGTGCGCCTTTTCCACATCACCTGTATAGATGACGATCAGTCGGATCGCAGGTATCTTACCGGTATCTTTGTAAAAACGCTCCATGACCCTGCCGATATGATCTACATATTTGATGCGGTTGTGTATCTTATCTTCTGACTCATAGTCTACGATAGCCAGAGTATCGTCTTCCAGCAGAAATAGGTTATCCATGTGTTTTTCATTTGCTGTCACACTGGGCAGATCTGTTGGCAGGACTTGTTTGATGCGTGGTAAGCTCAATCCGTATGGAAGCCGTTTTCTTAAAAAGATTATCAAAAACTTCCATTATTATAGGCTTTTGTGATCACATAAGATGGTTCATAATATGCGCTGCAGTTATGATCGTCGAGTACGTGACAGATCTTATCATTATATACCCGGATCATGCCATCTATAAGATCTTCTTCTGGCTGCAGAGTGGCGAGTATCAGACGTGTGTATACTTTGCCCATCTGAGTTTCCGAAGGGATCAGATCGACTAATTCCGGATCTGTATCTGTAATGTCGAAATCGCCTTCTTTTAGATCATATGTGCTGATCCATTCATTTTCTATTTTTAATGGATTTTCACAATGCAGTACATTAGCCAGGCTGATCAGACGTCGCCATTCTTTTTGGGGGATCCTGTTTACGATGTATCGGTTTCTTTGGCGCGATCTTTTTGCCGTACGTTCTATCATGTAGCATAGAAAATACAGATCGTCATCCGTTATCTCTTCATCTGGGAAGAACTGGTTTTTCATAATGTATAACTCCCTTCATATCTTAATGTGCCCAGTGCTTTTTCTGCTCGGACCGGAACACCCCCAGTCTGCTCATCTGTGAGGGCCTCCAGCCCATTTTCTTTTGTGTCAGTAAATTCCGGTATGATCATCCCTTCTGTTCCTCGATCCGCTTGCGCTCGATCTCGATCTCACGCTGCAATTCTTCAGCGGTGGGCAGGGCAAAACGATAACGTGAAGCAAAGACTTGCTGAGCGTCATTCAGAACGGAATATCTGACGATCGCCTCATTCTTCTGAGAACACA
>CAJTYN010000200.1:0-3612 GCA_910584115.1 uncultured Lachnospiraceae bacterium
GATGCTTTATTTTCCTTTATTTTTTCTTCCCCGAAGACCCAAACATCCGACATATTAAAAACCACAGCATTATTATTTTCAGAATATATCCCTGAGATCTTGTATGTATGCTCAGATCCCAGTCCGTTGATCGAGAGCAGACCTATCACAAATGACTGGCTTGTAACCTTCATCTGTTTCCGGGTGTTGAGCATTATATCCTCCGGCACCTTGAACGCCATCGTCTCTGCCGGCTCACAAGGCATCACCGCAAAGGAATCCATCTCCTTATTTATTTTAAAGCATATATGGGATGGCGCACCGATCACGCGGAGGACATCTTTTCCGATATGGATCACGTTGATCCTGCCATAGATGGATATTTCCAGCTTTGCCTTGTTCTTATTTCCTCTCCATAATCTCCTCTTATCCGCACCGTCATCTCTACGCATCTCCTCCACCTCCATCTGCTGGCCCTTCGATAGGTGCCTGATCTCGCTGGAGCAAGTCATGTTTCTCCTGCGGTATGTCGGAATAAGTCTGCCCAATATGATCCTCCAAGTATTCAAATACATCCATCTGTCTTGCCTCCACATAATCGTTATAGGATCTCCCGATGACATTTTTATAGGCATCTGGATAATACTTGACCTGTTTCTTTTTTACTTCGCCTGTTTCTTCGTTTACGATCTCCGCAGGCTTTGGAGCAAACATGACAGCTTCTTCCAGCTCAAAGACAAGCACAAGCCCTTCCCTCGAATTGGCCACCCTCCCCAATATCTTGTACCGGCAGCCCAGCTTCCATCCCATCATTTTATAGACATTATGGATGAAGTCATCGGATGTGATATCACGGTTTACCCATTTTCCATCCGTGCTCCTGATCCTTGCCCACTGAACGGAAGCGCTCTCTTCCTCCGCACAGGTGACGATGGTCAGCTTCTTCTTTTCCGGATGGATGAGGGGCAGGATATACTGCACGGACTCAAAAAGCCGTATGCAGGCCATGTTGAATGTCATCTTGCCATATCTGATGGTCACCGCCGGTTTTTTTAACATGGAAAACTGTGTCCTGGGCGGCAGGACGTATCCATCCAGATCCTCGTACTCCAGCTGCTGCTTCTGTGCCATCCTGGATCTGACGAGCTGCCTGATCAGTTCCTGGTCACTGCAGTTATATGACTGGCCGGTCGGTTCTTTCTTGGTTTCCCCGGAAGCATTACCTACTCCTGTGCTACCCATTTCAGACCTCCTGCATCAACATTGATAATCTGCGCAATTCGCCCCTTATTTCATTCCTTGTCGGTATGCCGCCGATGAGGGGATTTTCAACGATCACGCCAGGTTCAGCGATGTCCGCCTCCGAAAGCCCGTCCACGATCTTATCCCTGTGCTTTCTCATGGCATAAGGCATACCGTTCCTGCGTTTTTCCCATCCTGCTGTATCGGGATCCGCATCTGATCCGCTGTTCTTGTACGGTATATATCCCGTTTTCTTAGCAGCTTTATCCGCGATGATCTGCGGCTCGTCAAGGAAGAATATCATCGCTTTACTGTTCCCCCTCTCCCTCATGATCCCACGGAAACGGAAACTGTAGCCGCTGATCCAATCCTGCTCTTCATATACCGCCCCGCAGAAGGCTTTGGCACTAAGATCCACTATGGGGGAACCTTCCGCATTCCTCCATGCAAGACCGCAGCCCTCCTCGCAGGTCCTTATGACGATCGCCTGTAAGAGCGGATGGTATAAAAATCCGATCTTCCTGCCGCCCCCAAAACGCTCATGGCACTTTCTGTTAAATCTCAGATGTCTTCTGCTGATAGTGAGCGTCGGGGTGTCCCGTCCGATAAAATACGCACTGTGCGGGACATGATATCCCGTAAGATTTATAGAAAAGATATTGCTGTATACGTCCCCGTTTATCCTCTTTGCCTCCCTTTCCAGACAGGCGTATTCCGCCTCCGAATACACGCTGTTTGAAAGCTGCAGGATGGTCGCCCTGTCGATCCCGCCAAAGCAAGGATCGATATTGACAAACCCCTTCAGCCCGCCCTTATCGATCACCCCCACATCCGGCACACCATCCGCACTTCTCGCTCCTGATAGCATATGCACCGCCCTGGCCATTTCAGGGCTGACTATCGCTTCATGGTGGTCTGGCACATACGCGCCCTCCCTGCGCCCATCATTCTTCATGGTCTTGCCTTTCTTGTAATTTATAACGATCGTCTTTCTTGCCCTCAGATCACCCCACCTGCGCTCGTTTCTAAGGACTTTGCTGACCATCCTCTCATTCCAGTCCGTCCGCCCCTTGAGCGTCTTCCTCTTCCGTTCCGTGAGAATCTCTGCGATCTTCGCAAAAGAATACCCATCCATGCGGGCAAGGAATATGAAACGGACGGTCACGGCTTCATCTTCTTGGATGATCAGATCTCCGTCTGTAGTATGCCGGTATCCCAAAAGGTCTGACACTGGGAACTGCCCTGTGCAGATCCTCTGGTCATATGACAGGATCATCCGCCTGCTCTTATTGTCCGATTCCCAATCCGCGAGCATTGCATGGATCGATAATGCCTGGTTACAGTCTGGGTCCAATGTATAGATATTTTCTGTTTCAAAATATACGCCCACAGGGTGCGATGGGTCCATGGACTTCAGATTGTCGATCTGCTCCATGCAGTCTGTCATATTCCTTGCAAAACGGGACACGCTGGCACACAAGATCAGATCCATTTTCTTCTCTGCGGCATCCTGGAGCATACGTTTAAACGCGTCCCTGTGCTTCATTGAGACGCCTGTCTTTCCTTCATCAGCGTATATCCCCTGCATGGTCCAATCTGGATTTTTGGCGATCTTCTCCTTATAATACCTTGTCTGGTTTTCAATGGATGATACCTGTTCATCACTTTTTGTGCTGACTCTGGCGTAAACAGCCACCGCTTTTTCGCCTTTGTCAGAAATGGACGGCTTCGGCTTGGCATGGTAGAAGATCGTACCCTCTGGTATCTGCGCGTTCCTTACCCTTCTCCTTGTATGCATCTTCCTGTCTGCATGGTCAGCATCCTGTGGCCTCCATACCGGAGCTTTCGTTTCCCCGGTTTCTTTCGCAGCCGCACGTTCTGCAGCCTCCTCTAGCTCCCCGGACTGCCTTTCTTTTTCCTTATCCATGCTGATTTCTCCGATCATCGTATCCCTTCCATTATCCTAGACTTCCACCCGTCAAAATCCGCCGGATCAAGGGAGATGTATTTTTCAGTCATCCTCACCAGTTCCTGCAGCTGGTTCTCTGTATTTTGTATTGTGTCGATATTGTAAGCCTCATCTTCTGTCACAAGGTCGATGCCGCCATTGAATTCACGGAGCAGTCTGAACAGGTAGCAGAACTCCCTTGTGTCAGCCGCAAGATACCCCTTTGTCTGCGTGGCGATACAGTCGATCTTACCGTCCCTGCAGTCTTTCAACAGGCGCATCATTTCCGGACGGCTGCGGATCTTCTTGTTCCCCGTAATATCAACATAGATCCCGGCAAGTTCAGATCCGTCGGGATCCGCATATTTTCCGCTGTAGTATCGGTCATGGTACGATATGGCTGCTTCCCTGCGTTTTTCCCACGATCTTGCCAGCTTCACATA
>CAJTYN010000200.1:3712-5028 GCA_910584115.1 uncultured Lachnospiraceae bacterium
GGACACGATCTTATTACATACATCATCAGATCGGTCACTTTAAAACTCCGGATTGGTCAACAAGGTCATGCCCGGCTGACCAAAACGGTTATATAATGATCAAAAAGGAGGTACTCTGCAATGGAGTTAAAAAGGATACGCACCCAGAAAGGACTGTCACAGGCGGACGTGGCCAACGGCATAGATGTTTCCACTACTGTTTACGCAAGATATGAGAGAGGTGAGCGTGAGCCCTCCATCGAGATGCTCCTCCGGCTTTCGCAATTCTTTGATGCTCCCATTGATTATCTTCTCGGAAACAAAGACACGGCTCTTTCTTCATTTACAAAATATGAACTCGATCTGGTCATGGCATCGCGGGCAGCTGATGAACGCGCAAAAGAGGACGCCCTCAATATGCTGCTTTCCCACCCTGTCAAGGAGGAAAAAACACTCCACGCATAAAACGTATCGGGAAGATCATTTATCCTGATCGCTTTTAGATCCAGGTGTGTGATCCTGCGGCATCGCAAAATGATCTGGTTGACAGACCGTGTAAAATACTGCATAATGGCTATACGTAAAAAAGAGGGGGATCAGATGAAGAGGGAGGGCTTTAGGAGGATCTATGAAGAGTATCATTTAGCGGTGGCGCATGCGGCATTTGATGTGGTGAGGGATCATGATCTGGCCGCGGAGATCTGTCTGAGAGTTTTTGTCATATTTCATGAGGAGATGGAGGTGTTGGATGAAGGGCGTGTAAAAGGATGGCTGCTGAAAAACGCCCAGGAAATGGCCGCTGGGTTTCAGGCCGGTCTTTTCAAGAAGAATGACGCGACCGTGGACAGAGGAGCGGCGGGGCAGGAATTGACGGTTGGATGCAAAGTGGAAAGCTGACGTTTAGTCAGAGGTGGATCTTTTGGTGTGTGTTTGGGATGCCCGGATACACTCCGGGGGATAGATGGAGTGTAGATGGGTAAAAAGAATAGATTTGATAAATTAGACGAGCTGCTGCAGGAGGAATATGACCGCGAGGTGCGAACGATCGAGGAGAACCTCAGCAGCGACGGCTCCTTTGATCCGAGCCGGATCGACAGTGAGGCATTGTATCTGCGCATACAGGAAGAGATAAAGGCGCGGGAGGAGGCAAAGAAGAAGAGCGAAGAGGAAGAGAAGGAGAAAAAGAGAGAGAAAAGAGAGCGGGTCTGGCATGTGATGCGGCAGGCGGCGATCTTTATCATCGTGTTGCTAGTTGGGATCTTCGGCGCGAGTATGACCAGTGAGGCGTATAGATCGCGCTTGGGTGATAAGATACGGTATCTGACGGGGAATGAAGT
>CAJTYN010000201.1 GCA_910584115.1 uncultured Lachnospiraceae bacterium
GATATCACCGTCACAAATGTATGATCGTGTGTTTCACTGTTCAGTTGTCAAAGTACATATTCAATATCTCTCTGCCGCTTGTCGTTTTTTGTTCTGTCCGACGCGACTTGGATATAATATCATGCTCTTCCAGTTATGTCAATACTTTTTTTAAATTTATTTTTTTATTTTCAGGCGTTGATTTCATACGATTTTGTGTTATAATATGTATACAAGATTACGGAAGCATAGCTCAGCTGGGATGAGCGTCCGCCTGACACGCGGGAGGTCATGGGTTCGAGCCCCGTTGCTTCCATTTTCTTCCGGGGCATTAGCGCAGTTGGGAGCGCGCCACATTCGCATTGTGGAGGCCACGGGTTCGAATCCCGTATGCTCCATTCACAAGAAGCCTGGAAAATCGGGCTTCTTTTATTTTTTATGACAAATCTCGTGACAAAACAACTACCTATGTAATGAACGTGACTTTATGATCGATATACGCTCTTCCCCCGCAGGATGTAAGCACAGCCCCGCTCAATGGATGATGTTGAGCGGGGCCTTTTTCTGCATCACTCACACCTCCTCCTTACAGCGCGATCATGTCCCGCAGAGTCTTCTCCCCAGCGATACCATCCACGCCACCACAGATGCCCGGATCGACCTTCTCACGGGCCTTCTGATATTGCTTGATAGCATGGACTGTCTGCGTATCACGATCCTTGTCCAGTTTTAAGTCTTTCCCGTCCTTCCCTTTAAATCCTCTGCTCTTTAGGATCTCCTGTACCAGCAGTACATGGTTCCCATTCTCACCTTTTTTGACCGGCTTCATCTTAAAGCTGAAGCTCTCCTCACCACTCATCGTACTGGATGCCTGTTCTCGCATCCTTGAAGGAGTTGCCCTTCATACCGTTGGATGTGACGCTCATCCCGCAGAAGTTGTTCTGGTCCAGGGTGACCACAAAGCCCTTGAAGATGAAGTTGCCCGTCTCCAGGCAGGACTGGGCGAACGTCACGTCCCCGCGGATTCAGGCACATCCTCCAGGACGATCCGCCCAAACACATCCCGCTCGTATTTCCAGTAGTAATCCTCATCCGCATTACACACGACCGACGGATTTCCGGACGTGATCCCAGCTATGTAGTCCCCGGCGTTGGCCTTGTGCAGGAAGCCATATCCGGCGGTACGAATGCCTGGATCGGATTGAATATGCATAGGGCTGGACGATGCTTCTCTATGAGCCGCTCAAGGAAATGACTGTTGAACTTGATATCCTGGAAACGCTCATCCGCTATGTCTATCGAAAATATTTTCGCCAGGTTCGCGCCGTTCTTCCTGAGTCTGCACTTGAGCGTGTACTCAAATGAGTCCTCTGCTGAAAAGAACATCACTTTCTGCGGGACGCCGCCCCCGAAGCTGTCAGGGAAGAAATTTTCTAAGAATGCCTTTTTCCCATTGCTGATATCCGCCGCCAGGGAACACCATACCGTTGCCTTACCGCTACCGCCATCCCCGGCTAATGACGAGATCTGATATCGTGGGATATAGCCCGTGACCAGCCATTCCGGCATCTTTTCCTCAGCCTTATCCATTGGCACCATGTCCAGGCTGTGGTCCGATCGCGGCGCGGGCTTCATCTTCTCTGCTGCGGTATACGACCTCTCAACCTTCCAGCCCTTGTCGAGTGCCGGGAACACCGTCTTTTCAAGTTCCCTGTCTGTCAGGGGCGCACACACTCAGCCTTATTCTCTGCCCTGACTGCTGCTATTATAGCTTCATCTGAAAGCCCTTTTGCCTTCTGACTCCTGATCAGCTTTATCACGGCGTCTGTACGCCCGCCTTCCGGGATCGTATCCGACAATGAGAACACCTGTTTCTCTTCTGGAATAGGCCCCAGGAGGAACCTCTTCACCAACGCATCGGCCTTGGCTATCTCTATGTCCCCCGGGCCCTGCTCCCATTCATACCGACGTCCCGTGTCCGGGTGTATGCTGGGCGGTGCGACTTGTAACCGCCTTCCCCTTTGATATCCACGCCTTCATAAAGCCCCTTGCGGCTCCCGTGCGGTTCATCGTCTATGTAGATCAAGTGATAACCGCCCTGGCCCGTGATGCTCGTCTAAATCTCTGGCAGTTCCCCACCATTCTCCCGCTGCCAGTCTCTCAGCGTTTCAAACCATCTTCCCCCGGCTTGTGGTTCCTGTCCAGGTCGATCATCACCAGGCAGCCGTACTCAATGCCCGTGGCTATCCCGACATTGTAATCTGGGCATCTGTCCCACCATCTTTCTATCTGGGCCTTGTCATTTGATGAGTCTTTAAAGCCGTGCTCAGTGGCCGGGTCTTTCTGCCCTGGCTTCAACGGGAACACGCTCAGGCTCATCCCCGCATACCATAAGGCCCATGACTTCAAGCTATCATCCTGCATTTATCCCATATGTCCTTTCTTCGAAGTATGCCCTTGATATCTTCCCTTTCACGGTGATGCATCCAGCCTTTTCCAGTTCCTGGTTGAGCCGCCTGATCACCTTGGTAGGCCGTGCTCTTGGACGCGCCCAGAACAGCTACGACGTCCTCGCAGCCCATCATCTGGCGCGACTGACTTTTTGCCCTCCGTTCATCCATCATCTGCTGCTGATGATCTGACACCAAAACCCTTGGCTATCTTCCGCCCCACTTCATCAGTACAGCTCTTGCCAGACTTGATATAGTTGATAGTCGCTCTGGAAACGCCGGACAGCTCTGCAAGCCGTTTCTGCGTCATATCCTTTTTTATGCTATGATCACTACCAGAGGTAAACGATTTATGAACATCGGGCAAAAAATCAAACAGGCAAGACTCCAAAAGGGATTGACGCAAAAATAACTCGGAGCAAAATTGGGAAGCACTCAACAGATGATAGCGCAATACGAAAATGGAAAACATACACCCAAAATAGATACATTAAATCATATAGCAGATGCATTAGACATTTCACTTACAGACCTATTAGGCTCCGATATCCTCAATCTTGCAGATTCCGTTATCGGCTTATTTGCAGACAGCAATGTACAATATCTTGGAACATCCGCCTCTGACAATCCGCAAGAAGAATTTCTGATCTCACAATTTAGGGAATTGAATGATAAAGGAAAAAAGAAAGCTACAGATTATGTAGATGATTTGATACAAATACCAAAATACAAAAAGGGGTAAACACATGGGCTTATTCAAAAGATCATCGGCAAGTCACTCTAAAATTGAAAATATCAGCATACAAAGACTCCTCCCCAAATGTAAACAGTGGAAAATAGACGTGCTCCACATTTCTACCAGTCGAATCTGCCCATACTGTAAGCCGTATGATAGAAAGATGTATTCTTTATATGGATGGACCAAAAAATATGAGAAAATACCTGATTTTCTTCTGCAGCAAAAATGTCCTAAATGTGGAAACAGCATAGGTGCGACATTACACATAAAATAGCCCCATATCCACCCCTATTCCCGTTCCTACGGTATCGAGGGCCTAGAGGATTTCCAATAGCGGTAAAACAGGCGGGAAAAAGGCCAGATCCGATATCCATTCAGGGACAAATAGCCCTCAGTCGCACCATGACAATATGATATGCTTACACAAGGAACCGTTGGGGCGTTATGCCAGCCGCCGGACGAAAGAAAGGAGGCTGGTGCTATGGTTACATATAACAACTTGTTTAGTTTTATCACCATGATATGTTCTGTAGTAACCCTTGTGATCACTATCTTTATGCACAAAAAATAGCGCCCTCGTCCTGGTAAGATAAGGCGCTACTTTTTGTAGTCTACTATTTTGCCGGCGGCCAGGTACGCGCTGGCCAACGACTCCTTTGTTAAGTATATCATATGTCATGCGCTCAGTTTTTTCAACTACTTTTTATGACACTCCACCTATCCCCATGCCCGCCCGGAATGGTTCTGTAAATTCTATTACGTGGACTACACAGGGAAAAAGAGACCGAAGAAGAAACGAGCATGTGTTTGAGCATCATATACTCCCGTACTCTGGAATCAAGCCAGTGAACTCTATCACGCCCGCAGATATCAGGGCATGGCAGAACAAGATGATGGTAAAGGGACTTTCAGACGGATACCTCGACCGCATCCAAAGGGTACTGAACGCCCTCCTGAATTATGCTGTCCGATATTATGACCTGCCGTCCAATCCCTGTTCTAAGGCTAGGCGCATGGAAAAGCCGTCACACTCGATAAACTTCTGGACACTCGACCAGTACGACCGCTTTATCCAGCATGTGGAGGATATCAGGGCCAGGACTGCTCTCCAACTGCTCTTTTATTCCGGCATACACTGTGGTGAACTCCTAGCGCTCACGCTGGCGGACTCCGACTTCCAGAAAAATGTGATCAGCATCACCAAGACATACCACCGGGACAGCAATCAGGCCCACCTAAGACTGACAATAGTATACGCCTGCCTCTCAATGCCTTCCGCTATCATGAAAGAGATCCAGGCGTACACAGATAGGATATACGGCATAGAACTTCCTGACCGGATATTCCCCTTCACCGAGAACCTGATCAGGAGGAACATCACACGGGGTGCTGAGAAGGCCGGGATACCCCGCATACGGATCCACGATCTGAGACACAGCCATGTGAGTTTATTGATCGAGCTGGGCTTCTCCCCGCACCTGATAGCGGAACGCATCGGGGACACCGTGCAGATGGTCAACAGCACTTACGGCCACCTCTACCCGAGCAGACACGGGGAAGTGGCCAAACGGCTGGATCAGTTGATAGTACCAAGATAGTACCAACGGGGCTTTTCTATTGCGGAAACGCCCCGTTTTTGTAGTGTTCCTATTGACGACCTCTACGACGGCTTCTGAGAACTCTCTCCTTGCTACTGTCATCGTTTTCTGCATGTCCATACCACCTCCGATACTGGTATCCCATCTATATCTCAAACGGGGCGTTCGAGTCCCCGGAC
>CAJTYN010000202.1 GCA_910584115.1 uncultured Lachnospiraceae bacterium
TCTCCGTAAACAGTGGATCTCATCGGCACTAAGACCGCCCTCTATAAGCCTGCCCAGCGACAAAAGATCCGCCCCTTCCCACCTGGTCTTTGACGAACGGTAGGATCTGTCTCCCCATTTCGAACAGATACCCGTTCCTTCCAGGCGTTCCCATAAGATGATGTTGCCAAAAGTTCGTTCTAGTGTTCCATCCGGACAGAAACCATAGTTTGGCTCCGTCTGCTCCGCCACCATTGCGTCGTTAACATTTCTAGCCGATGCCACCGCATCGCCGTCGAAATGTTGCCTAGCACTGGCACAGACCAGGCAAAGCCAAACTACAATTTCTGTCTGGATGGAGCACTAGAACGTGTTTGAAAACCTCAGATTCACCTCAATTACCACAAATTTATAGATAATAGAACACCTGCCGTTCAAAAAAGCGTTTTAAGGGGTCCGGGGGAAATCCGCAATCCCCCGGCGCTTTTGGTACTTTTCTCGCAGAAAAGTACACTACAGCACGAGTCCCCGATAACGATCGATACAAGCATAGATCTCCTGGGGCCTGGGCATGGCCAGGTTGGAGGAGAGGTAGGACCCTTCGTTGATGGAGGCCAGCCCCTTTTCCAGGAGCTGGGCGGACAGCGTGGGTATGATCTTCGTAAGCGGTGTGCGCCCGTCGAAACAGTGCAGCTCCATGTATTTCAGCAGGTAGGCCAGGGCCGTGGTCTGCTCGCTGTCCACCAGCTGTTCTACGTAACGCAGATCCACAGTCTCCTTGTTGATGGAAAAGGCGTCTTTGCCCATGGTCTTCATCTTGATCCGGTCATTCTTGCGGAAGGCGGGCGACGGACGGGGGCAGCGGCTGGTGCCGGGCGGTGCGGCCTTCGGCGCGCCTTCACAGGTCAGAGGGAAGGCTTTGGCCTCCCGTTTGGCCAGCGCGGTGATGTCCACAGGTCTGTACTGATCCATCTGCAGGATGGTGTCGGCCACATGGAAATAAGAACCCGAACTCCCGGCCACGATGATGGAGGAGATCCCCTGTTCCTGGTAGATCTGGCGCACCCGTTCGATGAAAGGCGTGATCGGTTCCTGATCCCGGTGGACCACGCGCTGCATCAGGTCATCCCGGACCATGAAGTTGGTGGCGCAGGTGTCCTCGTCGATGAGGAACAATCTGGTCGCCGCCTCCATGGCTTCGATCACATTGGCGGCCTGGGAGGTGCTGCCGCTGGCATCTTCCGTGGAGAAAGAGCGGGTGTCCCTGTCATTGGGCAGATTATTGATGAACATGGAGATGTCGGTCTTCTTGATGCTGCGCCCATCCTCCGCGCGGATCTTCACGGCGGTCACATCGGTGGCCACATACTCCCGGCCATCCCCGGCGATGTGGTCGTAGACCCCCAGCTCCAGGGCTTTTAACAGGGTGGATTTTCCGTGGTAGCCGCCGCCCACGATCAGTGTGATCCCCTGGGGGATGGCCATGCCGGTGATCGGGCCGTGGTTTGGCAGATCCAATGTGATCTTGAGGGAGTCGGGGGAGACAAAAGGCACCGCGTTCTTCATAGGACGGGCGGACACGCCGCTCTCCCTGGGCAGGATCGTTCCGTCTGCCACGAAAGCGGTGAGCTTGCGGACTCCCAGCTGCTGGCGGATGTAGTGCTGGTCTTCGCTCAAGTCCCTGACCTGGCGGACGCGGCGGGCATCCAGGTTTTTGTAAAACAGGTTTTTGGGGATGCATTCCGGCAGGTAGTCAAAAAGGATCTTGATGAGCTCCCCGGACTTGATGCGCCGTCCGTCGGCCGGGAAACCGATCTCCATACGGATGAGCAGATCTCCATTCTCTGGATCCATCTGGCAGGCGGTGCGCTCTAGGATCTCCTGGCCGCAGCGGCTGACGCCGATCAGTCCGCTCTTGCCGGACCCCCGGGCTTTGAAGCTGTACCGTTCCAGAGAGCGTGCGAACAGGCGCAGGATATGGTCCGGGAGGGCGATGCGCTTATGGGGCGCGTCGTAGGTGTCGGCGGGAAAGCCCGCGGTCTTCCCGGAGACTGCGATGCTGACCTTGGAGGGCGACGCGAAGGGATCGCCCTGTACGTGGTCGATATTCAGGATGTAGCCGGGGAAGCGGTAACTCCCCCGGGTATCTTTATAAGCCGGATAACTCTTGTGGTCGATCTGCAAGAGCAGCTGTCTGAGGTCATTGGCTTGTTTCATAGGTCTGACAGACTCCTTTCTCTAGCACGTTCTAGCGGTCCTGCATACTGATGGCTTCCACGGCGACGCTCCCGCCCCGCACGACTTCGATGCGCCCGCTGAAATCCTGATCCAACAGGTTGATGATGTCATTGTTGCGGGCTTCGGTCTGGGTGGATTCCAGGAGGATGCTGTTCTTGCCGTAGTCCGTGACCTGGATGCCGAAGACCTGCGCGATGCGGAAGACTTCCTCCCGGTCGCTCTTATTGCAGCCTTTGACTTTTACGAATAAGATCTCTTTCATGTGGATGGGCGTGTCGGTAAAATCGATCACTTTGATGATCCCGACGCTGCGGTTCAGCTGTTTCTTGATCTGTTCAAATGTGATATCGTCGCTGAGCACGCCGATCGTCATACGGGAGACGGTCGGGTCCTCGGTCTCGCCCACAGTGAGGGACTGCAGGTTGTATGATTTTCCGGAAAAAAGGCCGGAGATCTTGGCCAGCATACCGACTTCATTTTCCACGAACAGGGAGATCCAACGTTTTTTCATGATCATTCTTCCTCCTCCTAACATTCCAGGACCATTTCGTTCAATGGTTTGCCTGTGGCTACCATGGGTGATACGTTTGCTTCCGGGTCGATGATGAACTCGATCAGCGTGGGGCGTTTTGTCTCGTCCCGGGCGGCGGCAAAGGCGGCCTCGATGTCCTCGGCCGTCTCCACGCGGATGCCGTGAGCGCCGTAACTCTCCGCCAGCTTGATAAAGTCGGGCGTATAGGGCGGGCAGCATTTATCCGGATTCAGGCAGTCCTTCGTACAGCCTCTGCGGTAGCGCAGGCAGGTGGATGAGTAGCGTTTGTCAAAGAACATCTCCTGCCACTGGCGCACATTCCCCAGCCAGGAATTGTTCAGGACGCATAGGATCAGCGGCAGTTCCTGGCACATGGCGGTGGCCATCTCCTGGATGTTCATCTGCATGCCGCCGTCGCCGGAGATGGCGATGACCCGCTGGTCGGGATTGCCGAGCTGTGCGCCGATGGCGGCGGGCAGTCCGTAGCCCATGGTCCCCAGGCCGCCGGAGGTGAGGAGCTGCCTCTTCCCGGTCATGGAGAGGAACTGGGTGGTCCAGAGCTGGTTCTGTCCCACGTCGGTGGTGACGATGGCATCCGGGAACATCTTGTTGATCTTGCGGATGATCTTCTCCGGGTTCAGCCCGGGATAGCGGTGGTCCATATGGATGGGATAGCGGTCCTTCCAATCCTGGATCCGGGCCAGCCAGTCCTCCGTGGGCAGGGGTTTGGCGTATTCCAGCATCTTATTGATGGCATTTCCCGCGTCGGCAACGATCGGGATGTCCACCACGATGTTCCTGGAGATGGAGGCCGTGTCGATGTCGATGTGGATGATCTTGGCGTTTTTGGCAAATTCGCTGATCTTTCCGGTGATGCGGTCGTTGAAGCGGGTGCCGATGGAGAACAGCACGTCGCATTCGCTGATGGCCGTGTTGGAGGCATAATTTCCGTGGATCCCGATGTTTCCCACGTACAGGGGGTGGTCGCTGGGGATGGCGCCTTTGCCCATGATCGTGGTGATCACGGGGACCCGCGTCATCTCAGCCAGCCGGGTCATGGCCTGGCCGGCCCGGGCGATGTTCACACCGCCGCCTAAGAGGAACACGGGGCGTTTGGCCTGGTTCAGTTCGCTCACGGCTTTTTTTAACTGGCCTTCGTGGACCTTGGTGCTGGGCCTGTAGCTGCGGATATTGACCTCTGCAGGGTACTCATCCGAACCCAGGGCCTGCTGGATGTCCTTGGGGATGTCCACCAGCACGGGGCCGGGTTTTCCGTTGCGGGCGATGAAAAAGGCTTCCTTGATGATCCGGCCCAGATCCTCGCGCCTGCGCACCGTGACGCAGTGTTTGCAGATACTGCGGGTGATCCCTACGATGTCCACCTCCTGGAAAGCGTCGTTTCCGATCAGGTTCATGGGGACCTGTCCGGTAAAGCAGACCAGCGGTACGCTGTCATAGTTGGCCGTTGCGATCCCGGTGACCAGGTTCGTAGCGCCGGGGCCGCTGGTCACTAGGCAGACGCCGACTTTCCCTGTGGAGCGCGCGTAGCCGTCCGCCGCGTGGACCAGCGCCTGCTCATGCCGGGGCAGGATGACCTCGATATCGTCCTGGCCGTACAGGGAATCGAATAAGTCGATGGCCTGCCCGCCGGGGTAGCCGAAGAGGATGTCGACCCCTTCTTCCTTCAATGCTTTTACAAATAGATCGGTTCCTTTGATCTGAGCCATAAAGTGTTCCTCCTCATTTTTTTATCGTGATAAAGAAAGTGCAAAAAAGCCCTAAGCCGTTTATAGCTTAGGGCGGATAAAAGTCCGTGGTACCACCTAAATTCAAAGAAGATCCTTTGCACTCGATCGGTACGGATCTGACTGGATCGGATAATAGGACAGATCGATACCGTATCCCTGTAACGTGGGATGGACGTTAAAACTTACTGGGGATCCGATCCGGATGGATCTTAAGACCTGTTCGGCTTTACTGCTCAAGGGCTACGTTCGGCATCTCTTCCAGGGGGATTCTCACCAGCCATCCCCTCTCTGTGCTGTCCACAGATGCGTACTCCTCCCTGTCAAGGCATTTCCTTATCGCTTGATATTTTTTGTAGTATAACAGAAGTGGGGTTTTATTGTCAACAGTTTGTTTT
>CAJTYN010000203.1 GCA_910584115.1 uncultured Lachnospiraceae bacterium
CAGTATAACAGCTTCATCCGCCATATAGAGGACATACGGGCCAAAACAGCCCTGGATCTGCTCTTTTATTCTGGCATGAGGTGCGGGGAGATGATGGCGCTCACCCTGGGGGATCTTGACTTTACGGCCAATATCATCAGCATCACCGAAACATTCCATCACGATACGCACACAGTAGGGCCGCCTAAGACAGGGAATAGCACCAGACGTATCACGATGCCGTCCGCTGTCATGGAGGCTATGAGGGCATATGCTTCCCTGATATATGGTATAAGGGATCAGGACAGGGTATTTACCTTTTCGCGGGGTTTTATCCGGGAACATATGAAGAAAGGGGCTGAAAAAGCCAGTCTGCCCTTCATACGCATCCACGACCTGAGACACAGCCATGTCAGCCTGCTGATAGACCTGGGCTTCTCCCCGCACCTGATCGCGGAGCGCATCGGAGATAGTGTGCAGATGGTCAACAATATTTACGGCCACCTCTACCCAAACAGGCGTGGAGAAGTGGCCGACAGACTCAATAAGATAATAGTACCAGATTAGTACCGTATGAGGCTCTCCATTGGCAGAAAAGCCCCATATCATCACATATATCCGATATGACATTCAAGTTCATTTGTGATATGATGGTCATGTCAGAAATCCCTATACATTAAACTCCTCAAAAACGATCCATGCCGCAGGACAAAAAAGCTGCTCCTGCGGCATGACGATCCTACATAAGGAGGACTTTATGAAATACCGCAAACTGGAAAAGAAAATGCTCTGCCCGATAGAATACGCCCTGGAGATCTTCGGCGGAAAATGGAAAGTCCCCTGTATCTGCATGATCTCCCATCTGGGCCCTGTCCGCTACGGTGACTTAAAACATGAACTGAAGGATATTTCTGACCCGGTCCTGGCCTCCGTATTAAAAGAACTGCGCACCGCAGGGATCGTCCAGCGGATCCAATACAATGAGATCCCTCCGAAAGTCGAATATCTCCTGACCGAAAAAGGCACGTCCCTGCTCCCCATACTGCAGCAGATCTGCGGCTGGGTGACCGAACACAATGACACTGATAAATGGAAAAAACAGATCCTCCCGTGTACGATATGCCTGCACACAGACCGAGAGGAATGACCAAAAAAGGATACGCATATGAAAACGATCGATATATTGAACAAAGTGAAAGACCATGAGATGACCGTCGAAGAAGCGGAGCGTTTTTTTCGCAGAGAGCCCTTTGAAGAGATGGGCTACGCAAAGCTGGACACCCACCGTGAGACGCGCTCCGGTTTTCCCGAAGTGATCTTCTGCAGCGGAAAAGCCGACGTCCACCTGCTGCCCATCGTGGAAAGACTCTACAGCGAAAACGGCGAGGTCTTCGGCACCCGCGCCTCCCAGGAACAATATGAGATGCTGCGCAAGATCTACCCGCAGATCCGATACGACCCGATCTCCCGCATCATCAAGATCGAGAGGGAAGGCAAAGAACGCACCGGACTGATCGCGGTCTGCACAGCCGGCACGGCGGACATCCCGGTGGCGGAGGAAGCCGCCCAGACGGCAGAATATTTCGGCTCCCATGTGGAGCGGATCTTCGACGTGGGCGTCAGCGGGATCCACCGGCTCTTCTCCCGCCTGGAAGTGATCCAGAAAGCCAACTGCATCGTAGCCGTGGCCGGGATGGAAGGCGCACTGGCCAGCGTGCTGGGCGGCCTGGTGGACAGACCGGTGATCGCGGTCCCGACTTCCGTGGGCTACGGCGCCAATTTCCATGGCCTCTCAGCCCTGCTCACCATGATCAACTCCTGCGCCAACGGCGTGGCCACCGTCAACATCGACAACGGCTACGGCGCCGGCTACCTGGCGACCCAGATCGACCGTATGGCCCGATGAGCGTATGTCTTGTTTATTTAGAAAGGAAAATATCATGGATCCGATACTCTACTTAGAATGTGCCTCCGGGATCAGCGGCGATATGACCGTGGCCGCCCTCCTGGATCTGGGCGCGGATGCGAAAGTCCTCTCCCAGGCTCTGGACAGCCTGCTCCCCCTCGGCATCGAAGGCTTCCAGATCCAGATTACCCGGGTCAAAAAAAGCGGACTGGACGCCTGCGATTTCCATGTCCTGCTGGACAGAGCCCATGAAAACCACGACCACGACATGGACTACCTCCACGGCAGCGACCCCCACGGAGACCATCCGCATCCCGGACATCAACACGGACATCCCCATACACATCGCGGGCTCGGCGAGATCCTGCCGCTCATCCAGCAGGCCGACATGTCCCCAGGCGCAAAGGCCCTGTCCGAAAAGATCTTCCAGATCCTGGCCCGAGCTGAGGCCAAAGCCCACGGCGTCCCCGCAGACCAGGTCCATTTTCATGAAGTGGGGGCGGTGGACTCCATCGTGGATATCATTGGCGCCGCCGTGTGCCTGGACGACTTAGGGATCACAGAAGTCGCCATCCCCTGCCTCTGCGAAGGGTGCGGGACCGTCCGCTGCCAGCACGGCCTCCTCCCCGTCCCTGTCCCCGCCGTCCTGAACATCGTCCAGGAACATGCCCTGCCCCTGCAGATCACCTCCATAAAAGGAGAACTGGTCACCCCGACAGGCGCCGCCATCGCCGCGGCGATCCGCACCACCGACCGTCTGCCCCAGAGATTTACCATATTAAAGACCGGCCTGGGCGCCGGCAAGAGGACGTACGACTGCCCGGGGATCCTGCGGGCGATGCTGATACAGCCCGTCCTCTAGAGTGTATTTTGTATCCTCCTTGCAGAACTGCAGCGGATATGCTATATTGGAGCAAGGAGGATACCATGACCAAAAGAGAAGCATACCAGATCCTCGGCCTCCCGCCGGGGGCTCCCTTCGCTGAGATCAAAAAGACATACCGCCGACTCATCGCACAGGTCCACCCGGACACCGTCCCTTCCACGGATGGACGTTCTACACACCATGCCCAGAGGCTCAACACAGCCTACGGACTCTTGAAAAAGACCTCCAACCCTCCAAAAGAGCACCCGCCAGAAAAGGCCGCGCACGCCGCCTGGAACGCCCCCGTCAACAAACACGCCTACATGGAACGGGAGATCTGGCATTCCATAGGAGACCACGACGGCGCGTCCTCAAGCCATTTCTGTATCGCCCGGGGAAAATACATGTGGACGGCAGAAGAGGATCTCCCCCTGTTCCTGCTCAGCATATACAGATGCAGCGAACAGCTCTTAGACCAGATCGATGCCCGGCGCCCGAAGGATATCCCGGCCCCGCTACGCCACCAGTTCCAGGCCGAGCTCACATACCTGCTGGCCCAGCAATTTATAGACGGGAGCCGCCTGTTAGGGGAATTTGCACGGGAAGAGGCGGCTGATAAAGACGGTAACCGGATCTTTTACATCCCTGCCACGCTCGAACCATCCGTCCCCGCCCCGTCACTGGATAAGGAAGAAACACTCTATCCTGCCGGCCTCCGTCACCACCGCCTCTATCTGAAAAAGAGATCCGGCCCCAGGCTCGGCTACCTTTCCTTCCCGGACGACCGTCTGTACTATATCGTCATCCCTCTCTTTGAACAGAAAAAAGTCCAGATCCGGATACAGGCCGCCGGGGACCGCTGTCACCTGCATCTCTGGCTGAAACTGCTGTGCCATACATCCGTCACGCTGCCCGAAGATTTAGGGCTGCAGATCAGGCAGATCCTGGACAGATACGAAAGGCAGATGTGACTCATACGAGCCGCACCTGCCTTTTTTGTTTCAGGCTTATCTGTCCCTTTTATCGATATTTCATTGATATTCTATGATATCCAGCGCCATGTTCCCTGCCGCTGTGGCATGTGCTTTAGCACCGGGGATCCCCACGCTGATATACGCAGCCTTCTCGGCTTCCTCCGCTACGGCAGCAGGGGGAGCGACCTTCATAGCGGAAGCCGTGGCCGCCGGGATGACTACATTATAGATGTTGCATCCGGCCAGAGTCAGCTCATCCAGAGCCGCCGCGGCGAATGGCGCCGCCCAGGCCACATCCTGGCACTGTCCCTGGCAGATCTTCGGGAGTATATCATGGACAAATCCTTTCATCACGGCCGTCTGGTCATCCATCGTCACCGTCACATCCACATAGGGATCGAACGACCAATACTTCTTTACCAGCTTGACCGTCCGCCTGGCGGCGCTGTGTATATCGTCCACTTTCACAGTCACTTTCTTTCCTGTCATAGCGCTGAACAGTGCACAAGCCTGGCTCTCCACTGTGTGGAGCCGCTGGTCGTCGAGTTTTGTCACGACCTCCGTGACGGTCTTGCCCTCTTTGATCTGATCGTAGGTAAAACTTGCCCGCTCGAAGATCGCGCGCGTCCTGGCCGGCTCTGTCGCCTCGATCAGCAGCTTGGTCACAGGGCCATTATACAGCTCTGCCGCTTTTCTCGCGCTGATGTTGATGCAGAGGAGCGCAGATTCAGGATCCAGGGAAGCCGCGGTGCGTTCTTCCACGATGGCTTTTTTGACCTGTTTTAAGTCGGCGTCCTCCTGCAGGAGAGCTTTCATCGCTGCGACCGCATACGCGCCCTGATGCCCCAATGGCGCGTTCACCGGACTTGCCGAGAAGCCTGGGGAGATCTGCTCTCTGAAGCAGGCCAGGATCTCATTGAAGGACATCATGCCGATGACAGACGGAGCGCCGATATCTTTCAGAATCAGCGCCAGATCGCCGATCAGCTGTGCTGTATCCAGCTCCTGTCCCGTTACGAGGAAATGGACTTTTTCAGGCAGGCCAGAGGCCTCCACAGCGGCTTTGCCGACTAAACGGACCGAAGTCGTCCTGCCGTAATTTCCCATCTCTTCCGGGACTTCCGCATCGGGATGGATGATCTCCAGGATCGCCGTGGA
>CAJTYN010000204.1 GCA_910584115.1 uncultured Lachnospiraceae bacterium
CCCACTATTTTCAGTGGATTTTAGGGGCCTTTTTACATATTTTTGCCATCAGTCTCCTGTGTGTGCGATTTTTTAGTACCATTTCAGTGCCGATCCGCCTCTCCTTTATTCCAGCAGGAACATATTGCGTCCAGTAGACATCTGTTTGAGTTTACCTTCCTGGATTATGGCTTCTGCCACCTGTTTTTTGTCAAGATACTGTTTTATGATGATGGTGCCGCTGTTGCCCCCGCCAGTCAATCCCAGCTCCGTCAGCGCGCTCATAAACCCTCTCTTGCTGGCCTCTTCCAGCGTTGATACCGGAGACACGACCTCCGGCTCCCGCTTGTTATCGCCAAGCACAGCCATAAATTCACGGTTTGGCGGGACGACTGTGCCCTGGGCCAGGTGGGGGATTGGGATCCTTGATAAGGAGACTTCCGGCACAAGGGAAACACCTCCCCAGCTTACGCCCACGATATCAGCCGCCCAGCTGACTATCGAGTTAAATCCTTCCAGCATATAGTTGATCCCGCGCACGATAAAGTTTATCCCACTCTCTATGCCCCCGATAACGGCATTCATAGCACCCACAACGCCATTGGCTATACCATTCCATAGACCACTGAAAAATCCCGCGATCGCATCTGTGGCAGACTTCCAGGCGTTCTTTACTGGGTCTATGACCGTTCTGCTAAACCAGTCCGAAACACCCTGCCACACTTCTTTTATCCCGCTCCACAGACTCGAAAAATATCCGGATACTTTTGTCCAGACGCTTTTGAAAAAATCCGTCAAGGGTGTTATGACAGTGCTATTGAACCATCCAGCCGCCTTTGACCACATCTCTTTTATCCCGCTCCATAACTTTGAGAAAAAACTAGATACTTTTTCCCACAATCCTTTAAATAGGTTGACGACCGGGGTTACGACCTTATCATTGAACCAGCCCGAGACTAGGATCCATACAGCTTGTATGATGATCCATAAGCCCTCAAAGATCTGCTTGATCCTTGTATAGAAGCCTTGGAAGAGATCGACAACAGGCGTGATCACTTTCTCGTTGAACCATCCCGAAACAGAAGTCCATATAGCCTGTATATCCTTCCAGAGTCCCGAGAAAAACCCGGCCACGTCTTCCCAGAGTCCTTTAAAGAAGTCTGCGATTGGAGTCACTACATTATCTCCGAACCATTGAGCAGCATTGGAGAAGAACTCACATATGGACTCCCAGTGTTCCTTGACGATGACTACGATCGTAGCCAGTGCCGCAACGACGCCAGCCACAGCGGCGGCCACCAGCGCGGGTGCTCCGAGGATCACAGCCCCGATCGCGGCCAACGCGACCCCGATCACCATGAGTATCTCGTTTACCCAGGAAAATCCCTCTTTCAGCATGGCGAAAAAGTTTGTGATCGCTGTCACCGCGCCGAGGATGATGCTCCCTATGCCAGCCAACGCCGTGCCGATCGATCCAAACATGATCGTAAAGACCTGGTGGAGGCTTCCCGCGCCGCCCGCCGCAAGGGTGAAGGCGTTCCCTAATTTGGCTACGATACTCGCACCAGCGGTAAATCCACCAGATGTGAGCGTTCCCATCGCTACTCTTAGTTTACCGATGATCCCGATGAAAGACTGTACGCTGCTTATCGCCGCAGGTGCCTTGAATGCCGCAAAGAATGCCAGGGCAGTGATCGTCATAGCTTTGAATTTGGCGGGATTTTCGGATACCCACTTGGCAAAGTCATCCAACAGGGCCGCGATCACTCTCATAGCTGATATAAAAGCGTCTCCCGCCCACTCCCCCAGGGGTTGCAAGAAGTTATCCCAGAACCATTGTCCGGCTGGCTGCAGTGCCTCTAATGCGGCATTTACTACGTCTATTGCCCGCGAAAGGATATCTAAGAACGCCGGGACAGCCTCTTCCACCGTCCACCCAGCTATCGGGAGCAGCACATTGTCCCAGAACCATTTCAGCCCGGCCCCTATGTTTTCCGCCAGAGGCTGTATCGCTTTCAGAAGCCCGTCTATGGATCGCAATAGCGGGGTGAAGTCCAGTTTAGCGGCCCAGTCCGCCGTAGAGTCGACGATCCCATGTACAGTCTCAAGGATCGTGTTGATGATACTGAGTATCCCGGCCCATATACTGTCGCCGAGTCCTGCCGTATTCCACGCCTCTGTCAGGCTGGCCGCAAGGTTGCCGATGATGTTATATACTCCCGTTATGATACCGAGGATATTTGTCCATATCTGAACGCCTATCCCGTCGTTGAACGCCCGAACGAACGAGTCCCCGATCGCTGTCAGGAGGTTGTTGACATTGGTGAGCATGGTGAAGAGGGCCGTTACATTCTCTTCCCCCGCGCCGCTGTTCCACGCCTCTGTAAATGCTGTTGCTATCGAGGTGACGATATCGAGCATTGACCGGAGCAGGTCAAGACAGCTCTCCACCCAAGCCAGCCCCACACCGCCAGTGAACACGTCATAAAAAGTCTCAGCCACAGCACTAGCGGCGTCTTTCAGACTCTTCAATGCCGCTTTTGCGGAGTCGATCACCGCTTTCCCTTTATTATCCCAGGCCTGTTTGAATACGTCGAAGATCCTTGAGAGTTTATCCGCAATCTTATCTATCACGGTCTCTCCTTCTTCCAGGTTCCCGTAATCTACCGCTGGGATCGCGCTGGGGCCTCCTGCGCCTTCGCCCTTTGTATCCTCAACCTCCGGGACTTCGATATCTTCCTTTCCGATCTTGTTTATCTCATCCAGCGGGGATAGATACCCCTCTGCGGCCTTTTCTGCTTCCTTAGTGGACTTTGTTGCCTTATCCGTGGCCGAAGCCAGATCCTCTGCTCCCGCCGCCGCATCTTCGTAGTCTGCGCCCATGCCGGAGACAGCTCCTTCGTCCGCGCCCACATCATTTCCCGCCGTCGACTTCTTCCCGGTCAGGAGTTCGCTGAATGACCGGAACGCCCCCGCCGCCACGGTCAGTCGCTGGATCATGGCGTTAATGGAGTTGATCACGTTCGAGATAAATTTAACAGCCTGTATCGCTACTGGGAGCACGATCTTTCCCAGGTTCGCCAGCAGGCTTGTCCATGCCTGCTTTAGGTTGCCGATCTGGTTTGTCCATGTGTCAGCCTCTCTGGCCGCTTGCCCCATGGCTCCAGAAAGTGCATTTGCATCCTCGACCATCTGCAAGAGCGTCAGTTGCTTCTGGGCTTCGGTCAGGTCTATGAAAGATTTGCCGTATAATTTCATTGCGGCGGCATTCCTGGTGTACTCCGTCGCGGACAGTCCCAGGGCGGCGTCGTTCTCGTAGTTGCCCTTTAAGAACGATTGCAGCGTTTCCGTCGTCTCTTCCAGGGAGCGGTCATAAAAGGCCGCGCTGTCGGCTATGGCTACCATGGCTCTTTCGGATAGAGCAAGGGAGTCCGCTGTGTTCATGCCCGTGGTCTTGGCAAAAGCCGCTATCTTCGTGAAGCTGGCTTTCATCCTGTCCTCTGCGACCCCGGCCTGGCCTGCTATCCTCGATAAGCTCTCGCTGGCCGCTGCCTCCATATCCCCGAACACCTGGGAGAACTGCGACTCCATGGCCTCCAGGTCAGAGGCTGCATCCAGAGCGGCCTTCCCGAATTGGGTAATGGCCCTGATAGAGAACACCGCTACCATGATACTCCCGAGTTTTTTGATCGAGGCCCCCATACGATCAAATGACCTCTGCATCCCCGTTGCGCTGCGCCCGATACCGGAGGCGGCTCTACTCATGACACTGGCTCCCCGGTGCATCCCATCCGTATTGATCTGTGTATTTATCCGTATACTCCCATCATACTGCGCCACGTCCTCACCTCCTTAAAAACAAAAAAAGTGCCAGCAGACACATATAAAATGCATCTACTGGCACCACTTAGCCGTTACCCACAACCTCTTATGTGGGCCTGTTTAATCTTCTTCTCGTTCTCTACTTTTCCCGCCGTTTACGACTGCGAACAGATCCTTTCGCATATCATCATCAGATCTTGGCTCCCACACGCCTGTATCGAATAACGCCTCAATGATCATCGTTGCCGTGATCTTCACACTGATCACGATACTGTTTATGATCATCTTCGAATAGATATCTTCGTAGCTGTCTTTCTCTCCACAGCCCCGCATGAGGTCCCCCTGTAGTTCCGCTAGCTGTTCATGTAATTGTTTATCTATCTCTCTTCGAATGATGGATCTTCTCAGTTCATCTGTATCACACATGCTGCCCCTCCCTCAACATCTCATCAAGTACACATAAAACGAGTTTTCTGCGTGAAAAAAAACGAATTGCGGCAACACGGCATCCGCTCCTCCTCTCCAAGATCCATTTTGATCTCCATCTTGCCATACGACTCTCCCTTTACGATGGATCTGAACAGCCATTGTGACAAAACGGGATCGACACGCCTGATCGCTTCCCGCAGCTCATTTTTGTGCTCCCCGCCCCTGCATTCTTTTAGCAAGATTTTGGCCCTTTCTCTTGATAGGCCGTAATCAGCATAAGTCCCCAGCAAGCCATAGCCCAAATGCCTTTTCTTCATATCCACGACCTCCTTTAAATAGGGCTATGCCCGTTAAAAAACTTGATATCCAGGTTCCTCACTCTCTTCAAATTTCACCTCGAAATCCTTATCAAGGGAGTTGCGATCCTCACCCTCGAATGGCCGCATCGACTCAAGTGATCTTCGCGCCAGATGGTTCCAATAACTCGCCCGGGAGGAAAACTCTGCACCGCCGTATTTGGGCACAAAATCGCTATTGACTGAATGCGCCAATGAGTTCACGAACGACCGAAAGATCTTTTCCCGGTCTGTTGGACTCTGGCCGA
>CAJTYN010000205.1 GCA_910584115.1 uncultured Lachnospiraceae bacterium
TCGATATCCCATAATCATCCCAGGTCATATCCCTCAATCTCTTCTTTCCCATCGGCATCATCTCCTCTTTTTTTCATGAGTGATGGATCTGTCATTACTCATGGCTTGTATCTTTCCACGCGAGTACGATCTGGGGATCCAACGGTACGCCAACAACCTTAGGAACATCCCCTCTTTCAAAGTCGATCTCTTCCGCCGAGCATCTGTCTGTCATAAACCATATTAAAATAAACCACTTTTTAAGATCCGGGTTGCACCATCCGATCGTATCTCCGTATTTTGTCCTGACATCATATTTAGGGCAAAAAGCTCCTGGATCTTTGAAGTTTTCCGGCAATCTCTCACTGCAAGCGATCCATCCACCGCCATGATGCGCCTCTGGCCGCTCCATATTTGCCGCCGCCAATCTTGCAGATAATCCTTCTATCGTGTCGGCGGCTTCTAAAAATAATCTACTAGCTTCGGTAAATCCCGCTGACCTATATACATATGCACTATCCCTTAATCTCTTTACCTGTTCGTTCATCTCGCTCCCTTTCTATACACATACGCGTTCTGATCTTTCATAAATAGCGCACAGAAATCCATAAAAATCACCGTCCTTCAAAAACACTTGTTTCAGCTAGATCCAAATCCTTCAGGGACAGACTCTTTCAATTCCCCATAGGTCGATCCATATCCGCCTAAGATCTCTCCCAAGACCTCAACATAGATCGTACCGTCCGGGCAGATGACCGCCCTCTTCCTCTGCTCAGAGTCATGCACATATATATCACAAAACCGCCTTATATCGCTTGTGTCAAGATATACGGCTAAATCACCTTGGCAGTCGACAACTTCAAGTTTTTCACGCGCCTCTGTTGTGGTTCATCGTATCCTTCTTTTTCGTTGTCCCCTATATCTTCCAGTTCAGCGGGTTCCCTGTATACGGACAGGGCTGGCCGCGCTCTTTATCCGGGCATGTATCGCAGTTGCCCGTCTCTCTGCACCGACGACTTATGTCCCGGGCCTGTTCCTTGCGTATCTCCTGTGTCAGCTCATCCAGATTCTCTATCGTGATCATCCCTCCGCCTCCTTCTGTCTCTCCATAAACCCATCGTAACACTTCTGGCATCCCACACTATCGACCAGGCTACACTGGATATATCCATCCTGGAATACTGATACCTGCGCTCTCAGACATTCTCTTACCTGCTGCCTTTCATACTCTACGAAATGTTGGCACTGATCAACTGGGTAAAAGAAGCCTCCCCGGCACCAATACGCCTGCTGCATCTCCCAGTCACTCCACATCTTCCTGGGTGGCTCATCTGGATGCGCCCTGTCGTATGGATCCGTCTCCGCCCGGCGGTCGTCATAGCACCTGCCGTAGGGGCAGCGTAACGACCACCAGCTCAGGCATCTCCGGCATATGCAGTCCTCACATCCCGGATCCCGCGCACCCATCCAGCTCACCCATCACAGAGGCCCAATGCCATATCGACCATACAAGGCTTCCCACACAGGAACCTTGTCTGCAGTCGCCCACCATCAAGGGATATGATGAGCACACAATCGTTGAACACCGTGGCGAACTCATCGCCCTCTTCCAGTCTCGCGTCTTCCCCATACTCTTTTCTGAACTCTCCCATCGCTAGGCCGATCGCCTTCACCAACATCTCCATCTATCCATCCTCCTCATCTGGCCCTCCCAGCATCACTCTCATGATATCCGTCCGATCCGTGTAGAGCCTGTTCTCTGTACTCTTCTCAGCCTTTCGCACCACGCCTAAAAGCTGCGCCAGGCTGTCCATCGTCGACTTATGGGTCTTGGTCCACTCAGCGACCGGCTGCATGACGGTCGCTGTATCCTTGGCCGCCCTCCTGTCCCGACGGATCATCCCTATGACACCCAGGATCAGCATCGCTCCATCCTCGTCAATGGGCAGTACCTCGTTGTTCTCCAGCCAGTGCAGGATATCCTGGACCTTCTTGTCCGCGTCCGACACCTGCTCCCGTGCTACCCTATGCTCCTCCGGCGCTCCCCGGAGCATGCCCAGGAAAGCCGATATCTGTTCACTCGTCTTCATCCCCTCGTCCTCCTGCATCGCTCATGAAAAAAGATCTCTGTACTGCGCTTCGTCCTCACCCATCCGATCCCCGATACATCATCGGATCGTATCGCCCCGCCGCATATCGAGCAGTATACCTCTGCCACCGGATCCTCGATGCTATGTCCATCATCTCATCCTCTCCTCTTTTTTGCTATCTCTCCCAGATCACCCGTATGATCATCGGGACCCCGATCCTGCATGTCCTTTATAGCGCGCATAGAGCCACTCACTGAACCTGCGTCCCGTCCTCCCTCTATCCTTCTCGTATCTCCACTCCAGATAATCCACGACGAAGCAGATGCCAGCCTCGCAGAAATCATGCTGATATCTCTTCCCGAGCTCTCCTGCCCCATCTATGACATCATCCCAGTACCCGTCATCGTCTTCTGGTATCCAGAAAGCCTTCATGAATGCCCATATATCCGTCATGAAATTCGCTATCTCTGGGATATCCGCCTTCTTTACGCTCGCCATACGACTCCTCCGTAACATGAGTATCAATATCTTGCTTTTCGTAACAATCTCTGTGTTCATCCGAAAACCCTTGATATCACTGCGTTTCCGGCGTGTTTTTCTCCCGGGTAACAAAGTAACACACGTTTTTTTTGCTATACAAAAATCCCACGCACCACTACCGGGATATGTATGTACATACATAAAATCTATATATGTCAAAATGTTGGTGTTACCTTGTTACTCGTGCTACCTTACGGTATCTCGTAAGCAACTAATGCATCATAGATATGCTCCGGGAGCCATTGTCTGTACGTATCAGCAAGTCCCAATATATACCTCTTTTTATTCTCCCTATAATACCTACCAGCCTCTTCCATTGAGCCAAATGTCTTGGTCAGATGTCCTGTATGGTGGTGTACCGTAGCCTTATACCTCCCATTATCCGTGATGGACACTCCGACCGGGAGCACCTCTATCCCATCCCGTCTCTTTCTCCGTAGTACCGAATTTATCGATGCCGGGAGGAAACAGCACGTCTCAGGGCTATATAACCTCTGGTCTTTTCCAAACAGATCCTTATCTATCTGCAGATGTTCTCCATTGCAATGATATAAGTTATCTAATGCCCATCTACAGAATGCTTTTGGATCGCGCTCCCATTCGCAACAGATCCTACAGTCTTCATATCCTCTCTGATTGCTACATCTGTTCTTGACAATGCTCCATAACTGCATCAGATCGTACACACACATCTCCTCCTCAAGTAAAAGGCAGCTCCTCCTGTGTGGCCTCATCGACGACCATGAACCCATCCTCATCAACGGGCATCCCATCATCCAGTCTCAGGCAGACGCACCGGTTGTTCTTCCCGCCGATCTTCTTCTGCTTCGTAGGGTTCCCCCTGCTGTCCGTCAGGACGACCTTCTTCTTCGCCGCCCAGGATAGGAACGATTTCTTGGAGAAGCCGCCGCTCCTGCACAGCTCATCGAACGCCTGGTTGTAGAAATATGCATATCCATGGTCGATGATGCCCCACTTCTCGCACGCCGTCTGGATATCGAAACGGTTCTCGTTCATCGCGACCTTATCCAGTATGTACCGGTAGCACCGCTCATTGTCGGACAGCTCGTTCCGGTCGATGAGGACCTTCTTCGCCTCATCCACGGAGATGTACTGCCCGTCCTTGAAGAGCATGTCCGTGGCGATCCTGTCAGCTGCCAGCACGATGGACAGCGATATGGCCTGCTTCTGCATCTTACTGTCCTCAGACAACTGTACCTGGAGGTCCTTCTGTATCGCCCGGACGGCGTCCTTCCCTATGGCATTTATGGCCTTCACGAAATCCTCCCCGGCATGTCCATAGTGCTGCCTGAGTATATCCGCGGTCTGCTGCGGGTCCGCATACACCTTCTCCCCACACTCCACCTCCAGGATCCTGTTGATAGCGCCGCCCTGGTTGACATATGAGGTCAGAGGGCGCTCCCCATTTGTCAGGATGCAGTCGTTCCAGCGGCTCTCCGTATTTAGTCCGATATCGCGGTTAGAACGTGTCTTCCCCTTGCCGGAACAGAGGTCATACACTACACCCTCGAAGTTCTCCTCGATACGCCGGTTCTTCTTGCTGGTATCGTCCAGGATCATGGGCAGATGGTTCAGCATGTCCGCCTTTGCTTCCAAGGCTACATCCGTCGTCTTGAAATCGCCTATGTACGCGTTCTCTGCCGGATCCGCCCAGACGGATGCGGCCAGCATCAGCGTGACCGTCTTGCCTCCCTCTGTCTCGCCCCAGAGATCCATGATGAACGGCAATGCCCCCACCAGCTGTATCAGCACGCTGGCGAACGAGGCCGCCAGCAGCATCTTTATCTCCGGCCTGCCGGTCGCCCGCAGCTCCCTGACATGGGCATACCACCTGTCACGGCTCCCATGCGCCCCGATGCTCCCGTACAGCTGCCGGAACCGGCTGTCGCCGTCAAATGTCACCTCTGTATCGTATGGCAGGAAGCCGCCCCGTATCCATCCCAGCTTTGAGCTCGAATACTGCACCGCTATGTGGTCCGCGTTCCGGTTCTCCACATCTGACAGGTACCGCACCAGCAGCTTGGCGTTCTCACTGGTGACAGCCACACCGCGGCCCGATAAGGCCACGATCCTGC
>CAJTYN010000206.1 GCA_910584115.1 uncultured Lachnospiraceae bacterium
ACAAGAAGGTAAAGAAGGGCAAGACCTACAGCTACCGTATACGTGCTTATAAAAAGGGAACAGGCAAAAATAAAAATGTCATCGCAAACGGAGTATACTCTGCTGAGAAGAAAGTAAAGATAAGATAAAGGAGGGAAATGGTCTTGAAAAAAAAAGGGTTTATTCATTGTATATGCGCTCTTCGTATATTCTTTTTTGATATGGACAGGCAGGTCCATCCCGGCGGCATCTGTATCCGGTCCTGTCGACCCAGATGAGCTGGATGTGATATCCATAGATGAAGTTGCCGAGCCTGTGATCCAGGATGGAGCGGACGTGATATCCGCAGACGAAATGACCGAACCTGTGATCCAGGATGGAGCGGACGTGATATCCGCAGACGAAATGACCAAACCTGTGATCCAGGCCGGACCAGACGAAGGATTTTCCGCCGGGCTGTCTGAAGACGGCGTCTCTATCGATGCGGTCCATTTTCCAGACGAGATCTTTCGCGGACTCTTAGATGCATTTGATAAGGATAGGGATGGGAGATTATCAGAGCAGGAGATCAATGATATAAAGATCTTAGATTGTGACAGCGATGAAAGAAAGATCGAGAACCTCGAAGGCATCGGATATCTAAAGGATCTGGAAGTCCTTCTGTGCAGGGGCAATGGATTGACGAGCCTGGATCTTAGCCAGAACAGCAAGATCGAGGTCCTCTATTGTTCCGATAACCAGCTAAACTCCCTGGTGATAGGCGATATGCCCGATCTGGCCAGGCTGGACTGCAGCGATGATCGTCTGACGAGTCTGGACCTTACAGGGGCGCCAAAGCTGAAGAGACTGGACTGTAAAAGAAATCGGCTGGAAAGTCTAGATCTCTGCAGTACGGATCGGATGTATTCGATCGACTGTAGTGAGAATGCGTTCACATCCCTTGATCTTAGGAACATTTCCAGACTGGATAGACTGGATTGCAGCAAGAACGAGCTGCTCTCGTTCTTAAAGTGTAAAAATATAGATGATCTGGACTGCAGTGAATGTCAGCTCACATCTTTAGAATGGGAAAAGGTCAGTGAATTGGATTGCAGTAAGAATCGATTAGCATATTTGAAGACAGGCAGAGTGACCATATTAGACTGCACAGAGAATGTCCTGACAGAGCTGGATCTAAGCGGCAGTCCTCTGCTGAAAGAACTCGATTGCAGCAACAACCAGCTGCGTTTATTGGACTTAACAGATAATTTCCAGAACGAGACCTATATAGGAGAATATGCCCCGCCTCTGGTGGTCGTGTGTGAGCACAATCGATTGGAAAGCATCAAGCTTGGAAAAGATAATGATCTGAATAGGCTCAGGTGCACCGATAATCAGTTGACATCCCTGGATGTGGAAAATATGAAAAGTGTGACTCTGCTCCATTGTAAAGGCAACAGATTCAGCGTGCTGGATGTAAGCGGTCTGCCGGGCTTTCTCTCATTGGAGACGGATCCCGGGGTGAAGGTGACATATGTAGACATACCGAGATTGGTATCCCTGATCCGGGATAAAAAGGGAGCGAAGCTGGCCTGGGAATATAAAGACAAGGTATGCACAGGCTTCGATATCTACCGCAAAAAAGGAAACAGTAAGTGGGAAAAGATCAAAAAGATCCGGAACAATAGCGGCGGCTACACAGGACTGTATACATATACAGATAAGGAAGCAGGAGAAGGGCGCGTTACTTATACAGTCAGGGCGATCCGTCAGGTCAGCGGCCTCCGTATCGGGGGATATGATGAAAAGGGTCTGACTGCAGAAAGCGCTCTGTCGGCGCCAAAGAAGCTCAAGGTATCTCCCGCGAAAGGAAAGATAAAGCTGACCTGGACAAAAGTAGCCAAGAGCAGCGGATACCGCATCTATCGGAAGACAGAGAAGACCGAATGGAAAAAGATCGCCGATGTAAAAGCCAGGAAGACCCTCTATACAGATAAAGGGGCAAAAAAAGGCAGGACATACAGCTATCGCGTGCAGGCTTACAAAAAAGGAACAGGAAAAGATAAAAATGTCACTGTAGAAGGAGGATATTCTGCCATAAAGAAAGCCAGGGTATCATAAGATCATTCTTCGGTGGGGCCATTAAAGTATTCAGAATATAAAGCGTACATAAAAACAGAAAGGGAAGGAAGATATTGAAAAAGAAGGCTTTATTTATCTTATCAACAGCCATCATATGCTCTTTATCACCATGGACGGGCAGGGTTGTTCCGGCGGAGTCCGTATCCGCGCCTGTCCTTGTAAAGATGCCAGACGAAGGAGAGACCCAGGAACTGAAAGAAGAAATACCGGGTGAGGAAGAGATCCGCGAGCTTCAGGAAGAAGTACCAGATCAGGAAGAGATCCAGGAGTTCCAGGAGGGAACACCAGATGAGGGAAAGCTCCAGGAGATCCAGGAAGAAGTGCCGGATGCAGAAGAAGAGAAGGCTGGTATATCAGACAATGATCTTTCAGCGGCGGGCGGTATCCCGATCGATGAAGCACATTTTCCGGACAGTGTTTTTCGTCAGTATCTGGCTACATATAAAGATGAAAACAAAGATGGGATATTATCAGAACAGGAGATCAAAGAAATAAACTACATTGACTTTTCGTACGAGAGTGACAAAGGCCAGGAAAAGATCAAGAGCCTCAAGGGGATCGAATATCTTACCGAGGTCAAGTCTCTTAAATGTGCTGGCAATGACTTGACGAGCCTGGATCTGAGGCAGAACAAAAAACTCGAATATCTCGATTGCAGTTGGAATAGACTGAAAAGCCTGCAGATCAAAGGTCAGGAATGGCTGGAAGAGTTTGACTGTACAGGTAACAGGCTCTCGCATCTCGATCTTAGCGGGATCGGATCTATCTACGAGCTATATTGTCATAAAAATAATCTCTTATCATTGATACTATGTGATGTAGATGAATTGTACTGTTATGATAATGTTCTGACGGAGCTGGATCTGAGCAACAGTCCTTCGGTGTGGTATATAAATTGTAGTGAGAATATGCTGCGTTCACTGGACTTGAGCAACAATTTTCTGATGAAGAATAAACCTCCAGAAGATGATGATGTGGCTTATGATTCGGCAACCTTAATATGCCGTCATAACCGCCTAGAGAGTATAAAGTTTGCAAAGGATAATGATCTGGGGATATTGTATTGTGAAAATAACAGGCTGACTTCCCTGAATGTGGAAAATCTGCAGAGATTAAATATCCTTGAATGTCATGGCAACAAGATCAGTACACTAGATATAACAAAAATGGCAGGATTGGATGTCTTTTATCCAGATCCTGGGACAAAAGTGACCTATACGGATACAGCAAGACTGGTGTCCCTTATGCGCGGCCAGAAAGAGACAAAGATCACATGGGATTATGATGGGAAGATCTGCAGCGGTTTTTCCATCTATCGAAAAGTAGGGAAAGGCGGCTGGAAAAAGGCCGGAGAGATACGGAAGAGATCTGGCAAAGGAAGATATTCTTATACAGACAAGTATACAGGAAAAGGAAATGTCACTTATACAGTGGCGGCTTTTAGGATCCTGAATACGACGGATGGAGATAAAGATAAGGGTGAGGATCATCAGGGGGCTTATGACAGTAAGGGATTGAGCGCGTCAGGCGTTCCGTCGGCGCCCAAAAATTTCCGGGCAGCGGCCGGGAGCAAGAAAGTGAGACTGACCTGGAAAAAAGTCTCCGGCAGTAGCGGATATCATATATACCGAAAGGCATCAAAAAATGCTAAATGGAAAAAGATCGCCGACGTAAAGCCCGGGAAAGCCTCTTACATAGATAAGAAGGCAGGATCAGGCAAGACATACAGTTACCGCATACGTGCCTATAAAAAAGGAACAGGTAAAGACAAGAGTGTCGTTGTAAACGGAATATACTCCGCTGTAAAAAAAGCAGCCATAAGATAAAGGAGGGGGAGGATATTGAAAAGAAATGCTTTATCCATTCTATATATGGTCTTTATATATGCTTTTTTGATCTGGACAGGGACATCTGTCCGTGCGTCGTCTGTATCTGGGGAGATCGTCCCAGACGGATCAAAAGTGGTGTCTTCGGACGGTCTGGCCGGAGCAGTCATATCAGAGGAGTCAGAAGAGGTATCTTTAGACGGACCATCCGGAGCAGTCAGTCCAGATGAGCCAGAAGAGATATCTTTAGACGGACCATCCGGACCTATCATCCAGGACGTACAGGAAGAGATATCTCCATCCGGATCGTCAGAGGACGGTGTCCCCATCGATGAACTCCATTTTCCAGATGAGATCTTCCGCGGACTCCTGGATGCATCTGATAAAGACAGGGATGGGAGATTATCAGAGCAGGAGATCAGCGCTATAACGATCTTAGATTGTGACAGTGACGAAGGAGAGATCAGGAGTCTCGAAGGAATCGGCTATCTAAAAGATCTGGAAGTCGTCCTATGTACGGACAGTGCATTGACGAGCCTGGATGTCAGCCAGAACAACAAGATCGAGGTCTTATATTGTCAGGGCAGTCAGTTGGAGTCCCTGGTGATGGGCGACATGCCCGATCTGGACAGGCTCAACTGCAGTGACAATCACCTGACGAGCTTGGACCTTACAGGGGCATCCAGACTGAGGAAGCTGGATTGTAAAAGAAATCGGCTGGAGGACTTAAGGCTCTGCGACATGGAGCAGATGTATTCGAT
>CAJTYN010000207.1 GCA_910584115.1 uncultured Lachnospiraceae bacterium
GGGATATCTGATCCTTCCTGTCAGTCTTTTCGGTTTATAAATGAGTTGCCCCTATCGTAGCACATGTCTTTGATCTTCGCTATCAAAGATCTTTTGCGGGGGGTCACTCATCTGGTGATGACGCCTTTTCTGATATTTTCCAGCCATCTGTCCACATGCTTGTGGAACAGCTCCATCTCCGCCGTCAGGGGTTCGCCCTTCCTGGTCAGCATGTAGGCTGTCCATTCGTACCCTTCCCCCTCAAAAGGCAGGCAGACGAGATGTTCCATGGCCATGTCTTCCGACATAAAGTCCACGGTCACGGATATCCCCCTCTTCTCTCGACACATCTTATGGCAGAGGCTAAAGCCGCTGGTCTCAAATGCGATATCCGGAGTGAAGCCCGCCTGCCGGCATTTATCCAGGATCAGATGGTGGATCTTGAACTCGCTGCTCTCGATATAGAGCTCCTCTCCTCTGATGTCTTCTATGGAGGCAGTCTCCCGGGATGCCAGCGGATGGCTGTCATGGACCAGGAGTCTGACCGGATAGCCGACCAGCCGTGTCGTCTCGTACAGGCCGTCCTCGAAGGGGCCGATGGAAAACGCCACGTTGCCGTCTTTTTTCTGAAATCTGCGCTCCACCTCCCTGTCCGGATACTCCCGGTAGGAAAACCCGATCTCGGGATGGAGCCTGTTAAATTCCAGGATGCATGCGGGTGTGAGCAGCCGGAGGATCCCGTAGGCGGAGAGAAGGTCGATCTCACCGGCATACCGCTGTTCGATGTGCAGGATGTCGTTTTTCATCTCTCTGTAGTCAGAGAGGATCTTCTCCGCCTTTTCGTAAAAGCATCGGCCGCTCTCTGTCAGCTCTATGCCGCTGGTGGTCCGGATCATAAGTTTCGCATCCAGTTCATTTTCGATATTCTTTACGATCTTGCTCAGTCCCTGGGGCGACATGTATAAGACTTTTGACGCTTTTGTGATGCTCTTTTCCCTGGTGATGGTGCAAAAGCAATCCATATCCCTTGTGTTCATCTGCTCTTATTTATCTAGGAACTCCACTTCTCCGCTGTCGATATGGTAGACGGCGCTGCATACAGTCGGTCCTTCTCCTTCTTTGATATCCAGGCTCTCCTTGATGATCTGCGCCGCTCTTTTTGCGTTCAGGCAGCTCGCGCGCAGGGGGTCTTTCTCATCCCCGATGGCTTTTAGGATCTCGTCGGTTATGTATTTCACGTAGCCGCCCGGTCTATCGCTGAGCGCCGCGCCCACCGCGCCGCAGTTGTCATGTCCCAGTACGACGACCAGGTTACAGCCCAGATGATCGGCCGCGTATTCCACGCTCCCAAGCTGATGCTTGTCCATCACATTTCCCGCCACGCGGATCACGAACAGCTCCCCGATCCCCGCGGAAAAGATGCTCTCCGGGATCACCCTGGAATCGGAACAGGTGATGACGATCGCGTAGGGACTCTGCCCGTTCTCGCAGGTGTCGTGGCGGATGGCCGGGGAGATATCCCCTGGATTTGTGGCGGCGGACAGATAGCGTGCGTTCCCCTCTTTTAGTTTTTGCAGTGCCGCAGACGCAGATAGATTTTCTTTTTTCATAGATCTCCTTCTCCTTTTCGATATAGTCTGTACACCAATACTAACATATTCTGTTTGTAAATACAATATTGACCAGAGGATCCTAACGGTCGCATTTCATACGTTTTACGGATGACCAACTGCCGTAATAGGTCTTTCCCTTCACCTTTGTATAGGAACGGATCCTGAAATAGTAGGTCTTTCCTCTTGACAGGGACGAGATCTTCGTCTTTGTGATGGTGCCCTTTTTTATCGTGCGGACGGATCTGCTGGAAAAGTTCCTTTTCAGGGAATATTGGATCTCATAGCCGGAAGCCTGGGGGACCCGTTTCCATGAAAGATCGGCTTTTCTCTTTGCTGTATTTTTGGCTTTGACACTGATCACTTTTCCGGGAACGATCGCAAATGTCTTCTTTATGCTCCCTTTATAGTTTCCGATGCCTTTTACAGTCACTGTGGCCGTCCCGACCTTTATGTTGCCGCTATAGGCCAGGGTATACTCTCTGCCTTTTTTGAGCTTTCGCCCATCGAGGGTGACCGTGACGCCCGGCTGGATCTCGTCCCCGCTATAGGTATATTTCGTCTGACTGAGCTTTGCGGAGGCGTCTGAGATCTTCAATGTTCTGACGGCGGCGCGGTCTTCCCATTCGCAGATGTAGCCATAATATTCTTTTCGCTGGCAGTAGGGCGGGTCATAGTAGTAGGGATCTCCGCTGGTCCCGTCGTTTGGCTGATCGTCCCATGTCATATCATACAGATCTGTATTGGGGACATGCTCAGCTAAGAGATAATCCTGCCCATGTATGGGATCGTGGCCTTTAGCATCATTGGGCTGTCCGTCTTCCCAATATTCATAGTCCCATCTCTCGCCGGTGACCCATTTCCATGTGCCTTCCTGCTGGGCGTCTGTGCCTCCGAGCCAGAAATAGTATTTCTTTCCCTGTTCATCCGCCAGTTTTTTGATAAGGTCCTGCTCCGCCTGGCTGGTGACGGTGACCAGGTGGCCGCCCATCCGCTCGCACGTCTTTTTTGCCTGCGTCCAGAGCATCGAGTCGTTGAACAGCGCGTAATAATGGCCTTTCAGACTTTTCATCCCCGCCATGCCGTCCGCCGCCTGGACCTGGACAGGATCGTGGATCCCCAGCATGAGCACACCCATGAGAAGCAGACAGCCTATTGATCTTTTTAACATGATCGTTCTCCTCCCTCTTTGATCTTCAAGATAATAAATATCAGATAATAGTATAACCTTATGCGGATCATACTGTCAATCTCTTTATCTATCTGTAAATACATTGGATCCCCATCCTCTCCAGTTCCTGCAGCCACGGGCCGGGCGGCTCCTGGTCTGTCACCAGTCTGGTGATGTCCCCCCACTCCGCGATCTTGGTAAAAGCCACTTCGTCGAATTTGGAGCTGTCTGCCGCCAGGATCTTCTCTTTTGCGGATCTTAACATGGCCCGCTTGCTGCTGGCTTCCTGTTCGTCGGAGTCTGTAAAGCTGTGCTCCAGGCTCAGTCCTTTGCAGGAGATCACCGCCTTGTCCACATGGTAGGACTGTATGACCCGCTCTGTGACGGGGCCGTGGAGGGCGAAGGAATTTTCCCTGGATACGCCGCCTGTGGAGATCACAGTCCACTTTGAGGCGTTTACAAGCTCTGCCACGATCTCCACGGAATTGGTGATCACCGTCAGCTCTTCCCGTTTTTCCCGCAGGGCTTTGGCTGTGTAGACGGATGTGGAGCTGGCGTCCAGCATCACCGCCTCGCCGTTTTGCACCAGATCCGCGACTAGATGCGCGATCGTCTGTTTTTCCTTTACCCGTTTTTTCTTGCGCACGTTGAAGGGCAGGTCGAAGATGCTGTGTTCGTTTAAGACCGCGCCGCCGTAGCTCTTGGTCACCAGGCCGTCGTTTTCTAATTTTTCCAGATCCCGGCGGATCGTCTCCTCCGATACTCTATAGATCCGGCTCAGTTCGCTGACCACGACTCTCTTTTCGATCTGGAGTCTCTCCAGGATCTCATTGCGCCTCTCTATCGCAAGCATTTTCTGAAATCCTCGTAGGCCGCGTCCCAGGCGGCTGTGTCCTCCGGATGGTAGTCCGTCACCGGCTCGGACCGGGCAACGATGGCGCGTGCTTCCTTTACGTCCGAGATCTCGCCCAGGGCCATGAACTGCACCGCCAGATTTCCCAGGGCTGTGGCTTCTATGGGTCCGGCCAAGACCTCGCAGCCCGTGGCCGAGGCCGTCATCTGGCAGAGCATCTTGCTCTGGATCCCGCCCCCGATCATGTGGATGCGCGGGTATCTTTTGTCCAGGCAGGACTGGATCTGCTCTAATACACGGCGATACTGCAGCGCCAGGCTCTGGTCGATGCAGCGTACGATCTCCCCTGGGGTCCCGGGGATTGGCTGGCCTGTCTCTCGGCAGTATTTTCGGATGCGCGTGGGCATGTCTCCGGCAGGGATGAACTCCGGCGCATTGACATCGATGTAGTTCTGGAAAGGCGCGGCCTCTGCCGCCAGTTCCTCCAATTCCCCGAAGCTGTATCCGCATCCCTCACGGATCCATTGGCGGCGGCATTCCTGGACCATCCAGAGTCCGGTAATGTTCTTCAGGAAATCAATCTTTCCCCCACAGCCGCCTTCGTTGGTCACATTGAGCTCCAGGGACTTGGGCGTGATCACCGGCGCCGGAAGCTCCGTACCGTACAGGCTCCAGGTTCCGCAGCTGATGAAGATGAGATCGTCCTCCTGGGTGGGAACGGCCACGGAAGCGCTCTGGGTGTCGTGGGAGGCCACGGCGATCACCTGTTTCGCGGGCACATCCAGCTCCTGGCAGATCTCACGCCTCAGCGCGCCTACCACCGTCCCGCTCTCGATGATCTCCGGGAAAAAGCTCATGGGAAGTTCCAGCGCGTCCGCCGCCTCCCGGGACCAGGTCTTTTTGCGGATGTCAAACATGGACGAGGTGGTGGCCATCGTGTATTCGCATTTCTGCTCGCCTGTGAGGAAATAGTTAAATAAATCCGGCGTAAATAAGAACCGCTCGGCCCTCTCCAGCATCCAGGGACGCTT
>CAJTYN010000208.1 GCA_910584115.1 uncultured Lachnospiraceae bacterium
ATCTTCGCTGACATATTACATTTTTAATCCTCCCGGAGAACGTCCTGCATATGTAGGGCGTTTTCTGTTGGGGCGTAGGATACTTTTGGATCGAGTAGTACAGGGCTGGGCGGCATTAGCTGTCTGGCCTTTTGTATGCAAAAAAAAGGAGGTGAGCCTGGATGACAAAGAAGCAGAAGAGATTTGTGGAAGAGTACCTGATCGACCTGAATGCCACCCAGGCCGCCATCCGGGCGGGGTACAGGCCAGACAACGCATATTCGATTGGCAGTGAGAACCTGAGAAAACCTGAGGTAAAAGCCGCGATAGACAGGGCGATCGCTGAACGCTCAAAGCGCACGGGCATCAACCAGGACCGCATCATCAGGGAACTGGCCCGGATCGGTCTCGCCAAGATCACGGATGTCGTCGACCGGAAGACCGGGGAGATAAAGGAGGACGCTTCAGAGGATGACCTGGCCTGTATCCAGTCGATCAAGGTCAAGCCCGGGGAGTTCGGGACAGAGAGGGAAGTGAAGATGTACGACAAGAGATCCGCGCTGGTGGACCTGGGGAAACACCTGGGGATGTTCAGGGACAACCTGAGAGTAGAGGTGGAGACCTCAGAGAAGCTGGATGACATCCTCAGCCAGATCGGTGGTGAGGGCCTTGAAGAATAGCTTCCCGTTATCGCAGAAATACATCGACTTCATCAACACGGTGGACAACGTGGACGCGGATTTCCTGGAAGGGACGACGGCCAGCGGGAAGACCACGGTCGGGGCGGGCATCAAGTTCATGCGGATGGTGAGCCGCAGCAGGAGGAAGTCTCATATCATCGCGGCCAAGACCACGGGCATCGCTGAGAAGAACATCCTCCAGCAGGACAACGGCATCCTGGATATCCATAAGAACGCCAGGTATCACGGGAACGGAGATAAGGACAACAAGCTGCCCCACATCAAGTTCGAGGGGAAGGTCATCTATGTCCTGGGGTACGACAACAAGGATAAATGGGAGCTGGTCCTGGGCTCCCAGTTCGGCTGTGTATACATAGACGAGATCAACACGGCCAACATCGATTTCGTCAGGGAGGTATCCACCAGGAACGAGTACCTGATGGCCACGCTCAACCCGGATGATCCGACCCTCCCGGTGTACAAGGAGTTCATCAACCGCTCCCGGCCATATGAGAGATGCGCAGCCGATGTCCCAGCGGAGATCATGGCGGAACTGAAGGAAGAGCCAGTACCGAGATGGAGGTACTGGTTCTTCACGTTCCGGGATAACCTGTCCCTGACGGAAGAGGATATCCAGAAAAAGATCCGCTCAGCCCCGCCAGGGACGAAGCTGTACAAGAACAAGATCCAAGGCTTACGGGGCAAGGCGACCGGCCTGATCTTCCCGAACTTCGACCGCAAGAGACATGTCGTCACCCGCGCATGGGTGAGACAGCAGATAAAGAACGGAGAGATAAAGTTCAAAAAATTTACAGCTGGCCTGGATACGTCTTATTCCTCAAAATCCCCGGATACGATTGCGATGATCTTCCAGGGCGTCACGGAGGACAGGAAGCTGATCACCCTGGAAGAGGAGGTCTACAGCAACGCGGTCCTGGAGCAGCCCCTCGCCCCTTCTGATACAGCGGTCAGGTTCGTGGAGCTCCTGGAGCGCTGCCGGGAGGACTGGGGCTTTGCCAGGGATGTGTTCATAGACTCCGCGGATCAGGCGACGATCACGGAGTTGCGGAAGTACAAGCGGCTGCACGGCTGTCTGTACAATTTCATCGATGCATACAAGAAAGTGCAGGTCCTGGACCGTATCAAGCTGCAGCTCGGCTGGATCCAGCAGGACTGCTATCTGGTCGTCGATACCTGCGCGGAGCATCTCGCAGAACTGGAGAGGTATTCCTGGGATGAGGAGAAGGATGAGCCGGAGGACCGCAACGACCACACGATCAACGCCAACCAGTATGCGTGGATACCATATCGGCGGATGATAGGGTTTGAAGAGGAGGCGTGAGGATGGTAAGTGAGACAGACGAAAAGGCAATCAGATTGATGAGTAGCATGAGAGGCGCGGATCTGCGTCAGGATCAGATCGATGAGCTGGTGAAAGGATCCAGGGGCTGCATCGTGACGGCTGTGATGAAAGGGTATAACGCCGGTTTTTTACGCGGATACGATAAAGGCAGGAGACTGGATGATGAAGTGGGTGAGTAGATTGGGCGACAGGATAAAAAAGGGGCTTCGGGAGTGGCTCCAGGTCCAGCCTGCGCAGCCCTACGCGATCCAGATACAGGAGGTCATGGACTTCGAGCTCTCAGCGATCCGTGACCGCATCTGGTACCGCGGGGATGGCAACGAGCTGGAGCAGATGTACCGGCAGGCCCCGGAGTACGCTGACGGGACGAAGTTCTGGGCGTCCAGGTGCAGTCCGGGGATCGCGGATGTACGTTTTGATGAGTCTGTCATCCTGGCCGTGCCGCTGCAGGTCTATGAGAGCAGTAAGTTCGAGGGCCGGGGCGGATCCATCTTTGATGGAAAACTGGACAGCTTCGATGCGTTTGACGAGGTGTGGAGTCAGTGGATGGACGCGGTCAGGGCAGGGCGGGCGAAGACCTATATCCCCGAATGCCTGGTCCCCCGTGACCCGGCCACGGGGCAGGTGCTCAGGCCGAACCCGTTCGACAACCGCTTCTTCTCATCGGACGGGGACATGTCGGAAGGGGCAAGGAACCAGATCGACACGGAACAGCCCGCGATCCCCCACGACAGCTATCTGGCCAGCTATGTGACGGCGCTGGACCTGTGCCTGCAGGGCGTGATCAGTCCCTCGACCCTGGGCATCGACGTGAAGAAGCTCGACAACGCGGAAGCGCAGCGCGAGAAGGAGAAAGCCACGCTCTACACGAGGGACGCCATCATCGAGGCGCTCCAGGAGACACTGCCGTCCCTGGTATCAGCGGCCACCAACGCCTACCATATCCTGCACGGGCAGGCCATCGAGGAGGTGAAGGTGGACATCCCCTTTGGGGAGTATGCGAACCCGTCCTTCGAGAGCCAGGTGGAGACCGTAGCCAAGGGCAAGCAGGGCGGCATCATGAGCATAGAGGCTTCCGTGGAAGAACTGTATGGGGACTCCAGGGATGAGACATGGAAACAGGAGGAGATCGCACGCCTGAAGGCAGAGCAGGGGATCGCGGAGATGGAGGAACCGGGGGTAGATCTGGAAGGCATCGCCACGCCATCGGAAGGGGACGCCGTCAGTATGCTGAACGGGGCGCAGATAGCATCCCTCATGAATGTGATCAAGATGGTGAAGGAAGGCAGTGTGACCAGGAGCGAGGCTATCTCGATCATCACCGCCACGTTGGGGATCTCTAGGGAAAATGCAGAGAGTTTTATCGAGGAGGGGATGAGTGATGAAGGTCGTGATAGGAAAGAGAGTCTGGAAGATGAGCCGAAAAGAGTACCAGGGACTCCTGGAGGTGGCAAGGGGACAAGTGCCGATGGGGGTATACGCGGCAGAAAAAGACGACCTGGCGATCCTGTGTGATGACCGCTGTGAGACCATCACGCAGTTGAAGCGCCTGATCCGTCAGTACAGAGCGGAAGGCTTCCGCGTATTGGCCAACAGGGGATCCGGTGCCGTATGATGGGGCCGTACGATGTCGGCGCGGCCTTTGCCGCCATCGAGGATGAGCTGACCGCCTCCATGATGCGCAACATGGCGCGCCACAGGGTGGAAGAAGTCAGGGAGGAGAGACAGTGGGCCATGTGGCAGTCCATGCAGCTGAAGGCCCTGGAGAGATACAGGAGGACCAACCGCGAGAGGTACGGGCGGCGGTTCCGGGAGATGAACGGGCAGATCGGTGCGCTCATCCGGCAGGCCAGGGATACCGGGGGCATGGAGCAGGAGATCGCCATCCTCCGGGGAATCCAGCGGGGGTATCGTTTCCCCCATATGCCGGAGAGGATCCTGGAGGTCCTGGAAACGATCGACGGCGCCAGCCTCTCCCAGAAGATACCCCGACTGATACAGTCCATCCGGTCCGGCAGGACCGATCCCCTCACCGGTGCGTTCTTCCGGCTGAACGAGAGAAAGCTGGAGGCATTGATACGAGCCACGACCAACGACATGGAAAAGGCAGAGACGGCCGTACTGAGGATGGCCGACGACCAGTACCGCCGCGCCATCTTCAACGCGCAGATGTACGCCAACACCGGGGCCGGCACATATGAGAAGGCCGTCGATATGGCCACCAGGGACATGCTGGCGGCCGACCTGAACTGCGTGGAGTACAAGAATGGTGCGCGGCACACCCTGGCGGATTACGCGGACATGGCCGTCCGTACGGCGTGCAAGAGGGCGTATCTACAGGGGGAGGGCACCAAGCGGCAGGAATGGGGCATCACCACGGTGATCATGAACAAGCGGGGAAACCCCTGCCCGAAATGCCTCCCGTTCTGTGGCAAGGTGATGATCGACGATGTGTGGTCGGGCGGCAAGAGGTCAGATGGGCCGTATCCGCTCATGAGTTCCGCGATCGCTGCCGGGTTGTACCATCCCAGATGCAAGGACAGCCACACGACCTACTTCC
>CAJTYN010000209.1 GCA_910584115.1 uncultured Lachnospiraceae bacterium
TGCGTCCTGGAGGACCTGAGAGAAATTCAGTCCAGCCGCGATAGCGGAATCATTCAGCCAGGAGGGAATGGAGAGAGTCTTCTTGACGGCTCTGTTATCAAATTTTTTCCGATATTCAAGAGTATCCGCAGAGATATACGATGCAAAAGCAGGACCTTCCGTTGTTACATCATGCAGTTGGGTAGCAGTGGGGATCTTTCTGCCCTCTTCCTCCATATCATAGAGCATAAGGGACAGAGCATCCTCTGCCATCTCCATAGCATGGGGGAGATCATCCCCACAAGTGGTGCACCCTTCGATGTCTGGAAAAAAACAGAATACATCCCTTTTTCCTCTGGAACAAAGATGGCCGGATAAACATATTTTGCCATATCATTACTCCTTTCTATAATGTGGATCGGCAAAGACTGGGGCTATAGCCCCGCTTTTTTCCGGATGCTGTTTTCTGTTCCGGTCGGTAGTTCCTGCGAATAATGCCGCGGGATCTGGAATTTCTTTCCGGTTATCGGGCTCATCCATATCTCATGACTTGAACCCTCGCGCGTCTTGTAGCATCCTGCACGCTTTATTTCTTTTACTAATTTCTGATACCTTCAACCGATCCGCACCTCTTTCTTTTTGATGAACCAATTATACCACGTAAAAATACGTATATCAACAAGAAATACATAAAAATACGTATTTATTTTTGAGTACATCCTGTCTCTTATTACTTTTTCCCTACAGTCTTGCTACAAATTCTTTAAATCTCGGCAATTCTCTTTCATCGATCAGGATATCAAAATAACAATATTCTTTCCCCCTGATGATAGACCAGATACGCTTCAGTTTTTCTTTTAATGACATTTTGCCCTTATTTTGCATAAGATAGAAATTGTCACTCACAAGCTGTAAAGACAGTTCGTGGTCATCATCGTATGCTTTTAAGACAACACCATTCATGCATCCACATTTACAGAATGTAATATATTCATTTTTTTCAATATCGATCATTCACACCTCTTTTATATATCGTCATTCACATTCCCGATCAGGCACATAACCTCTCACCCTGGAAAGTCGCCATAGATCTCTATTGCGGGAGATCACCCGACATGGAACTGAGCTTTCAGCGCGTCCTGCAGCACCTGGGAGAAGTTCACGTTATGTTCCAGGGCGAGAGCATTGAGCCAGGCAGGGAGCGTGACAGTCCTATTGACTGAACGGTTCTTCTGTGCCATGCGGACAGACGGCATATATACATCTACCAATACGGCACATTCATTGTCTGGAGTGTCTATCTCAGACAATGGGGTAGGGGACGGGATCTCTTCCCCATCTTCTTCAAGGCCATTGAGGACGCAGCCGAGGAGTTCGCGGGCAGACAAGAGCGCGTCATCATCATCCACCCCGCTGGTAGCGCATCCCAGGTCCGGAAAGACGACAGCGATCTCCTGGCCGGGTTCATAGGTAAAGACTGCTGGGTAAAAATAGCGTTCTACTTTTTTCATATACAGATTTCCTTGACTGTTAAAATATTTTAGGCGCGTTGACTTTTGTAGAGTATTTTGCAGATATAATAATTTAACACACAATCCGGGTTCTCCTCTATCCTACGTTGCATCGAATCCATGATCCCATCCGGATTTTCTGAAAAGAAGTCATCGTCATGATCATACCTATTAAGATCTGAAATATTCGGGCAACAAATGGGTTCTTGGTTGATCAACATAAATTCCTCTCGTAGTGTCACCCAATTTCTTTCGCCCCGCATGAGTACCGACACCAAAAAGGCACGCAGATCCTTTTTGAATCCGTCGGAGTTCTGTAATTCATGCATGGGGTAAGAGATCACATAGTCAAAACATTTAGACGGAACTTCATAACCCGCAAAGATAGTGTGGGGTTTACCGTTGGCATGCAAGAAACCCCATCTAGCATCGTATGAATTGTAGATTCTGACCGCATCTGAGAAATTCAGATTTTTTATAGCACCTACAGAGATCATGATAGCTCGATCGTGGTCTGTCTTTTTTGCTCGTATGTATTTTTTACCAAGTTCAGTAAGAGAATATAAGGTACGTTTGTATGTACGCTTAAAATCTTCGGGAGAAACATTCTCCGATAATCTACGGGCAAGCTCTTCTTTCTTTCCACTGACTTTCAATCCTTGGAGCCGCAAAAAAGTTCTGAGTTCTTCCACTGTATAGGAGGCCATTAAAATGCTTACAGGGTCTTTTTCCTGGACCCAATCTTTATTTTTTAAGATCTTTAATATCTGTTTAGCACTTCCGGCATCCTTGATAAAATATTCGCCAAGATCTTTATCCGAAAAAGCTGATCCGTCTTCATAGTAAGACATGTAATAGGCAAGTATCCTTGGATCAGCATGACTTGCATCTGAGATTTCTCTACAGCTAGGAAGCGCAGCAGGAAATGTTAGATTGATATCTGGGACAATAGATTCAGTGTGGAGGGCTGGGGCAGAAAAATCTGGAGTATCAGGGAACTTTTCTGATCTATACGTCTTGGGCGTATCCATACATTTTTCATCAATATGATCTACTACACCAGGGGAGACCGGATTGATATTCGGAATATCTGATCCAGTGCGGGAAACTGGAACAAAAGGATCAGTGATATAGGACGGACTTTGCAGGCGCCTATCCGCTCCCGATGTGCTGGATGCGCTCACGAGTTTTTCACCAAAGTTATCCAGAGTATCAGATGACTTCATCATTTTTTCATCCAGACCCAAGGCATCAGATACTTCCGCACATGTTTTCTCTACTGTATCGGTCAATCTGGAAAACTTTTTCTCCAGCTTCAGATCTCTGGAGAATTTCTTGTACTTTGTGTTTAAATCTGAAAGATTGGGCAATTTCATGTGTTTTCCTCCTTATATATACTCAATCAAGAATACGGTAAAAAGCAAGAAACATAACATGAGATAAAAAATCCATCTATACTACTTATTCTCCTTGCATTTTTCCTATCACTTTCCCGATCAGGCGTATATCCTCTGTCCCTGGGATTCCCTCATAGTCTTTATTTCTGGATATCAATCCATCTTCCCCAAATTCCTTGATATAACATTCATTTCCAACTGTAAATATCCCCACATCCCCGAGGTTTAAGTGGCTGGCCTTTTTTACATAAACTTTATCCCCGTCAAGATAGTCAGGCTCCATAGAATCTCCATTTACGCCTATGATAAAATCCGCCCCCTCCATATATGGGGCTTCTATGGTCTCTGTAGGTATGTCGTCAAAGTAAAAGCCCTCCCCAGCACAGGCGATCCTCCGCACATATGTGTACATGCGCTTGGATTGGATCTTTCCGGATACCTCCGTCTGTCCTGCTTCCAGCGCGTCGATGCGCTCTTGCTGGGCTTGCAGTTGTTCTACTCTTTCGAGTTCCTTATTTAATTCATAATCTATACGTTCTTTTCCCCAAACATCAAGTTTTCTATAGCTTTTAATATGTTCCATTTCTTCATACTCAACTTTGAACCCAGATGATTTTCCATAATTCGGATCCGTTATTTCGTCCGCTACCCAATGATCAAGGGTGGTATTAAAGAAATCGCTTAATTTGCAAAGTGTTGGGATTTTTAAGCCCTCATAACCTCTTTTGTACCAATTATCAATAGTCGTGTAAGGTATTTTACTTTTTTGTGAAAGAGTCCGTTTATTAAGAGCATACCTCTCCATTAGAAAATTTAATTTTTCGAGAAAGTTCATTTTGTACCTGCCTTTCTTATTCAAGATTACCACAATGAATAATTAAGATCAAGAAAAATTATCATTAAGAGTAAAAAAGGTGTTGACAATGAACCCTATTGAGTATATAACGCAATAAAAGTTACTTGTAAGAGTAATCCGAAAGGAGGAAAAGGATTGTTAAGTAATTTGAAGAAGGCTTTGGATGCTAAAGACATTACGATAAAAGCATATGCAGCAGTGCTTGGGGTTTCTGAAAAAACTGTGTGGAACAAGATATAAGTATGCGATTTATAGGCAAAGAACGATCATGTATTTTGAAAACGTTGCTTTTAAACGCATTGGGATCTGTTGCGATCATTGGGAGCATTGCAGCCGGACTATCTTCCAGTCAGTATCCGCAGAGCCTTTCGCAAGGTTTCTATACGGGTATCTGTTCTTTTCAGAAGTGTTTTGATCGTGGGAAATCTGCTCCCCGCTGGAATGGCACCATTCAATAGCAAATATCTATATCATATCGTTATCAATAGTGTTATAATGTGGAAAACCAAAAAGGAGGACATCACATGGAATTACGTGTACTTCAATACTTCCTTGCAGTGGCGAGAGAACGGAGCATTGTCCGCGCCGCAAGATCTCTCCATCGACAGAGGTATTCTTGAGCACAGAAAACTACCTTTTCAGAAGAAATATCTGTGCCATCCCTACGAATGCCCTGAATAAGATATTCTCGTTACTCCATCGGGAGATCGTCAGATATGATGGCAGCGAGACTGACTGCGTTGAGAAATCTAAATATGCACTTCTCTGTAAAAAAGAGAAAGCTCGTTTTCCAGATGACGATGAATTTGCTCTACGATCC
>CAJTYN010000210.1 GCA_910584115.1 uncultured Lachnospiraceae bacterium
AAAAGAGGAAAAAGATGATAGTTCTGCGGTTTTCAAGGTATGTGATGTATCCATAGTAGTGTAAGAAAAAGCTGGAAACTTAGGATGATTGGAGATATATTCGTGATCAGATTTGCTAATAAAGATGATATAGTCGGCATCATGGCTTTTATAGATGAATATTGGCACAAAGGGCATATTGTGGGAAAGAAGAGGAAGCTATTTGAATTTCAGCATTGCTGGGGAGATGAAGTGTCTTTTGTGATCTCGGAAAATGAAGGAAAGATAACGGGCATTCTCGGCTATATCCCATATGATAATGATCATCGTGATGTTACCCTCGCTATTTGGAAGACGATAAAAACTGAAGATACTATGTTGGGGATTAAGATATTGACATATTTGAGGGAAAACGGTAATGTCAGGAGAATCTCAGCGCCAGGTATAAACCCTAAAACAATCGCGGTATACCAATTTCTAGGATTAAATACTGGAGTGATGAAGCATTGGTATCGACTCCAGGATCGAGCCGATTTCCAAATAGCCAAAGTAGTCGATAAAGAAATCCCTAAATATTTGCGGTTGCCAGAATTATCACTTTTTTGTATAGATGATCTTGATCAAGCTGTCAATGAATTGGGCATAGGAGATTGTTTCGAGAGAGACCATCAGCTTAGAAAAAGTATCGGGTTTGTAAAAAGACGCTATTTTGAACATCCTACGTTTAAATATATTAAATATGGAGTTCAATCGGGGAAGGATAAGCTGTTTGTTGTTTTGCGGGTGCAGCCTTGTAACGGAAGTTTTGTGTTAAGGCTCATAGATGCGATCGGCGACCAAAACCTGCTGCAGTATTTTTCAGGAGAGATTGATCTTTTGCTTGAAAAGTATCATTGTGAATATGTGGATTGTTACGAAACGGGAGTTGATGATGCTGTTTTCATAAATGGCGGTTGGAAAGCGGTTGCGGATTCTGGCAATATCATACCTGATTATTTTTCTCCATTTGAGCAGCAAAATATTGATATTTATTATATGTCTGAAATAGATAATGTGATCCTATTTAAAGGCGATGGTGATATGGACAGGCCAAATTGAGGTGTTGTGAAATGAAAGAACTTGAATATCCGTTTGACGCAGGCTGGATCCTTTCAAATAGGCGAAAGATCCGTAAACAATTACTGGCAGAGGGTGGCCATTTTATAAAAAAGAATATCGCGGTCCTTGGTGGATCGACTACATCGAATATCATCCAGATAATGGACATTTTCCTCTTGAACCAGGGGATTGAGGCAACTTTTTATGAATCAGGATATGGGATGTATTATGAAGATATCATGTTTGAAAACGATAGATTGGAAGAGTTTGATCCGGATATCATCTATATACATACATCAAACAAAAATATAACGTATTTTCCATCGTTGTCCGATACAGAAGAAGAGATTTCGTCCGCATTAGATGAACAGATCCAGAAATTTATATCGATATGGGAACGTATTTTTAAGAAATATGGATGCCCGATCATCCAAAATAATTTTGAGATGCCCTTGTATCGGCTTCTTGGAAATAAAGACGTTTCTGATATTCACGGTGCGCTCAACTATATTTCCCGGCTGAATGCGGAGTTGAACAGATATGCGCAGACACATCAGGATTTTTTTATCTGTGACATAAATTATATATCTGCTGATTATGGACTTAAAGAATGGAGCGACCCATTTTATTGGCATATGTATAAATATGCCTTAAATGTCAGTGCGATACCGTATCTTTCATTTAACGTTGCAAATATCATAAAGTCTATTTTCGGAAAAAACAAAAAAGGGTTGGTCCTGGATCTTGATAATACTTTATGGGGCGGAGTGATCGGCGACGACGGGGCAGAGAATATCCAGATTGGGATAGAGACATCTTCTGGGCAGGTATATTCTGAGTTTCAGAGGTATATCAAGAAGCAAAAACAGCTAGGGATCATGCTGAACATTGATTCGAAAAATGATGAAAGTAATGCAAGAGCGGGACTGGAACATCCCAACAGTGAATTATCGATTGATGATTTTATAGAGATAAAGGCAAATTGGGAACCCAAAGACAAAAATTTTTCTGATATAGCCGCATCGCTGCATATACTTCCGGAAAGCCTTGTTTTCATTGATGATAATCCTGCAGAACGTCATCTCGTGGCGAGACAGTTACCTGGGGTATCCGTCCCGGAGATAGGTGAATCCCATCAATATATCCAGAATATAGACAGAAATGGATTTTTCGAGGTCACATATCTGTCCCTGGATGACAGGGAGAGGAACAAGATGTATCAGGAAAATGCGCAACGCGCCAGATCGCAGGCTGATTTTACAGATTACGGAGATTATCTGAAATCTTTGGAGATGAAAGCGACCATAGAACATTTTGTGCCTGTTTATATGGCGAGGATCGCGCAGCTGACGAATAAAAGTAACCAGTTCAATCTGACGACCAGGCGGTATTCACAAGGGGAGATTGAGGCCATTGCAAAAGACAGCAATTATATCACTCTGTATGGCAGATTAGAGGACCGGTTTGGGGACAATGGCGTGGTTACGATCCTTGTCGGACGAATGGACGCGGAGATATGCCATATTGATCTATGGCTTATGAGCTGCAGGGTCTTAAAAAGGGATATGGAATGTGCCATGATGGATGCACTTGTACATAAATGTCAAAGATCAGGTATTTCCTTGATCAAAGGGTATTATTATCCAACAGCAAAAAATAGTATGGTAAAGGATTTTTATCAAGATATGGGATTTGATAAGATCCTAGAAAATGATAAAGAAAGTATATGGGGATTTTCTGTGAATGATCTCTATACAGATAAAAATAAATATATCCGAGTGGAGGAAGAAAAATGACGCGTGAAAAGATATTTGAGAAATTGACCACGATCTTTAGGAATAATTTTGACGATGAGGATATCACCCTGTCAGAGGATACTTCATCTGTTGATATTGAAGACTGGGACAGCCTTGAACAGATAAACCTTGTTGTCACCATCCAAGATGAATTTAAAATAAAATTCAATATAGAAGAAGTAAACGCTATGAAAAATGTCGGTGAAATGGTTGACTTTATATTGAAAAAGATTGGGGCATAGAGAATGCAGGAATATACAATAGGGGACTTAAGACCAGGTATGAGAGCAAGTTTCTCACGTACTATCACTGCAGAGATGCAGCAGAAATTTTATGATATTTCTGGAGATGAGAATCCATTGCACACGGATGTAGATTATGCCAGAAAAAGAGGATTTCAAGACTGTGTTGTATATGGAATGTTGACTGCTTCACTATTATCAACGTTAGGGGGGGGTATCTTCCAGGGAGGAATTGCCTGATACAAGGCGTTGAAGTGAAATTTACAAGACCTGTTTTTATCGGCGATGAACTTCATGTTACAGGCGAAGTCAAACGTGTTGATGTCGATCTGAAATACGCGGAGATAAAAGTGAGTATCAGAGATCAGGAGCACAAAAAAGTTTTACGGGGTTTACTGAAAGTGGGGGTTTTAGATGGGTGAAGGTAAAGTATTATTCGTAACAGGCGCTTCCTCAGATGTGGGGAAAGAGCTGATTGAAAGAGTCGGGAAAAACTATGATATCATATGGGCACATTATCATAGTTCCCGAGCAGTGATCGATGGGTTAAGAGAGGGGATTGGGGATGTCATCGTCCCTATCCAGGCTGATCTTGGGGATGTTGATAGTACAAGTTCCATGATAAAAAATATCATGGAGTCTGGAGATCCACCTGACCATATCGTACATTTATCTGCTCCTAAAGCCCATAGTCTGCAGTTCCATAAGCATACATGGGAGGATTATCAGAAAGAGATAGATATATCCCTCCGGTCAATAACGATGATCTTACAGGCATTTATCCCCAAGATGGCAAAGAAAAAATATGGGAAAGTGGTGTTCATGTTGACTGCGTATCTTCTCGGAGTACCGCCTAAGTTTCAGAGTCCATACATCACAGTAAAATACGCCTTGCTCGGATTGATGAAGAATATAGCGGCGGAATACGCCTCGAAAGGGATAACTGCCAATGCTGTCTCACCGGATATGATCGAGACAAAGTTTCTATCCGGATTACCAGATCTGATCAAAGAACAAAGTGCAAAAAATAATCCTTTGGGAAGGAATCTCTATGTGGAAGAAGTGGCGCCTACGATCGAATATCTGCTATCTTCGGCGACCGACGTTGTGACAGGCGAGAATATTGGCGTTACGGGAGGGGTGAGATAGTATGAAGATATTATCGGATGGCACAAGTAGACCTGAACAAAGAAATCCGTGAACCTTTGATGGAATATAAAGAAGAAGCGGAAAAAACAGAAATGGATGAGTGACCAATAGAGAGCGGAATCTGCCACCGCTCTTTTGTTGCCTTGATCTATACGTAAATACTTTACATCCAGCGAGATAAATGTTATCCTATACCGAATAGAACATTTCGGTTTATAAGTTGTTTTGGGATATTATTGCAGGAGGGTTTTAAGATGGATTTATTACATAAGATCAATTATATTTTTGACAGGAG
>CAJTYN010000211.1:0-2402 GCA_910584115.1 uncultured Lachnospiraceae bacterium
CATGGACGGCCTGAGCCTTGATCCGCGCATTCTCCTCAAATGTGGTCCCGTTCTCCTCCACGTCCACCTTGATCCCTGCCTCCGCTATAGACAGGATCTCATACCCGGTATCCGCCAGGATCGCGCGCACTTCTTTCATCTTTCCCTCATTGGATGTGGCAAAGATCAGCTTTTTCACACGTATCCCTCCTCAAAAATATCCTTTTTCTATCTGATTATAACACCATCTCTGCCCCTTTCACAAGAGACAACGTAAGATCTTTTATCCGGAGGTCAGTTTCTTTTTGGCCAGCAGGACTTTCAGGCCGTCCACCGTCATGATCACCGCCAGCACGAAGACCGGGAGGATCAGCAGCTCCTGCACGCCCTGGACCATCAGCGAACTGCCCTCTTTCTTTTGGAGCAGATCCATCAGGTTGTGGTAAAAAGTGATGCCTAAGGAGCTCAAGGACGCCGCCAGCATGAACAGCATGGGGAGATAGAACATCTTGTTGTTCTTTCCCAGCCGTTTCAGCCAGCAGGCCACGGCCAAAAATGCCGGGACAGACACCAGTTGGTTGCAGGAGCCGAATAAGACCCAGATCTTCTGGTATCCGGCCAGCGCCAGAAGGCCCGCGGCCATGAGCGTGATCAGCGTGGCCACGTACATATTTCCCCAGAACCTGCTCCCTTTCTTTCCGTCAGACATCTCCTGGAACAGAAGACGCGCCAGGCGGGTAGCCGTATCCAGGGACGTGAAGGCAAAGGCCGATATGGCCAGCAGGATGACCGTGCCGATCAGCCGCTCCCCCTGCGCGCTCACGCCCATAGCGGCGAAGGACCGTCCGATCGCCAGGGCGAACACCTGCGGCGGCGTCCCCATCTTTTCGTACATGCCGTCCTCCGTCAGATGCCCCACCGCGATCAGCGCGATCACCGCCAGCACGCATTCCAGCAGCATGGCCCCATATCCGATCAGCTTGGCGTCTTTTTCCGAATCGAGCTGCTTTGCGGTGGTGCCGGATCCCACCAGGCTGTGGAAACCTGAGATCGCGCCGCAGGCCACCGTGATGAACAGAAACGGGAACATGGGTGCCCCATCGGCCTCCCAGCCGGTAAATGGTGCGAGCTTCATCTTCGGATCCGTCAGGACGATCCCCGCCACCGCCGCCGCCATCATGAGATAGAGCAAAAAGCTGTTCAGGTAATCCCGCGGCTGCAGCAAGATCCAGACCGGCGTCACCGAAGCTAGGAATATGTATACGAAGATGACCGCCATCCAGACCGTTCGCGGCAGATAGACCGGGAACACCAGTCCCGCCGCGACGCAGCCTCCCATCATCAGCACACCGATCACCGTGCTGACAGCCAGGTTCAGGCCCGTCCGGTTGATGAAGCCAAAACAGACCGCCAGGGGGATGAGCAGCATGGAAGCCGTGGCCACGGCGCCGTTCGCGGGATCTTTGACCATCTGGCCCGCGGCCCCGTCGGTGATCAGGCCCGTAAACGTCCCGGCCACGATATCCGTGAGGGCCGCCACCACCAGCACGAGCACAAGCCAGGCAAAGATCGTAAAACACATCTTCGCTCTGTGCCCGATATTCTCCTCGATCACCGTCCCGAGAGACTTCCCCTTATGGCGTACAGACGCAAAGACCGCCGAAAAATCCTGCACTGCTCCGAAAAAGATGCCTCCTATGACGATCCACAAGAGCACCGGCACCCAGCCGAAGACCGCGGCCTGGATCGGCCCGTTGATCGGCCCCGCCCCGGCGATCGAAGAAAAATGATGTCCCAAGAGAAGGGGTGCCTTCGTCGGAACAAGGTCGCGCCCGTCCTCCAGCGTATGGGCCGGTGTCTCCCTGGACGGATCCACGCCCCACTGTCTGGCAAGCCAGGAGCCGTAGGTCACATACGCCAGAAAAAAGATCACAACCGCCGCGCCTAAGATCACTATTCCGCTCATCCTCAAAAGCCCTCCTAAACTAAGATATCTGTATCAGACGTCTGTATCTCTTTACCAGCGGCCCGGCCGCCCTGCTGCCATAGATCCGGCCGACCGCCAGGTCGAAGACCACCAGCCTGCTCTCGTAATATCCCCGGAGGGAAAACCTATAATCCCTGCGGGATCTGTGCCTGCGGATCTGCCGGATCCGCTCTCTGGACATTTCCCCCCGACTGATGAATATGCCCGTGATATACGTACACATGTGATCTGGCGGCGGATATTTCGCCCCTTTTCTCACAAACTCCGGTTCGATCCGCTCCCGGATCTGGCGCTCGTATCCCCGCTGCGCCTCTTCCGTGAACGCATCCATCTCCCGAAAAAACACATGCTCGAAGGTACAGGCCCTCCACAGCTCGGCCCGCTCCACCAGCACATATCTGCTGTTGGTCACCTTGCAGAAAGCGTATGCGTCATA
>CAJTYN010000211.1:2502-4535 GCA_910584115.1 uncultured Lachnospiraceae bacterium
GCCTCCCCCAGCTCCCGGTACAGAGCCGCCAGATCCTCCTGCTCGTCCAGCCGTTCGCCGTAGGGCGGATTGCAGATCAGAAAACCATACCGTCCGGAATGGCTCAGCTGGCTCACCGGCCTCTGCTGAAAATGGATCATGGACTCCACCCCGGCCAGCCTGGCGTTCTCCCGGGCAAACTGGATGCACTGCCCGTCCAGATCGTATCCCTGGATATCCACCTGGATCTCTCTGTCGAGGAGGTCGTCCGCCTCCTCCCGGGCATCCGCCCAGCATTTTGGGGCGATCACGTTCTTCCACCTCTGGGCCTGGAAAGAGCGCATCCGGCCGGGCGCCTGCCCCGCCGCGATCATGGCTGCCTCGATGGGAAATGTCCCGCCGCCGCAGAAAGGATCCACCAAGATCCGGTCGCTCTTCCACGGAGTCAGCATGAGCAGCGCCGCGGCCAGCGTCTCGGATATGGGCGCCTTGACCGTCTGTTTCCGGTAGCCCCTCTTGTGCAGGGAGATGCCTGTCGTGTCCAGCCCGATCGTCACCTCGTCTTCCATGAGCGAGACACGGATGGGATAGGCCGCCCCGTCTTCCGGGAACCACTGCACATTGTACACGTTCTTGAGCCGGTCCACGATCGCTTTCTTCATGATCGACTGTATATCGGAAGGGCTGTACAGCTTGCTCTTGATCGAGCTGGCCTTCGACACCCAGAATTTCCCGTTCTTTGGGATAAAATCTTCCCAGCACAGCTCCTTCGTTTTTTCAAAAAGCTCGTCATACGTCCTTGCCTGGATGCATCCGACCTTGATCAAGATCCGCTCCGCCGTGCGCAAAAAGATATTCGCATCCGCCACCGCCCGGGCGTCTCCCCAGAAAAATACACGCCCGTCCCGCACGCGGCTCACCTCATAGCCAAGCTCCGTGATCTCTCTTTTCAATACCGCCTCCAAGCCAAAATGGCACGGCGCGATCAGTTCCCACTTCTCCATCCTGTCCTCTCCTGTCCATCTATCAAACAAGGTAACCATCCTGCCTTTTTTCAAAAACAGCGCACGGACAGTTACCTTTTTCATTTACTTTTTTATTATACTATGGTCTCCTCGAAAATACAAGGTTTCTGCCTTTATAGGACTGCATCCCCCCGATCACCGAGCAGGTCCTGTAGCCTTTCTCCGCCAGATCCTTTGCCACGGACAGGCTGGCCCCGCCCCTGTCACAGTACAGGATCAGCGTCCGGTCCTTCGGGTAAAATCTCAGCCGCTGCGCCTCCTCATAAGGCACATTCACCGCACCCCGGATATGCGATACCGCAAAATCTTCCGGCGTGCGCAGATCTATGATGATCCCCTCCCCGCGGTCCACATGGCCGTCGAGCATCTCAGGGGAGATCGTTTCTAATCGGAACATGATCACACCTTTTTACTTTTTTATTATAGTATATTCTCCCTCCCAAACAACAGTCACTCCCATCCCCAAAACAGAGAAAAGCTGCCGCATCCCACGAAGAGATACGACAGCTTTTCCCAGTCCTCTCAGATCCTAGTATCTGGATCCGAAGCTCTCGTTTGAGGCATCCTGGCTGGAGCTGGTGGTGTTTTTATTCTGGTTTTTGTTCTGGTTTTTATTCTGTGACGAATTGTTTGTATGACAGTTCTGAGAGTTTTTTGCATTGCTCGTGCTGTTCTGCGCATTCTGATCCTGGCTGCTGTTATTCGCGTTTTTGTTTTCATTTTCATAGTTTTTTGACATGATCATTTCCTCCTAATCCTTTGGTTTATATGTTACAACCCTATTATTTCTCAAAACTAAAAAAAATATTACAGAAATTGTATTGCTTTTTTTTTACTTTTATATTATAATTATCCATGTGGAAAAAGTTTACCCTTCAAAAAATTTTTTCTACATTTATAACCCCTTATTTAATTATTTATACTCCCCTTGAAAACCTTGGTAGCTCCCCTACCAGGGTTTTCTTTTTTCCATAAAACAAACTATGTACTTTTCTGCGAGAAAAGTACCAAAAGCGCCGGGGGATTGCG
>CAJTYN010000212.1 GCA_910584115.1 uncultured Lachnospiraceae bacterium
TCATCCATTTTTACGTTGACTTTGATTATAGCTTGTTTTTCTGTTACTTTCAATAAGTTTTTTGCTATAAACGACGAGGATGGTGTATAATACTGGTACGATACACGATCCACTGTTCCCCGAAAGATACAGGAGGCCCATATGCACCCGTACAAAGATCTGATCCTGGAGTCAGGGATCTGTTTTGAAGTATTTGACCAAATGCTGGACGAGATCTTATTTTTTGACGCGGATCTTCTTCTGACCTACTTAAATCCCGCCGCCGAACGCTCCGAAGGATACACCTTAGAAGAAGCGTATGGCCGGTCGCTCTTTGAACTTTATGATTTTCATGACGACGTCCGAAAAGATACAAGCCCCGCATACATCGCGCTGACAGAAAAAAGGCGTGTCCGCGATATGATCTGCACCTACTGCACAAACGGCCTGAAGAAGACGAAGAGCATCAGCTCCACCCCGATCTTCAAGAACGGCCGCCTGGCAGGCGTCTTCAATATCCAGCATGACTACACCCATATCTCCAACATGATCGACGAGAATCTGCAGCTGCAGAGCCAGATCGGCCAGCAGAGCGCCGACCCGTCCGTAGGGCAGGACCCGTTCGGCCATATCATCGGTGCCAGCGCTCCTTTCGTCCATTGTCTCTCTCTGGCTAAAAAAGCCGCGTCCACCGATTCGCCTGTCCTGCTGACCGGGGAAGGCGGCTGCGGAAAGGATACATTTGCCCGGGCGATCCACAGAGGCAGCCCGCGGGCCGCTATGCCTTTTTTGTCCATCAACTGCGCGTCCATACCGGCAGACTTATCGGACGGCCTTTTATTCGGCATAGAGAACACCCACTACCTGGGGCCTGATAGCGAGGGGCTCCTGGCCCAGGTGGACAAGGGGACCCTCTACATCGAGCAGGTCACATATATGCCCGCCGCCGTACAGGTCAGACTCCTGCGCGCCCTCGAACAGCGCTCTTACGTCGGACCGGATGGCCGCGTCGTGCCTCTTGATCTGCGCATCATCTGCAGCAGTGACAAGCCGGTCACCGAGATCATCCGGGACGGCTGCCTGGATATGGACTTTTTTTACTATATCTCCATCGTCCAGATCAGCCTCCCCGCCCTGCGGGAACGAAAAGAAGATATCCCCCTGCTGGCAGGACATTTCCTGACCGGATTCAATGAGCGCTTCCATAAACAGATCCCAGGTCTCACCCAGGAGGCAGCTTCCTGGCTGAGGATCTACAAGTGGCCGGGCAATATCCGGCAGTTCCGTTCCTGCATCGAGGCGGCCATGAATCTCGCGGAAGATGGCCGCGCGATCTGCGCCGATGACCTTCCGGCGAATATCTTCTACGGCACGGAAAACGCCGTCTCCCAGGAGCGTCCGACTACACCCGCGCCGAAAAGACCGGCGTTCAGCAAAAGGCAGCTCTATCTGGACGCCCGTGACCAGGAACGGGAAGAGATCATCAGCGCCCTGACGGAGACGGGCGGGAATATCTCCCAAGCCGCGCGTATCCTGGGGATCAGCAGACAGCTGATGTATTACAGGATGAAAAAATATCACATTGAATAGTTTACTGACACACCTTTGCATCTCGGCATAAGGTGTGTGTTTTATTGTCAAAAATGTGTAAAAAAACCGAAAATCTTGTAAAAATATATATGATCTTCAGTTTTTTTCATTGACCTCCCCCGGATGAGTCTGTATGATAAGGCGCATAAAACGCAAAACAGACTAGGAGGATACAGACAATGAAAAGATACCAGTCAGCAGAACAGAACGACATCGCCATGATCCATGAGACATCGCTGAAGATCCTAGAGGAGGTAGGGATCATCATGACTTATGAGCCTGCCTGCCAGCTCCTCGCCCGGCACGGCGCGAAGATCGACGGACAGAAGGTCTTTTTCCCAAGAGCGCTCGTCGAGGAAAAGATCCGGCTGGCCCCCTCGTCATTTACGCTCTATTCCAGGGATCCAGGGAAAAACGTCCTGTTCAACACGGAAGATACGCATTATTGCGGACCCGGCGGCTCCTGCTTCGTCGAAGACCTGGATCAGGGACGGCGCCCCAGCAAGAAAGAGGATTTCATCAACCTGATCAGATTATATCAATCCATGGACCTGATCGAGATGCACCACGTTCCCTGTGAGATGAACGATGTGGATCCCGCCGTCCGGAACAGGATGGTCGTCTACGAGACCATGAAGTACAGCGACAAGCCGCTGATGCCTTTCATGTTCACAGAGGAAGAGGCCCGGGACTGCATCGCGATGGCCGCCCTCCCGTTCGGAGGCCTGGACGCCGTAAAGAACAAGAAGCCCGTGCTGCTGGCAGATCCCTGCACCGTGACCCCTCTGTGCTACGACGACAAAGCGCTGGCTACGCTGATGGTGTTCGCAGAATACGGCCAGATCCAGCTGATCAACTCTCTCGCCATGGCAGGCGCGACCGCCCCTGTGACGCTGGCCGGGAGCGCGGCTGTCCAGAATGCTGAGATCCTGGCGGGCATCGTCTTAGCACAGTGCGTAAATCCCGGGACCCCCGTCATCTATTCCGCTTCCAGCTCCAACGCGAACATGCGCACCTGTTCCCTGACCGTCGGCTCCCCGGAATGTACCCTCATGTCCCTGCTCAACGCCCAGATGGCAAAGTCCTACGGCCTGCCCTGCCGGATCAGCGGATCGATCACCGACAGCAAATGCTTCGATCCCCAGCTCGGGTACGAATCCATGATGAACCTGATGTCTGCCGAGATGGCCGGCGGCAATTTCATCCTCCACGGCGGCGGCATCATGGCTACTTATGACACGGTCTCTTTTGAAAAATCGATGATCGACTATGAGCTGATGGGCATGGTGCGGCGCATCCACCGAGGCATCGAGGTCAGCGAGGAGACGCTCGCCTTCAACGTGATCAAAGAAGTGGGACCCAGAGGAGGCTTTTTGACAGAAGAACATACCTTCGAGCATTTTCGCGAAGAGCATTACCAGCCGTTCATCAGCGACTTCAGAAACGTCGCCCAATGGGAATCGGACGGCAGGAAGACCGTCGCGGAGCGTGCCAACGCCAAGTGGAAAGAGATGCTGGAAAGTTATGTACAGCCGGACTTTCCAAAAGAGCTGGACAACGATCTGAAAAAATATCTGTCTGTATAGACAGCATGATGAGGAGAGAGATATGCGGACATTAAAAAAAGAAAAGCTGGTCGTCTTTATCATCCTCAGCGCCACGGTCGCGCTGGCCTATCAGCTTCCCTATATGAAATACACATTCTACGACCAGATGATGGAAGCCCTGCAGCTAAACGACACGCAGATGGGTTTTCTGACCACCTGCCTGACCTTTGCCAACACGCTCTGCTATCCGATCGGCGGTTTTTTCGCAGACCGTTTTCCTATGAAAAGACTGATCTGCATCACCCTGGCGGCTTTTGCCGTCCTGACGGCGCTCTTTGGCTTTACCACCAACTATTACATATTGATCGGCATCCATATATCATACGGATTTTTTGGCATCGCGACTTTATGGTCGGCTTACCTTGCGGGCCTGCGCTCATTGGGCGATGAGAACTCCCAGAGCGCCCTGTTCGGGAGCAGCGAATCGACGCGGGGGATCCTCCAGACGATCACTTCGTTCATCTTTTTAGGGATCATGAACATCGCCGCCACTCCCGTCTTGGGCTTCCGGCTGGTCATGCTGACCGGCGCAGGGATCACAGGCATCTTCCTGATCCTCGCCCTGCTGTTCCTCCCGTCGGAGGCCGCCCCGGGACCGGATACAAAAAAAGAAGAAAAGATCCCGCTCAGAGAGATCCTGAGCCACAAAGGCGTCTGGATCACCATCTGGGTCATCATGTGCTCGTATGTCTCCTGGACACTGGGCAATGGATATCTGACCACTTACACAGTCCGCGTCCTGGGGATCTCTTCTTCCGCGGCGTCCGCCATCGGAGTAGTCAGGAGCTACGTGATCGTACTGGCGGCCGGTTTCATCGGCGGCTGGCTCCTGGACAGGTTTTCTTATAAAGGAAAAGGCTTCGCCGTATTCCTGTCTGTGACCGTGGTGACGACCCTGGCAATGCTCTGCACGAACAAGATCGTCCCGCTCTGCGTCGGCCTGACACTATTCCTGGCCTTGATGGCGAACATCATGAAAGCCACGTACTGGAGCATCATGGGGCAGGCAGGGATCCCTGTAAAGATGACCGCTGTCGCCACGGGCATCATCTCCTTTATCGCGTTCATCCCTGACTTCATCGTCCCCACGGTCTGCGGCATATGGCTGGATGCGGCCGCCAAAGCCGGTGATGTGGCTGTCGGATTCCAGAAGATCTTCTTCTTGCTGATCGCATTCTCCGTATTGGGGATCGCCGGGGCTGTGTGCTTGATGAGACAGACCCGATCTTTAGAGAAAAAGACCGCAGCTTAGAGCGTCCCTACGCCAGATCATCATAAAAAAGAAAACATTGTTTGCCCGAATGCTTGGATACATACA
>CAJTYN010000213.1 GCA_910584115.1 uncultured Lachnospiraceae bacterium
ATACACGGGTCTTCCAGTAGCCGTCCTTCCCCTTGGTGTATTTAGCTTTTGCCATTCGTATCATCCTCCTTAAAAAGTGTATAAAAATAACACCTGATCAAATGTTCTGGATTGACCGGTGCCCCCGCAGGATGATATATTAGGTTTGGGTAAGGTATCACTCTGCGGAGTATATCTGAAAGCCGTTCCTGTTGGCGCAGGGGCGGTTTTTGTTATTGACATTTGGTATGATAAAATCATAAAAGAAATACGCTAGAAACTGAATGTTGCGAATACGCGGAAGGGTACAAAACCACGAGGACACCTGGGAGGAAAGGTTCAGTTTCTTTTTTTACCGCGCGGTCGGTCTATGCGTACATCAAACGTCCTTTTGGTTCAGGGATTTCCCAGCCCAGCTCTTTTGCCCGGTCGATCCACTCTTTGATGATCACCTGGACGTTTTCAGTCAGTTCTTGCAATGTTTCACCATCTGCCATGCAGCCGGGAAGTTCTGGCACTTCAGCCAGATAACAACCGTCTTCCTTGCTGTACCACATTATGATCTCATATTTATACATCTCCATCTCCTCCTTTTATCCCGTGCAGGTTTATGAAGTTCCTGATCTGTCTGACCTGATACGACTTAGCTTTTGAATGGTCTTTTTTGTCAGGCTGGATATTGATCAGCTCTCTGATCCCTGGATAGTCATACAGAAAGTGGTCACCGTTGTTCTCTTTTTGTTGGAAACCTAAGCTGATCAATAGTTTCTGCAGATCCCTGAATTTTATGTTTTTGTCTTGAGTACCACACATGATGGACTGAAAGAGTTTTTCAAGAGTTGCCATGTTGTATCCTCTCCTTTGATCGGCCGCCATCTTTCCTGGTTGTTCTTGGTCTCCCGGCGGCTGTCTGGGTGGATGTGTTGCGTTGTCAGGGTACAGGATACGCGCATAGACATCAGTTGAGAGACTTGCTTTTCTCAAGAAGATCATCCAGATGATCCCTATCCCAGAGCAGAACGCCGTTATTTTCAGCCAATTCTTTAGCGGAAGCGGTAAAGTATCTGTTGGTCAATACACAAGCTACATGGCAATGATAAAAGGTCTTGCCGGAAAAGGCTTGTTGTACAGCGTCATTGCCTATATTGCCTGAATAGCATTTGCATTGGATCCCGTATTTTATCCCTTCTTTAAATGCGATGATGTCGATCCCTTGGTCGCCGCTGCCCCTTGTCACCTCTACATCTGAAAATCCGTTTTTCTTATTCTTGGCCCGTTGAATTTGAAGAGTCCGCACTCTCGATGACCTCTCCTGAATCAGCATTTATAAATTCTACGTGTATGTTCTCTGGGGTTTTCCCGTTAAATATACCATACATGCCTCCGTACATATAGAAAGCCATGGTGGAAAAAGATTCGTTCATATCCAATTCCGTTGATCTGGTGGTTACGGTAAAATTTGTAAAATCTTCATTTGTCGTTATATCAGTAAAATTGGGGTAACTTTCGGAAGAGATCATCTCTGATAGAGACGAATTGATCGTACTCGACATTTCTTCCATCAGTTTTTTATGCTGGCTTTTTGTCATAGTATAAGTAGCGCTTCCGTCGTCATTCATAGTGATCTTATAGCCACCTTCCGTTGCCTGTTGTTCCAATTTCGCCTGATCCAATTCACCGATGTACTGGGCAGGGATGGTGAGGTTTACATCAAATAACTCTTTTTCTACTTCAATGTCACCCAAAGCGTCTAAGTCAGAAATATCGTCTGCGGACCCGCCCTCGACTTGTGTGGGATCTGCGGATACCGTTTCTGTTTCATCTGTTGTGTTTTCAGCAGGTGTTTGATCTTCTTTTGGCGTATCATTGTTTTTGCATGATATCGTAGTTATCGATACCATGATGAACAACGTCAGCATTATAAATTTTTTCTTCATTAAGTATCGCTTCTCCTTTTTAATATATTCTTGTTAAATAATATGTTAGGAAGAGGGAAAGATAACGCTATGTATTCCAGAGAGGGTTTTACATTTTACGACATCTTTCAAAAACATCTTTCACTAGATGCTTTATCGCGTCAAGCTGAGCTGGCGTATTGAACAGATATTCGTATGCGTAATCCGTTCCATCGAATTTATGTAAGACAAAAAGATCCTCTGATTTCCGTTTGTATACACGACATATCCATCTGTTTGAATTTTCTCCAAGTTGCATGTAGGCATATCGGGAAGTTTTCTTGTATATGATGTTTTCGTCCGTATCAAGCATGTTTTTTATGTGGTCCAGCACCTCTATTTCTTCTATTGTTAGAGAAAGTTCTGCTTTATCCTGGTGTGTGGATCCTGGAGCAGGAGTATTTGGCACTGGATTGATCGCGGCGTTTATTCGATCAGATATCAACCCGTTGGTATACTCTACAAATGCTTTTTGTATGATTCCCCGGAATTTATCTAATACTGCTTGAGTTTTTGTACCAGGGTATATCTTACCTATCAGCGCACGCACGAATTGGTCGGATGGGTTTTCAAACTGTTCCCCGATGGCGCGCTTGATCATTGTCATGTATTTAAGGTCGGATGCATTTCTCAATATATTTTTTATGTCAAATATATCCTTTTGGAAGTGTTTGAGTTCTTCGATGATGTCTGGTTTGGCATCCATAAGGTCAAGTTCCAGGAAGGGCACAGTATCCATTTTGTTGCGTTCTTCCAAGTCTGAATAAAATCTGTACGTGATCCCATTTGTGAGTATAGCGAACTTGGCCTTCGTAACGATGAAGTATCGCAATAACTGGTTCATATGTTTCGCAGACAAATCCGTTCCTACAGACTTGGCCTCGATCAGTATCAGCGGTTCTCCATCAATGACTATGGCGTAATCCACTTTTTCCCCCTTCTTCGTTCCTACGTCCGCTGTATACTCTGGAACAAATTCGTATGGGTTAAAAACATCATATCCTAGGAGCTGGAAAAATGGTAGGATGATAGAGGTTTTGGTGGCCTCTTCTGTGTTTATACTGTCTTTTAAGGATGATACTCTTATGGCGAAATCTTTGATCTTTTCTTGAAAATCCAACTTGTAACACCTCCATTTCTTGTTTTTTCAACAATTATATACCAAAAAGACATAAAAGTTAATAAAAATTGTAAAAAAATCATAAATTCCCTCTTGACAATACCAAACGTGTGTACGATAATATGAATATACCAAACAAACATTTGGGAACAGGGGAGGGAAGAGCTTATGGAAGGATTAAAAAACCAAGCATACGTTCAGGAGGCGGAAGCGGAAAAATATAGGGAAAAGATTGCTGAGGCAACAAGTAAGATCAATGATCCTAAATTTTTAAAAAGAGTTTATATATCTTTAAGGGAGTACATAAATGAGCTGGAGCCAGAATAATTTGGCTCCCTTTTTAGTTTTCAATATTTAGGATTTTTTTCATGAATTTCTCGATTTCCACCAAAACTTCTGGTTTTGTTTCAGCTATCGCGTTCACCCACCGCATAATCATTTCATCATCAGTGCGTTGTAGCTTTCCGATATTGAGGGCGTAGCGCCCCTCTTGGCGGTTTTCCGCTCGCATATCGCCGTCTCCGGTACGGAGCCATTTTTCGTTTATCCCGAATTTTAAACATATCTGTTCTATATGGATGTCTTTCGGTTCCCGCTGCCCGTTTTCAAACATCGCAAGTGTAGGTTGGCTTATTTTTATAGAAGAAGCAAAATCCCTCTGGTTTTTTTCTTCTAATTCTCGGATGATTTTTATCCTATCGCCTATTGTCATGCTATAAAATCTCCTTTCTAAAACTTATAATATCATAAAAATTATTACAATGCAATCAAAAAGTGATTGACTTTAGATTTGTTTGTGATATAATGTGATTACAAACAAATCAAAGGGAGGTGTTATTATGGCAGAGATTGAAGATTTGGAACTCACTGAAGATCCGCTAACAAATATAAAACTTATGATTCCGCTCTTAAACGATGAGTCCAGGAGGGCGATGTCTTATCTTATGTACGGATGTTACTTAGGAGAAACAATCGCAGAAGTAAAACAAGAGAAGCAGGATAAAGAGGCACAGGCTGTGTAGAGGGGAGGTGAGGAAAGATGACGATCGGGATATCAATAGTAGCGTCGGCGGTAACATCGGCAGTCGTTACCAAGATCTTAGCCGCCTACTATTTTAAGATAGTAGACGACTATGTAAAAGATATGTGTGACATGACTAAAGAATCAAACAAAACCACATTGGATGCTATAAACAAACTTGAACGAAGTTTTCGCCAAAAGGAGTAAGTCTTCCACAGTATTTGCGTAAAGTTGCAACTTTTGAAGGATTGTATCGGTAAATTTTCTGCGAGAATTCTTTGAAAACCGGTTCGTGTTCATATGGCTCATATGCACTCTCGTCAGTTATTTTTAATTCCGTGTCAATATTAAGGATACCTAGCCGAGAAAGAGATGATATGGAGGTCGCTTGTTTGAGGATATCAAGTCCTG
>CAJTYN010000214.1 GCA_910584115.1 uncultured Lachnospiraceae bacterium
TATTACAAGACCCAATAAAAAAAGAAAAAATATGATTTTTAAAATAAATAGCATTTTCCACTTTCTCCCGTTTTCTTAAATTTCCTCATGATTTAAAACATTATGAATCCTATCTAAATCTGTGAACCTATCTTCTCGTAGCGGTATATACTCACTTCCCAATTAAGACAATCCTTTTTTCCTTGAAAAATCAGCGCCATCTTTACATAACTCTGAATCTGACATAATCTCTCCGGATAGATAGCTTTTGCATGACCAGATTTATTCCTTTCTCTTCTTGAATCAAGTAATATAAAATTGCATATCATCAGATGATTCATATCCGCAATCAGATTTGAAAGTACCTTCCTAAAATATTTTGGGGATGATATAGTCGATTTTTATATTTTAAACCTTGTTATTATACAGTTTTGCATTTCCCATTCCCATGTATGATAGTGTATGATTTATGACAACTATTACATATACAGTGCATCTTTTGCTCATGCGTATCAACCCGTACTCTGTTATGTTCTTTCCCACAATGTGGACATTTAGGTGTTTTAAATTCAGCCATTTTATAATCCTTTCCATTCATCCAAATTCTGATTTTTATCTTTCATTTTTCTTATGATCAAAAAATATAATGTATCTATATCTCAATCATATTATAATAATGCACTATATGCTTTTTCGACCACAGTAAAAATAACCATCCCCATAATAAATTTAATGGCCACATATCCAACGAAAATCACAATAAGCATTGATATGACTCCGCCTATCGTCCTGACATATGACCATGTTCTTTTCCGCCAATGCATATCATGTATACATTATATACTGTAAACATCATTTACGCAAGGATTTTATTTCCAGTATAATCATCATCAAAAAGGAGGCCTCAGATCATGGTACGTTTACGGGTACTGGATATCCTCGAAGAACAGGGACATACCAAATACTGGCTCTTCAAGCAGATGGACCTGAGTTATCAGAATTTTAACCGCATGGTCAAGAATGAGACTCGTTCTATCCGGTTCGAGAACCTAGATATACTGAGCGATATCCTGGGATGCCCTGTCGGGGACTTGTTTGAGAAGACAGATGATGATAAAAGAGGATAAAGGAAAGACCTCATGCTCTCTGAGCACCAGGCCACCGATATCCTCTCTTAGCTCTTACCTATCTCTCACTCACATATCCTGCCGATCCGGATGCTATCTATCATCCATGCATACATTCTGAGAACAGACGGAATGCATACTTGAAACCATCCACGAACCCATTCTCCTCCGCTGCAGAAGCAGCTAGGAAGACTTCTTCCTGGTGATATCCATGATCCTGCCCATCCATCTGGTCTTTACTGTCCTTTAATAGAGCACAGACCTCTTCCCGTGTCTTCCGGCTCATCCTATCCTCACACCCTCTCTCTGAGAGCAGATCCCTATGTAATCTCCTGATCATCTCATCCATAGCTATTTTCTGGAACATATATACGTTCCATCTTCCTCCCCATATCGTCTCATAAATTAATCTTTGATACCACGATCTTTTCCTGATAGACCATATCTCTTGATGGCTCTTCTCAGTCTATACCTTCCCTTCCAAAAAATCCACCCTCTTCCCTCAGGCTATAGAAACTATCGTCCCCGCCTACTATGATATGGTCGATGAGCCGTATGCCCAATAAGTCACCGGCTCTCATCACTCTCTCTGTAAATGCTATGTCCTCACTGCTAGGGGTACAATCCCCGCTCGGGTGGTTGTGAGCTAACAGTATATTTACAGAATTTGACAATAGCGCCGCTTTGAATACTTCTGGTATCGATACCGGACAGTAGTTGATGGCCCCGATACCCACTATCTGTATATGTGTAGGCTTCATCTTTGCATCGGTAGCGCATACGACAAGGCACTCCCTGTCCATGTTCCCAATGAGTCCCCTTACCAATGTTGCTGTTTCTCTAGGACCATCCAATACCTGTTTCCCATAGATGACCTCATCATCCTTCACCATCTGCAGATGAACGACCTGTATCCGCTTCTCTTCCATGATATACCGTCGCCTCCCTTCTCATCTCCTGGTCAGTCTTTTTCTCGTTGTACAGGATACTGCATCTGATAGCCTCGCTATATATGCATCTGCATCACCCTCTTTTATGTTCTTCCTCTCTTCCCATTCCCTCTGCAGGAGCCGGTCCAGGTCTTCTTGCTGATGGGGCTGGTATCGGATGGATAGGCATCGTCCATATTCTATATCCGGATGACTGGTGATCACGTCGTCAGCCCTCTTGATACGGACCCCGCGCTCGTACTGCAATAGGACTGTCTCGGCTCTGACCGCTGCAGCACACACATGGTCATAATATGCGGGGTAGTCCAATGGATAGATATCGCCGGTGATGCGTCCACCTTTGATACCTATGACCTTGATGGCAAAGACAAGTACCGGGTCGTTGGTCTGCTCCATATAGAATGTAAAGATATTATTCTCGCTCGTGCCTCTTAAGAGCACATCCCTCTCAGGCAGGAGCCATGTCCCCAACGTCCGGCACATCCATATGAAGGTCCGCTCCTGTTGCTCCGCACATCCAGCCACACTCTGCAGCACCTCCGCATCTATCTGGAAGTCCGACTGGTAATGCCTCATATGTCTCTGGACCACCCGCTCCATGAACTCTATGATATCAATGTCTCTAAAACATCTCTGGTCCTGCATGGTATCCGCTCCTTCCTAGACTGGCAGTCCTTCTGGCTATGCATCGTTCCACCTCATCGACTACTGCATCCAATGTATCGTTGTATGCGATATTGCAGTCCGCCATCCTGCAGTACAGATCATGAGCCGTATCCAATATGATCTTTTCATCAGCCAATGTCTCATATGGGAGATTGCAGAGGCCCACGCCTTCCAGTCGCCGGTCGATACACCTGTTCACGAAGTCTGCTTCCCAATAGATACGCTGCTGCATACGGTAGATCTTGTCAATCTCCGTCTGTGTGAGTGCTGACATGATGTCATCCTTTCTCTTGTCCATAGATCTTTTCCTCCAACTTAAAGATAGAGTAGGGGAAGCTATCTATCCTAGCTTCCCCTATACATCAGTTTCATGATTATGATATATAACATAAATATCATATTTTTACATATTACATACATTTTATAATATATCTTTCGCACATATATACTATGTACTCACCGGATAGAGATACCTACCTTAAAAGGTCTGGATCTCCCCCCATTACGACCTCTCTCAAAAAAATTGTTATCTGTCATGACCTCAGATGTATCGTATCTTGGTCCAGGAGACCTCCCTATGAGTTTCCTGCGATAGGACCAGTTCTTTTTTCAACCTCTCCTATCTCATATATCCCAAATGTCTCATCCTGCAGATATCTATACGTATCGCCTGCAAAAGCCTTAGCTTCATCAAGATCTTGAGAGCTCTTCATCGTAAATGATCTGATAAGATGTCTTGATATCGAGATGCTGTCATGATCATCATATACCCCGTAGCCGTTAGTCCCTGCCACTCCATGATATCTTTTTTTCTTCATTGATGCCTCCTTCTCTTTACCTTTTACTCCCATGTATCATCCGATATGAGATATAGGATCATCCGTCAAGTCCCAGCTTTATCCCGCCATATAGTCTTCTTGTATGAGTTCGGCTTGCCTACATGGAAAATTTGAAAATAGATAGACCGTACAGGGATTCCTCAGTATCCTGGCCCTCCCTATGGATTGTTCGAGCTCACTCTCCAAGAAATGGAATTGCAGCTCTCTCATCTCCGGATCACTGAATGTCATAATCGGAAATCTATATCCATTATGCTCCACGATCATCACACGCATCCCTTCGTTTGTCCTATATCCTAGATATGCACCGATCAGCCGGTACATAAAAGGGACATAATGGGGTGTACCTAAAACGACCAGATCCTTTCCCTGGTATCGGTTGAAACCTTCTGTCTTCCCAAAATATATCCCCTTATCCTCATCAAACTTCCGAAAGGTGATCCAGTTCACATCCGTCTTCTGTGTGACCCTGTACACGCTCTCCTTCACCTCCTCATATCCCAGAGCATCGATACAACTCCTGCTCATAGAATGTGCTGTATATTGCAATAACCGTCCTTTATATCGCACTAAGGGCACATCCACATAGTCCACATATCTCCCAGCACAGTAGTCTGCATAGAGGCCTGCGTTGAGCGAAGCAGAGACCACCACCAATTTGACATCCGGTATCTGTCTCGCCTTGAAGTAATGGACCTGCTCCCCCTGCACATCCACATAGAAAGTAGAACACGTAAGGAGCTTGGGGATGGGTGAATCAAAGAAGAGCCCTTCATCATATAATAGATCCACACTCTCATCACTGACCCCATACGCATGTCCGACATATCCATCCTCTATACTGAGGATATCTTGGATCATAGAGATCGCATCGGGCGGCATACCCTCGGTGTCCAGGGCCTCTTCCAGATCCTCA
>CAJTYN010000215.1 GCA_910584115.1 uncultured Lachnospiraceae bacterium
GGAAGAAAAGAGGGAAGGGAAGAAGGAGAAAAGAAACAGCGTGTCATCGCGGTCGTCAATATGATAAAACTCGATATCCCAGAGAAAAAGATACTGACGATGTATTCCGAAGAAGACCTGAAGGCAGCAAAAGAGGCCATAAAACAAAAAGCGTAGATTCGCTCTATAAAATGCGGAGAAAAAAGCTCATGACCTCCATATCCTGGAAGTGATGAGCTTTTCTCCATGAGCGATCTCAATTCTGGAGCAGAGATGATTTTGCTCGGATGATCCGTCTTGCGGACTCGTCGATCCGTTCCACAGATATCTGGTTGTTGATAGCATTGAGGACGCCCTGGTAAGCGTCTGCAAAGTCGGCCGGCATCAGGATCAGGTCGGTCCCGGACTGGATGGATTTTATGGCGGCATCGGCAGACGTATAGAGCTGGCTGATGGCGCCCATGTTCATGGCGTCTGTGATGACGAGTCCGTCGTACCCCATCTGTTTGCGCAGGATCTCCGTGATCATCTTATAGGACAGGGAGGCCGGGGTGTCGTCGCCTATGATGGCGGGCAGGGATATGTGCCCGACCATGATCATGTCGACGCCCTCATCGATCCCCCGCTGGAAGGGGAGCAGTTCGCTGCCGCTGAGCTCTTCCAGGGTTTTTGGGGTATAGGCGTAGCCCTCGTGTGTGTCCCCTTCCGTGGCGCCATGGCCGGGAAAATGTTTGAACGTGCTGAGGACGCCGCTGTCGTTTAAGCCCGCTGAGACGGCGGATGCCATATCCGCGACCAGGAGCGGGTCGCTCCCGAAGGAACGGGAACGGACGACCGTGTTGTCAGGGTTGGTCAGCACGTCGGCGACGGGCGCGAAGTCCACGTTGAATCCCAGTTCGGAGAGATAACCGCCTATTTCCAGGCCGATGTCATAGGCGGACTGTACATTGCCGGAAGCGCCGATCTCCGACATATCCCCGATATACGGGAGGCCGAAGTTGGGAGCATGGTTGAGTCGCGCCACAGATCCGCCCTCCTCGTCGATGCATGTGAATGCGGGCAGCCCGATCCGCTCCATGCTGTACGTCTGCACATTTTCCAGCATCTCGCTCACCTGCGAAGGAGTCTGCAGGTTCTGTTCCAGATAGACGAGCCCGCCGACGGGGGTCTTCTCGATGGCCTCCCGCGTCTGGTCGCCGGCTCCGTTTACGAGGTCTGCGCCGGTCAGGGCTTCAGGCAGGACGATGAACATCTGGGCGACTTTGTCCTCCAGGGACATCTCGCTGAGATAACGCTCGACCTGCTCGTCAAGTCCCAGGGCAGCTTCTGTGGGAGCGGGCGTTTCTGTTTCCGCAGGCGTGGAGGTGCTGGAGGGCTTCGTATCCGCTGGGGGAGAGACTGTCTCCGTTTCTGTTTTTTTCGTTTCCGCAGGGGCGGCGGTCTCTGTAGCTGCAGCGGCCTTTTTGGTCTCAATGGGAGCAGCCGTGGATGTGTCTGCCTTTTCAGTCGGCGTCGGGGCTTCGGTCTTGGCGGTTTGGCCGCATCCCTGGAAGAGGAACAGGCTGGATAAACATAGGGCTGCTAAGAGTTTTCTGTATTTCATATCTGATCTTACACCCAACCTTTCTGAAATGCTCGTGTATGTATACTTATAGATAGTTCTGGTAACATTTCACACATTTAGAATCCCTGTCGCAGTGAAAATGCAAGATCACATCGTCGACCCTGGTGCAGGTGGCCTTCTGGTAAAGGACCGTGTGGGTGACGTCAGAAGCGTCTGTGGGACATTTGCATTTATATGTGCTCGTGTACTGCTTTTCGCCGTCGCTGGGGATGAGTTCTGGTTCCATAGATGTTCACCTCTTTTTATTTGTATGTTTTCCTGATGATCATACCATAGTTTTCACGGATCTGCAAGCGGCGCGCTGAGAGGGTAAATGATATTTGAAAAAAAAGGGCGGATGTGCTATGATCAAAACACATTCTCTATAGAAAGGGCATAAGTGCGATGGAAATGATGAAAAAGGTCCAGGACTCCAGGACGGAACAGGTCTACGTGATCCGCTCCCGGCACATCAACCCCCAGGGGCGGCTCTTCGGCGGCTGCCTGATGCAGTGGATCGACGAGATGGCCTGTATCGTCAGCAGGAGGCATTCGGGCAAAATGGTGACGACGGCCACGATCGATGATCTGAATTTCAGAGCGGGCGCTTACCAGAATGATATGATCGTGCTGGTGGGCCGGGTGACCTATGTGGGGCGCACGTCCATGGAGATCCGGGTGGACACATATGTGGAAGACCTGCAGGGCGCGCGCAAGAACATCAACAGGGCGTACATCGTCATGGTGGCGGTGGACGAGGACGGCCGTCCCGTCGAGGTGCCGGGGCTTGAGATCTGCTCTGAGGAGGAGCAGGAGGAATGGCGCGGCGGGGAGAAACGCTACCGGCTGCGGAAAAAGCGGCGCATCGAGGGGTATTGAGCAAAAAGGAGGGACTATGGCAAAAAAAGTATATGCGGTCAGGAATGGGAGGACGCCGGGGATCTATCAGACCTGGGCACAATGCCAGGCGCAGGTAAAAGGATTTCCGGGAGCCATATTCAAGAGCTTTCCCACCCTTGCGGAAGCGGAAGCATACATGCAGCTTCCGGGATCCTCCGGCCCGGAGGGAGCGAAAGAGACGGCAGACGGGCCGCAGACGGAGGCGGTCGCCTATGTGGACGGCAGTTACCTGGCCGAAAGGAAACGGTTTGCCTGCGGGGTCGTGCTCTTTCACGACGGGAAGGAAGAGCATTTCTCAGAAGCATACGACGACCCGGATCTGGCGCAGATGCGCAATGTGGCCGGGGAGATCAAAGGTTCCCAGAAAGCGATCCAGTACTGTCTGGACCACCAGATCAAGAGCGTGACGATCTATCACGATTACGAAGGGATCGCCAAATGGTGTACCGGGGAATGGCAGACGAAAAAAGAGGGGACGAAGGCGTATAAGGATTTTTACGAGCGGGCGAAGTCGCAGGTGGATATCCGGTTCGTGAAAGTCAAAGGCCATTCCGGGGATAGATATAACGACATGGCCGATCATCTGGCGCGCAAGGCTTTTACACGATGAACATCACATGCTATAATATCTTTGAGGTCATATATTTATGATCATATAAGAGGTGGTTTATGGACACGGAAATAAGAAATGCGGTCAGCGCAGCGGATCAGGATGCCCAATACGATGAGAAGGCGAAGCGTCTGTTAGGAAATAAGATCATTTTGGCGCATATCCTGGTAAGAGCGATCGATGAGTTCCATAGGATGGATCCGAAAGATGTGGTATCCTATATTGAGGAAAAGCCATTCATCAGCGTGGTCCCGGTAGAGCCAGGGCTGACCAATGTAGAAAAGGAAGAAAACGGACAGCGCATCGTTGGGATGAATACGGAAAATACGGAGATCAATGAGGGACTCGTCAGGTTTGATATCATCTTTTATGTGCGGATGAAAGACGGCATGTCGCAGGTCATCGTCAATCTCGAAGCACAGAAAGACGAGCCGAAGAGTTACCATATCTTGAACAGGGCAGTATTTTATGTGAGCCGTCTTATCTCCTCGCAGAAAGAACGGGATTTTGTCAAGACAGATTATGATGATATCAAACGTGTATTCTCGATATGGGTGTGTATGAACATGGACGAGAACAGTATGGCTCATGTACATCTGGCAAAAGATGATCTGGTGGGTTCTTATCCGTGGAAAGGCGGACTCGATCTGATGAATATCGTTTTGATAGGTATATCAGATGAGCTTCCGGAACATGATGAGGAGTATGGACTGCATCGTTTGCTGAGTGCGTTGTTTTCAGCGAGATTGACCATTGATGAAAAATTGGAGATCTTAAAAACAGAGTACAGTATTTCGGTTGACGATGGATTGAGAAAGGATGTGAACACTATGTGTAATCTCTCACAGGGTATCAGGGACGCTGAAAATGTAAAAGTGATCATGAATATGCGCAGAGATGGCTATTCATCGGAGCAGATAGCGAGGATCGTTGAAAAGACGATCGAAGAGGTAGAAGCTGTCATCAAAAAGCGGGAGTCTGTACCGGTATGCGTACGATGATCAAATGACACAGGCAGTAAAAGTGCCCTCCGCAAGTGCAGAGGGCATCCAGCCCCGTCAGATCCGGGCGATATCCAGGACGGCGTCCAGATCCAGGCATTCTTCCAGTTCCTGGGCGACCTGATCCAGGGCATCTTCCACCCGCTGGCCCTGCCAGGCCCCGTCGGAGGGCGCCTGCAGGATCCCCAGCCATTTCGCCCGCTGTGCGGGGTGGTCGAAGAGGCGGTGGATGTAGCAGCCGGCGATACGCCCGTCGGGACTGAGACAGCCGTCAGGACTGCCGTCCGTCCGGCGCAGCAGGGGGCGTGCGT
>CAJTYN010000216.1 GCA_910584115.1 uncultured Lachnospiraceae bacterium
AGAACAGACATGCATTTATCAACCCCAGTGATGTCATAGAAAAGATCCCTGGTTTTCCAGAGGTATGCATCACCACATTTTCAGAAAACATCATAAACGATCTTGTTGAAAAAAATACGCCGGAGGTGATCGCCTGGCTCTATTCCGCTAACGGAAGGATCCCCGTCTACGAGATAGACTATGCGGGCAAAAAAATGGGCCTCTTCCTCTCCAGAGTGGGCGCGCCCGCCTGCGCCGTCGGCCTGGAGGAGATCATCGCTCTCGGCGCCGAGAAAGTGATCCAGTTCGGCTCCTGCGGCATATTAGATCAGTCCGCCGCGGACGGCAAGATCATCATCCCCTCGTCAGCCGTCCGGGATGAAGGGACCAGCTATCATTATTTTCCAGGAAGCGATGAGATGCGCGCAGACAGCCTTTCAAATGATATCGTCCTACAATATCTAAAGAAACATAAGATCCCCTACGTCGTAGGAAAGGTCTGGACGACGGATGCCATCTACCGGGAGACGCCCGAGGCGATCGAAGAGCGAAAACGCCAGGGCTGCATCGCTGTCGAGATGGAATGCGCCGCCTCCCTGGCCGTCGCCCGGTTCCGGGATGTGCCGATCATCCAGTTTTTCTACGGCGCGGACAACTTAGATGCCGACCGATGGGAGATACGGGATCTGACCGACTACGGACTGCGCCTGAGTGACAGATACATGACGATCGCGCTGGAATGCGGGCTTTCTTTCTGATAAAAAGAGCTGCCCCTGTTCATAGCGTCCTCTCATTCAGTTTCTTGTGGAGCGGTACCGCCATGGCCAGCGTTACGACCGCGGCGAGCACATCGGCGATCGGCTGGGCATACAAGACCCCGTTAAGCCCCCAGGCCATCGGGAGGAATAAGATCACGGGGATAAAACAGATCCCCTGTCTGCAGGCCCCGAGGAGAAAACCCTCCCTGCCCTTTCCCAGCGCCAGGAACAACGAAGAATACACCGTATAAAACCCGAAGAGCATCATGGAGAGGCCGTTCGCCCGTAAAGATGCCGCCCCGACGCGGACCATCTCCACACTCGACGCCGCCTGTCCTCTGGGAACGAAACAGGCGACGATCGCCTCGGGAAATAACGCCAGCGCCGCGCCGAAGGCCACACAGAAGACCGTGGACCAGAGGATGGACGTCCTGATCGCCTGGCGCAGACGGTCGGATCTCTCTGCTCCGTAGCTGTACCCCGCAATGGGCTGAAAGCCTTTGATAAATCCGAATACGGACAGCGTGCCCATCGAGATCAGCCGGGTGACAACGCCCATACCCGCGATCGCGGCGTCTCCATATCTGCCCGCGGCATTGTTGATCAGCGAGATGGAGACACTCGTCAGCACCTGAAAGACCATCGTCGGGATCCCGATCTTGAAGATCTCGGACATGATCTCCTTCGTATATGTACAGTCCCTGACCCGAAAATGGAACACGCTCTTTTTTTGCAGGATATAGCGCAGATACACGCAGGTCGAGACTGCCTGTGACAGCGCGGTCGCCATGGCCGCTCCCGCCACGCCCAGATCCGCGCCGTAGATGAACAGCGGGTCTAAGACGATGTTGAGCGCCGCCCCCAGGAGCAGGGCACACATGGTGGTCCTGGCCGCCCCTTCACTCGTTACGATATTGTTCATCGTGACATTGAACACATTGAAGATACAGGAAACGATATAGATCCCCGCGTACCTGCAGGCAAAGGGAAGGATGCTCTCCGTCGCCCCCAAGAGCCGCAGGATCGGATCTAAGAACACCACGGAGATGACGATGAAGACCGCTCCTATGGATACGCTGCTGTAGAGAGCCGTGCTCGCCACCTCATCTGCCTTCTTCTCATCCCCCCACCCCAATGACCGCGAGATATAAGAAGCCGCGCCGCTGCCGAACAGCAGGCCAAGCCCCACGACCACTTGTCCGAGAGGGTAGACCACGGCGATCGCCCCCATCTGCCTTTCCCCCAATCCCCCGACAAAATACGCATCAACAAGGTTATAGAGTGCATTGACCAACATCCCGATCATCGTCGGGATCCCCATGGCTAAAAGCGCTCTCGGTATGGGTGTACTGTCGAGCAGTTCCATCTTTTTATCGTGACGATCCATTTTAAAACTCCTTTCGTCTGATATATAATATTGTTTATAGTACTATAAATTATAGTAATTGCGCCGCAGGATTGATTTTACTATAATTTATAGTATCTGTCAAGGAGGGATCAGTGATGGCAACGATCGACCTGATCGTATTGGGAATGCTAAAAAAAGGATCTTTGAGCGCCTATGACATCCAGAAACTGGTGGAATACCGCAACATCTCAAAATGGGTCAAGATCAGCACCCCATCGATCTACAAAAAAGTCATACAACTAGAAGAAAAGGGCTTGATCACCAGCCGCATCGAAAAGGACGGCAAGATGCCCGAAAAAGCAGTCTATTCCCTGACCGATGCCGGTCACGGCGAATTTGAAAAGCTGATGCTCGACATATCCCGCAAGCCGATCCATATATTCCTGGATCTGAACGCGGTCATCGTCAATCTGGAGAGCATGCCTTTGGATATGCAGCGGGAATGTCTGGATCACATCGAAGACAATATCCGCCTGCTGCGGTCGTCTCTTGAGGAAAACATCGCCCTAAAGAAAAATGCCCCCGATATCCCGGCCACAGGGATGGCCGTCCTGCACCAGCAGTTCTTATTGGTCCAGGCGATCGAGGAATGGATCACAACGCTCAAAAAAGGATCCGAGCCGACGGACTCGTGAGAGATCACAGTCCGTCGGCTCGCTGTATATCTTTTATCTGAAATCTATCCAGATATCTTTTCACATCTTCGCAGTCCATCACCCCGCTCATCACGCACGCACCGGCCGCGCCGCACCGCCGCACATCCCCGATATTCCCGGCGCTGATCCCGCCGATGGCATAGACCGGTATGGATACGCGGGCACAGACCTTGCGCAGGAAGCCGAGCCCACGCCCGGGCAGACCTTTTTTGCAGTCCGTTTCAAAGATATGGCCCGCCGTGATATACGTGCATCCGAGGGCCTCCGCCCGGACGGCCTCCTCTACGGAATGACAAGACGCGCCGAGCCTTTTGAAAACCTCCCGCTCCTTTTGCGGCAGGCGGCTGAGGACCGGGAGCGGAAGATGTACGTCCGCACACCCCAGATCTGCGCAGACCCTGACAAAATCATGGAGGATGCAGGTCGTCCCATGGGCCCGGCACAGATCCAGCACCTGCACGGCCAATTTTTTGTACGCGTCCTCTGTCAGATCTTTTTCCCGGAGGATCAGGCCCGCCGGGCGGGCCGCCGCGATCGCCTCCACCCGCGTGAGGAAACCGCGCAGATCCCCCGCCCGCCACCGGTCTGTCACACATAAGATATCAGACATATAGATAGTCGTTCAGGACGGGCTGCAGACCTTCCCCGGCAATGTCCCGGTACACTTGATCGAGACTGCGCCCGTCACTGATCTCAAACTGCTCATCGCCCGTCTCATCGCATATTTTTTTGCCCGCGCCGTCCGGCTCCTTTCCACTGTATTTTTGCTCGTGGTCCCCGATCCCTGTGGACACGCCCGCGGAGATCTTGGTGGCGGCGATCTTCGCGATGCCGTCCCGGAACGCGGCGCTCTCCCGGGAAGACACCGTGATCCCCGCGAAGGGCAGGAAGATCCTGTACGCGCAGATGATCTGGCAGAGCTGCCGCTCGTGGACATCCTGCGGATCGATCTTATCATTGTTGACGATCGGACGGAGCCTGGGGCAGGAGAGGGATATCTCCGCCCGAGGATACCTGCGCTGCAGATGATACGCGTGCAGGGCGCTGGCCAGGGCGTCTTTTCGGAAATCCGCCAGCCCCAGCAGCGCCGAGAACGCCACTCCCCGCATGCCCCCGCGCAGCGCCCGCTCCTGGGCCTCAAAGCGATACCGCCACACCCGTTTGCGCCCCAGGAGATGCAGGGCCTCGTATCTCTCCCTGTCATACGTCTCCTGAAAGACGGTCACATAGTCCGCGCCGCACTCGTGGAGATATCTGTATCCGTCCGTATCGACCGGGTAGATCTCCAGCCCGATCGTGCGGAAATATCTTTTCGCCAGCCGGCAGGCCGCGCCGATATATTCCAGGCTGCTCTCAGTCCGGCTCTCCCCGGTGAGGATCAAGATTTCCTCCATGCCGCTGTCCGCGATCACTTTCATCTCATGCTCGATCTGCTCCATCGTCAGCTTCATGCGAGTAATGTTGTTGTAACAGTTGAACCCGCAGTAGACGCAGTAATTTTCACAGTGATTGGCGATGTACAGCGGCGTGAACAGATAGACCGTGTTCCCGAAATGGCGGCT
>CAJTYN010000217.1 GCA_910584115.1 uncultured Lachnospiraceae bacterium
AGCAGGGGGCGGAAGACGGATGGTTCCCCGCTTTTTTCCGGAAGACGAACCGGTTCGGGGCGCCGGTGGGGTTCATGGCCTGTCTGTATGTGGTGGCCCTGGTCCCGATCTTACTTAAGTTTGATATCTCCACCATCACGAATAATGCAGGGTTCATCTATTATATCATTAAACTGATCTCACTGGCCGCGATCTTAAGGATACCGGACAAGTACCCAAAACAGTTCAGGGAGTCTTGGCTGCGTATATCAAAACGGGGATTTTATCTGGTGATGGCGATGGCTTTTGCCGCCCAGATCCTGATGATCTATGTCAGCGGCAGGAGCCTGTCCTGGGTCCATATCGCTGTGAGCCTGCTCATGCTGGCGTCCGCCTGCGGGTTAGCCCTGTTCAGGCTGCATACGGGAAAGGTATGCGTGCGCGTGGATCCGGGGGATCTGCAGTAGCGGGCAGGATAGACATGATAAAGGAGGGTCTGATGATAACAGCAAGAGAAAACATATTGATGGCGTACCATCATAAAGAACCATTGTGGGTGCCGTCCCAGATCTTGGATCAAAATACGTGCATCCCGTCGTGTATCCCGGAAGGGCCGGACGGCTTTGGAGTGACCGAGGATGTATTCGGCGTCTCCTGGACATTCGAGCGGGGCATGGAAGGGCCTATGGTCACCCAGGGGACCCAGAGACTGCCGGATATCGATGCATGGAGGGATGAGATCGTCTTTCCGGATCCGGAGACGTTTTCCTGGGAAGAGAGCGCGGCCAGAGACACGGCTGGCTGGGACAGGGAAAATAAGATCAGCAGCGTCATCATGGTCAATGGGATGTTCGAACAGTTCCACGCCATGACGGGGATGGAGGACGCACTGTGCTATCTGATCAGCGACCCGGAGGAGACATTCCAGCTCCTTGCCGCGATCGCCGACTACAGGATCGCACAGATCCGCCTCATCGCAAAATATTACAGACCGGATAAGATACAGTTCCACGACGATTACGGCTCCAACGACAGGCTCCTCATGTCCCTGGAGACGTGGAGGGCGCTGATAAAGCCTAATCTAAAACGGATCATCGATGCGGTCCACAGCGAGGGGATATTGTACGAACACCATTCCTGCGGGTACATCGCGCCGCTCATCGGAGAATTCATCGATCTGAAGATGGACGGATTGAATCCGCTCCAGCTGACGAACGATCCATACGAGCTGAAAAAGAGATATGCAAAAGATCTGTGCTTCGTCGGCGGTTTTGACAACCAGGGAGTCCTGGACCGGGAAGGCGCCACCTATGAGGAACGGTATGAGGAGATCAGTAAACGGATCGCGCTGATGGCGCCCGGAGGGAGCTGGATCGCACATCCCACGATGATCGATCCCGGCATCAGCCAGCCCCTGATCGATGCATTATATGAATACAACGCGCCTCTGTGGGAAAAAGCGGGCTATACGCCGCCGCCAAAACCGGGGGCGCTGAAAAAGACTGTCTATGCGGCAGCAGATTCGAAGGAGGGATAGAAGTTATGAAAATGTCAGAGATCAAAGTGCCTGTATTATCCAAGCCCATGGAGCCGTTCGATCCGGGCTATCCTATTTCCCCGAGGGAAAATCTATTGCGGGCGTTCCGCCATGAGAAGCCCCTGTGGATGCCCCACCAATACCGCTCCACCCAGTTTGCATTATGCCCGGCGAACCAGGATATGCCAAGGAGTATGTCCAGCGCCACAGACGACTGGTTCGGCGTGCAGTATGAGTTTTCAGAGACTTTCGGCACGCCCACACCGATCCCGGGGATGCTGGACGATATCACACAGTGGCGTGAAAAAGTGAAATGGCCGGATATGGATGCCTATGACTGGGATGAGGGCCTGGATAAGTTTTCAAGGCGGGAAGACCTGGCTCTGGCCACCCCATACGGGAATGGATTATTTGAACGTCTGCATATGTTCATCGATTTTGAGGAGGCGCTGATGGATCTGCTCACGGAGCCGGAAGACTGCAAGGATTTTTTTATGGCCCTGGCGGATCATAAGATCGAGATCTTCCATCGTATGTATGAGCGTCACCATTTCGATTATGTGATCTACAATGATGACTGGGGAACGGCGAACAACGCGTTCTTTTCTGTGGAGACGATGAAAGATCTGCTCTATGAGCCCACCAAAAAGATCTTCGACGCCATCCATGAAAAAGGCGTGATGGTACAGTTCCATAATTGCGGGAAGATCGATCAGTTCATCCCGGACATCGTGGAAGGTCTGGGAGCGGACGCCCTGGAGATCCAGTCCATCAATGACATTGACGGGATCATGGAGAGATACGGGGATAAGATCTTGGTCGAGGTAAAAGCGGATGCTTATATCATGAACGACCTGGATAAGACAGACGATGAGATCCGCGCGTATGCCAGGGAGTTTGTGGACCAGTACGGCGCCCACGTGCATAAAGGGAGCGGGGCGGTCTTTGCCACATCCTGCAATGATCCCAGGATCTTCAGGGTCTTTGAAGAAGAGGTCTATCACTATAGCCGGGAATTATATTCTAAACTATAAAAAGACGTTCTTGACGTGCCCCATCGCAAGATGGGGCATGATCTCAGTGCGGGGATCCGTCCAGATATGCATGGAGAGGAGTGCTGTGCGGGCATCTCTTGCGGTATAAAAAGACCATGTGCATGGATAATTTCAGATAATCCCGGTTGTATTCATCGTTGATATCATAATGGCACATCTGCGTGATCTTGTTGATCCTGTACACGAGGGTATTCCTGTGGATAAATAATTCCTTGGAGGTATTGACCAGGGAACCATTGTTCTTCAGGTACGCCCTGAGAGTGGGCAGGCGGTCAGAATCATGGGCAAGATCTTCCTTATACAATACCTTGATATCCGGGTGGCAGGCGCAGAGGAGTTGCCGCATGGAATTGTTCTCGATGATATAATCCAGGGCATAGTCATAAAAAAGATAGATGTTCTTTCCGGGAGAGAATAACGTGCCGTATTCAATGGCAAATAAAGTCTGTTCAAAGTACATCCGCAGGTTGGGCAGATTTTTGAAAGGAAGGCTGATCCCCATGACGAGATGCTCATGTTCGATGAGATCTTTTAGTTTTTCACAGATCACCTCCCGTTTTGTGATGCAGATGTCATAGATGATGACGACGCAAGGGTCGGCGGTGAAGACGATGGCTTCGGGGAGCTGTTTGCGGATGAGGTTGCTCAGCAATATTAATAGCTCTTTGGAAAAAAGATCCTCCGGTATATGGACGGTGGCGATCTGGAACACATCGTCCAGATCCCATTTCATATACTGCAGATGCCGGAGTACCCGGTGTCTGAGCTTATCTATATCAGTCTCGGTCCGTCTGATCAATTCCAGGAATACATTTTGAGAGATATTGTCTGTAAGGACAGAGCGGGTGGTGTTCAGGGCATTGGCAAATATGGGGATCATCATCTCCAGGATCTGGTGATCGCCGGGATTAATGGCGCGTTCGTGCTGGAGTATGTTGATGCGCCCGCAATAAGATTGTTTATAGTAGATCGCTGCTGACAAGGTGGAGGAATCTTCCAGTTCCCTGCCGAAGGAAAAAAGCTGTGGTCTGTTTTTTATGTAATAATCTTTGGTCGGATAAGTATTTTTAAAATATCGGATATAGCGGATGGAAGAGTATCCGTATTGGCACAGATGTCTCCATTCCTTGTTCACCTCATCCTCGCCATACTGGGAACTCAATGCCAGGGCTTTATGGTCAGCATCCAGGAGGATGACCGGATTTTGGAAGATGGGCCAGCCCATGTCGATGACCTGCTGATAGTCGCCGGTATCGATCACAGACAGTACATCGTGATACCATTCGTCATAAAAGTCAAAGACACTCTGGATGAGTTCAAAAGCCTCCCCTGCATCCATATCATGGAGGATGATCTTGTCGCCTTCCCCATCACAGACAACAGACGTTCCCTCCTGGTAAACGTAGACGCAGTTGGCAGCATAAGCCTGCCGTGCACTGTGGAGACAGGCGGGGGCGTCGTCGCGTATCTGCAGTTCAGGATCTAAACGTATGATCCGGTTAGCGATCATCCACATACTCAATCTCATGTTCTCTCATCCTCCCAAAAACATCTTAAGATCTTGCCGTATCCTGCGGCAGGACATTTCACGGAGTGGTTGCTGTTCATAGTCATTATCATACTATAAATGGATGATAACGTCAAATTTTAAGTTAAGGCCAGACAGTCGAGAAATCTGTTTGCCAAATGAGGATTTTATGGTATGATAGAGTATCATGGCTAGAT
>CAJTYN010000218.1 GCA_910584115.1 uncultured Lachnospiraceae bacterium
TCTGGATCTGACAAAGGTCTCTGCGGAAAGGCTTTCGATCTCCTCAAAAGAGGGGGATGTGCGGCTGTCCGCGGGGACGGTCGGGGACCTGAAGATCGATACATCCTCCGGGTATGTGACGCTGAAAGACGTGGAGACGGAGAACGTCGCGGTGGCCTGCGGGTCGGGAGAGATCAGCCTTTCCGGCCTAAAGGAGGGGACGGATGCAGAAGTCTCCACCGGATCTGGGGATATCAGTATCGGGTATGAGAGAGGACCGGGGGATCTTTCTTTCGAGATCGCATCCGGATCCGAGGATATCTCCGTGAAGTGGGAAAACGTTTCTTATACGACGGACACGCCCGCATGTAAAAAGGGCGTGGTGGGCGATGGGAGGGGCCGCCTGAGAGTGGACAGTGACAGCGGGACGGTAGTGGTGCGCTGAAACGCGCGCGGCCCCTTACTCGGATCTTTGCATGAAAAAAGATAAGACCAGCCATTCCCGTTCCCGTTCGTCCTCCAGGTCGATGTCCGTGAGCTCTTGGATCCGCCGCAGCCTGTGCAGGAACGTGGACCTGTGGATATACATGGCATGGGCGGCGGCAGAGGCGCTGAAACGCTGCGCCGTAAAGACCCGCAGCGTCTCTTCCAGACAGGTGCCGTGCGCCTGGTCGTATCTACGCAGCAGGCCGATGGCGCCGTGTTCCAGCTCTTGCGGACTGTATCGGGCCGTCATGGCGTCCCTGAGATGATCCAGGATGTGATCCGCGAAATGAAAAGACCAGTGGGTCGGCTGTCTCTGGGAGCCATAATAGAGGGCGTCCGCGGCCTCGTCCGCCAGCATGGACAGATGGGCGATCCCCGGGCGTTCATTGCTCCTTCCCACGATGCACAGATTTTCCCGGAGAAAGACGGAGAGCTTCTGTTCCAGATCGTCCGGGGATCCTTCCAGGGAGACATTCCTGATCGCGAATACATCGGTGCCGATCCATAAGGCGCAGCAGGAGGGGAACTGCTGGTCGATGGACGAACAGAGAAAATCCAGGTAGGCCGGGTTTTCCCGCAGATCCTCGTGCATGAATCTCAGGACCTGGAATGTGTGATCCCTCTTCCAGCCATAGGTCCCCAGGATATCCTGCAGGATCTGCGGCGGGATCTTCTTTGACCGCAGGAGGTTTTTCATCGCCCAGATGAACTGCTTGCCCTTGCGGTCATGTTTGATGCTCTTGTAGTGGGAGATATACAGCTTTTCCGCATACGCAGCCACATAGCGGAACAGCCGGACCTGCCCGGAGGCAAACATCCCGTCCGGGAAGATCCCGAGGAGACGCGCGATATACACGCCGTCCAGGAAGAAATTATGATAATACAGCGATCCGTTGTAGAGTTCCGGATATGCCTGGACATCGTGGGAGTGAAAACTCTCCGGAAAACCCTGCTGCGCGTTTAACACGGCCTGGATCTCTTCTCTGGACATCTCCCAGATCCCCATCGGATCTGCGTCTTCTTTTTTTGCAGATATATAATAGAAGTCATTCTTCTGGTCCACGATGGCGATCTCCATCTGCATATATCCGATCAGCGCATCGAACATCTGCGCGGGGTTCTCACCGTTCTCGTCTGCGCTGTGGAGCTTCTCATGCCATTCTCCAAACTCCGCGAAGATCTCCAGGCAGTCGTTGATCAGGCCTGTGACATCATCGATCCTGGGAAGGACGACGATATTTCCCTTGGGGAGCGGTTCCTCTTCGGGCAGTCCAAAGAGCAGCACCGGGCATCCCCTGTAGGCATCCAGATCGTCATGGTCGGCCCAGGATAAAAGGTAGAGATGCTCCCTGTCGGCAGGTCCGCCGCCGGAGAGCCGGATATTTTTCAGATGCCTCCCTGCGGTGTAGCCGCTGCATATCCGCAGGGGATACCGCATCCCCAGTCTGAGACAAAATATATCAAATGTCATCACATGCCGCATATAGATCCTCCTGTCGTCCGCAGATCCGCCCTTTTCTGTATGATACAGATTGTATCAATTTCCCCGTTGATCGTCAACATCCATCGGATACCCAGACAGACATATATGTGTTATAGTCTTTTCAAAAAGATAGGAGAGGGGAACAGATATGACACCAAAAGAAAATCTATTGGCATTGCTGCACGGAGAGAAACCGGACGCATTCGTAAACGAATGGGAACCTTACGGGAATGTGTTCGATCCGCTGATGGGGGCCACGCTGACGGCAAAAGAAGGCGAGTACGTCAAGGATCCCTGGGGCGTGACTGTCTACTGGGGAAAAGACGAGCCGGGTGTGATGCCGATCATCAATGACGAGACGAAAGTCCTGAAGGATATCACAGAGTGGAGGGACTACGTGCACGCGCCAAAATTGGCCGAGATGGATCTGGACTGGACGGCGGCGAGAGAGCAGGCGGAACAGATCCGGGGAGAGGGAAAGCTGGTCATGTCCCTGATGGCGACGGGATTGTTCGAGCAGTCCCATTATCTGATGGGGTTTGAAGACACTTTGGTGAACTTTTTGATGGAACCGGACGATATGCATGAGCTTTTGGACTACCTGCTGGAATACAGGATGACCTATGCCAGGCTCCTTGTGGAGAACCTGCATCCGGATATCCTGCTCCATCACGATGACTGGGGTTCTAAGACGTCCCTGTTCATGAGTCCGGACACGTGGAGGGAATTTTTCAAAGACAGATATAAGAGATTTTTTGGCTATTTCCGTGAGAACGGGATCATCGTCATGCACCATGCGGACAGCTACTGCGAGCCGATCGTCCAGGATATGGTCGATATCGGCATCGATATCTGGCAGGGCGTGCTCCCCACCAATGATATACCGAAGCTCCAGCAGGAGTTTGGCGGCAAGATCGTATTCATGGGCGGGATCGGCTCGGAGATCGATGTAAAAGATCACGATGAGCAAGAGATCCGCGCGGAAGTGCAGCGTGCCTGCAAGACTTATGCGCCGGGCGGGAGCTTTATCCCATCGATCACGTACGGGGCGGCGGGGAGCATCTTCCCAGGCGTGGATGATATCGTCATGGATGAGATCAGGAAACAGAGTGCTGTTTATTTCAGGTAGAGGGCGGATATATGGATAGATCAAAAAATAAAACGATCGTCATGGTGCTCACGGTCCTGTTATTTGGCGCCATGTTCATCGGAAATTACGGCCAATACCAGCTGTCTGCGATCCCGGGTACGATCTACCAGACGTTTGGATTGACAGATATCCAGTTTTCCAGTATCATGACAGCTCCGATGGTGCCGACGATCTTCCTGAGCATCGTCATGGGGATCATCGCGGATAAATCCGGGCTCAACAGACTGATCTCCGTGTGTTTTCTCGCGTCGTCCGCAGGGTTTATCCTGAGATGTGCGGCCACGGACCACTCCATGCTGTTCGCGGCGATGGCGCTGACGGGGCTGGGCTGTGCGGTGTTAAATTCAAATATGTCAAAGATCGTCGCGTCTCTCTATCCGATCGAGAAAGTCGGACGCGTGATCGGTATCCTGATGGCCGGTTCCACCGGGGCCATGGCTGTCGCTTATGCCACTACATCCCTCATACCGACCGTTCAGATGGTCTTTTGGATCGGGGCGGTGGTCAGTGTCGTTGTGACCGTGGGGTGGCTGCTCTTTGCCCGGGAAAGATATTTTGCAGGGGGAGAAGAGGCACAGGCACAAGAGACGATCCCCCTGAAGGAATCCATCCTGGCGAGCTTAAAGAGCAAGAACATCTGGCTGGCAGGGCTCAGCCTGATGCTGATGCTGGGCGGTTCCATGGTCGTGACAAATTTCCAGGTCACGGCGCTCACCACCTTAAAAGGGTACAGCGAAGTCTATGCGGGGAGCTTCGGCACGGCTCTGATGATCGGGGCGATCCTGGGATCCATATCCGTCCCGCCGGTCGTGCTGGGCAGCAAGAGAGCGCCTGTCCTCCTGCTTATCAGCGGTCTTGTGGCTGCCCTCGGTATGGTCGCTATCCCGCTCGGGTCGGCGGCGCTGATCTATATCGGTTCCTTCGTAAATGGTTTTCTGCGCTCAGGGATCATTGCTGTCATGATGGCCTTACCGGTCATGTTCCCGGAGATCGGGCCGCGATATGCGGGCACGGCCGGAGGACTGATCGTTACGCTGGAACTGATCGGGGCGGTCGTCATCCCTACATATATCATCGTGCCGCTGGGCGGCGGGAACCTGGTCATGTATTTTGTGCTGGGCGCGTTGTGCATAGCGGTGTCGGCCGTGCTGTGTGCTATGGCAGCGAGAGTGCTCACGAAAGAACAGG
>CAJTYN010000219.1 GCA_910584115.1 uncultured Lachnospiraceae bacterium
CATCACCACTGGCGGGGGCGGTGCGGTCACTGCAAAAGATCCTTTTGTTGTTGACCATCTGAGGTATCTGTCTACGCAGGCAAAGGATGATCCGCATTATTATATCCATAATGAAGTGGGTTATAACTATAGGATGACAAACATCCAGGCGGCGCTTGGAGTTGCTCAGATGGAAGAACTGCCGGAATTTATCCGCCGAAAACAAGCGAATTACGATCTGTACAGACAGTTGTTTGATGGATTTGGATATGGAAAACTGCTCCCTTTCCGCAAAGGGACATATTCCAATAAATGGTTTTACTCCCTGGAAATCGATGGGGATAAGGTTTCCACAGATATGCGTACGATCATTACAAAACTTGAAAAACGCGGTGTACAGACGCGTCCGATCTGGGGGTTGATCAATGATCAGGCACCTTATCGGGAGGAAGACACTTATGAGCTGGAAAAAGCTCCCTACTATGCTGCGAGGATCTTAAATTTTCCATCAAGCACTCAGATTACGGTGGAAGAGATAAAATATGTTGTAGACCAGATGAGGCAAGTGCTTGAGGAGTGTGCATATGGATAAGGACCGCATATCAGGATTTATCGGAAATGCCGCAATGACGATCGTTGATGCGATGGCGAAGATAGACAGCAATGCAAAAGGGATCCTATTTGTCATAGATGGACAAGGTTCACTGTGTGGATGTATCACAGACGGCGACATCAGGAGGTGGATCATGGGAGTGGGAGATATTCACGCTTCTGTATGTGAAGCTATGGTACGTTCTCCTAAATATCTATTTTATGAAGAAAAGGCAAAGGCTGAAAGTGTCCTCCGGAGAAATTCTATTAAGGCGCTTCCGATCTTGGACCGCAAACGACGCATCGTTGATATAATCTTGGATAATGAGAGCGGGCATCAGTCCGTTTTGTCAAAAAAGAGAGATCTCTCGGATGTGCCAGTCGTTATTATGGCGGGAGGGAAAGGGACCAGACTGTACCCATATACAAAGATTTTACCGAAACCATTGATCCCGATCGGAGATACGCCGATCGTAGAGCGGATCATAAATTGCTTTGTAGAGTACAACATATCGAAATATTATATGACTTTGAACCACAAGAAAGGCATGATAAAGTCATATTTTGAGAACTTGGATGCTTTATATGAGATAAAGTATGTTGAAGAGCCAAAGCCCCTTGGCACAGCTGGCAGTATCAAACTTATACCAGATGTGCTGGACAAGCCGTTGTTTGTGACAAATTGTGATGTCTTGATATTGACTGACTATAGCGATCTATATGACTACCACATAAATTCAGGTAATGAGATCACGATAGTTTCCGCGTTAAAGAATATTACGGTTCCGTATGGGGTGATCCATGCTGGTGACAATGGCAATATCCAGAGCATAGATGAGAAGCCCCGATTGTCTTACTTTGTCAATACTGGGATGTATGTCATAAACCCTGAGACGATCGGATCGATCCCTGATGATACTGTATTCCATATGACACATTTGGTCGATGCAGTAATGAAAAAAGGCAGCAGGGTCGGGATGTACCCAGTCAGTGAGGATTCTTTTCTGGATATGGGGGAATTTAGAGAGATGGAACGTATGGAGGAAAAACTGAACATTGTTTCTGAAAGATGATGTGGAAGATGTGATATTGGTTGGGTATGGGGGACATGCCAAAAGTGTGGTAGATTGCATTGAAAGGATTGGAAAATATAATATAATCGGATATACGGATCTAGGCCCACACGATTCAAAATATACATATTTGGGTACAGATGATGTACTCGAGGCTTATTTTGACAAAGGTATAAAAAATGCCGTGGTCGGGATTGGGTATATGGGCAAAGGTGCTCTTCGAGAGAGATTGTATGAACAGCTTAAACATATTGGATATTTCTTGCCGGTCATCAGAGACCCTTCAGCGATCATCTGTGAAAATGTGCAGGTTGGCGAAGGGACTTTTGTCGGTAAGGGAGCTATAGTAAATTCGGAATCTAAAATTGGAAAAATGGCTATCATCAATACAATGGCTTTAGTTGAACATGAATGTGTCATTGGAGATTTTACACATATTGCGGTCGCTGCTGTTTTATGTGGGCAAGTTGAGATAGGAAGTGGCGTTTTGGTTGGTGCTCATGCGACTGTTACTCAGTGTGTACATGTACCATCCAATGTGGTGATACCGGCAGGTGAAACGTTAAAGGGGAATTATTGCATGAACATTCATAATGGATACTCGATACTTAGTAATACATGAGAGGTAGTGTCTAAGAAAAGACCAAAAATTGAGGGATAGATTGATATGAGTAAGATATTGGTCATAGCGGAAGCCGGGGTTAACCACAATGGTTCCCTAAAAACAGCCAAAAAGCTGGTGGAAACAGCAAAAGAATGTGGAGCGGATATTGTGAAATTCCAGACGTTCAATCCCCGGAAGTTGGCGTCAGGACAAGCCCAAATGGCAGAATATCAGAAAAAAAATATCGGGAAAGAAGAAACACAGGAAGCTATGCTGCACAAGCTGGCATTGGACAGGGGGGAATTTCGTAGTCTGGCCTACTATTGTGATAAAGTAGGGATTCAATTCCTTTCGACACCATTTGATATAGAAAGCATTCATTTTCTGAGTGATATGCAGGATATATGGAAGATACCTTCGGGGGAGATCACGGATTATCCTTATCTTGTGGAGATAGCGAAAACTGGAAAAAAGATCATCTTATCCACAGGGATGAGTACATTGGAAGAGGTAGACGCGGCACTCCATATATTAAAAAAAGGTGTCCCGAAAGAGATAACGCTTTTACACTGTACGACAGAATATCCTGTGCCAGTTAAGGATGTCAATTTGCGAGCTATGCTCACGTTGAAGGCACGTTTTGGGTACGACGTAGGGTATTCTGACCATACGTCTGGGATAGAGATTGCTATAGCTGCGGCGGCAATGGGGGCGACGATGATCGAGAAGCATTTTACTTTAGACCGGGGGATGGAAGGACCTGATCATAAGGCGAGTCTTGAGCCATGCGAGTTGGATTCTATGATAAGAGCAGTCCGCAATGTGGAACAGGCGATGGGCGATGGATACAAAAGGGTAACTGCTTCAGAAATGGAGAATATAAAAATTGTCCGGAAGAGTATAGTCGCATCAAAGGATATTAAAAAAGGAGAGAGCTTATCGGAAAGTAATATCACGACAAAGCGTCCAGGAAATGGAGTCAGTCCGATGGAGTGGCTTGATGTGTTAGGGACAAATGCGATAAGGGATTTCAGGGAGGACGAATTGATCGAATTATGAGGAAGATTGCGATCATAACAGCAACGCGGGCTGAGTATGGGTTATTAGCGCCGATCGTGAGACGGCTGCGGGAATATGAGGATAACGAGTTTAGGGTGGAATTGGTGGTCACAGGCACACATTTGAGCAGGGAATATGGATGCACAGTCCAAGAGATCGTGGAAGATGGGGTGAGGATTGATCATGAGGTACAGGTGTCTATAGCCTCGTCTTTGCCTAATGATATATCTAGAAACCAGGCAGAACTACTCGTTAAATTCACTGATCTGTTCAGTAGTGAGAAGTATAATGCTGTACTCCTCTTGGGGGATCGTTATGAAATGATCTCTTTCGCGATCGCGGCAATGAACACGCATACGCCTATTTTCCATGTCAGCGGTGGAGATATCACTGAGTGCGCTATGGATGATAGTATACGCCATGCGCTCACCAAGATGAGTTATCTGCATTTCACGAGCAATGAAGAAAGTCGTCGCAGGGTCGTCCAGATGGGGGAGCATCCTAGCCGGGTATTTAATTTTGGTTCCACCAGTATAGACAACATGATGGATTCAGCAGATATGGATCTTGATGAGGTATTGGAAGAAATTGGCCTGCATAGATGCTGTTATGCCCTCTGTACATATCATCCTGTTACGCTCGGCAGCCATAACATAAAAGAGCAGATGGAAGGATTATTGGAAGCAATTCGGAAAAATTCTGGGATAGAATTCATCGTTACAAGATCAAATGCCGATCAAGGTGGCAGCTTGATCAATCAGATATTAGATGAGAACGAGGCAGGGATCCCCAACTTGCATGTCTATAGTTCGCTTGGCGTGAAACGATATTTATCCCTCATGAGATATGCAGAATTTGTCCTCGGGAATTCTTCCAGTGGCATCATCGAAGCACCCTCTTTCCATATCCCTACCGTGAACATAGGAGACCGACAGAAAGGACGTTTGAAGGCCCAGAGTG
>CAJTYN010000220.1 GCA_910584115.1 uncultured Lachnospiraceae bacterium
GATCGCCGTCATGGTGGAAAACCTCTCCGCCATGGGCGCGGACATCACCGGCACCTCCGACGGCATGATCATCCGCGGCGGCCCCGCCCTCCACGGCGCAGACATCCGCACATACAAAGACCACCGGATCGCCATGTCCTTCGCCGTGGCGGCCCTGGCGACAGAGGGCGCGACCCATATAGGAGACGCCGACTGCGTCAATATCTCCTATCCGGGCTTCTATGGGGATCTGTTCAGACTTTCAAAATAGTCTTAGATCGCTCCAGAACGGACTTTTTTCAGGGACTGTGATCCCATGACCAGCAACATCGTTTCCGGGCGACGCCGGGATGAGAAAGGTATCGATCTCTTCCCGGCTGCACACCGACAGAAGATCGACCCCATAATATCGCTCGTCTATTTTGTCAGAACAGATCCATCCCGAGATATGCTTTATCAAGGTCATCCTGCTCCACTCCCAGATACCGCTTAGTCGTCTCAAAACTGCTATGGTTATAGATCGTCATGATCACGACAGGCGGCACAGCTCCGCTCCTACAGGCATGATAGCCCCAAGTCTTGCGCAGGCTATGACAGGCCACTTTTCCATTGATCCCCACGAACACCACTGCAGCATGGATGATCCGCCATGCCTGCACTCGGCTGATAGCTTTACCAGTCTTTCGGTTACTGGCGAAGATAAATTCACTGCGACGGTGCTGCAGACACAAGCGCAGAGCGCCCCGGACTTGCTCGTTAAGAGCGATACTCCTGGTCTTCCCTGTTTTTTTCTCCGTTACCTCAACATGGTCGCGGAAAGCACCTTTTTCTCCGTCATACACATCTGACCATCTGAGCCGCAAAAGATCGCTGATCCTCAGCACTGTATACACACCCATGATGATCATCGTATAATTTCTGACTTGCCCGCGCTCCAGATAATATCCCGCAAGTTTCTTGAGATGTTCCTTGTTCCTGATCGGCTCTGTTGCTGCCATAAAAAAATCCCCCTTTATCACTGATGATCTAGTATAGTATATCTCATCAGATGACCAAGGGGATCCGTAACATATTAGTAAACCTGTTACATATCTTAACATCAAAACCTTATCTATTCAAGGATCACTTACAAGATCTGGCAAAAAAATCCCTGTTTATATCTGTTTGCAGAGATCAACGCCCCTTTTTCGGATGATCATAACGGATGATCCACTTCCAAAATGTAACTGACTTACTATCATGTTACATCCAAAACGAAGGGGGTCGGAATGGTATTTTCATCCACTGTTTTTTTGTTTATGTTTTTACCGCTCGTGGTACTGATCTACCATGGTCCATGGTTTAAAGACCTAAGGTTCAGGAATGGTCTTCTATTATCTGCGAGTTTAGGCTTTTATGCCTGGGGAGAGCCTGTCTTTATATTCCTGATGTTATCATCCATCATCGTCACTTGGATGATGGGCCTGTTTATCAATAAGTACGGAAACAGGAAAAAGATCATACTGTTTGTTGCCGTTACATACCACGTATTTATTCTTTTTGTATTTAAATACCTTGGATTTTTACTGCAGCAAGTGGGATCTTTGCCGTTCCATCCAGAGATCAAATGGAACATAGAGCTGCCGATCGGCATTTCTTTTTTTACTTTCCAGATGATGTCTTACTTATTTGATGTGTATTATAAAAAGGCTGCGGTCCAGAAAGATGTTTTTAAACTTGCCTTGTATGTATCATTTTTTCCGCAACTGATCGCGGGGCCTGTCGTCCGTTATAAACAGATAGAAAAAGAGATCGATCACAGGGTCATCACAAAAACAGATCTTACCGAAGGGATGGAACGATTTATCTACGGTCTATCCAAGAAGATCTTGTTATCAGATCATCTCGCGTTTGCAGCAGACGCGGTCTTTGCTGCGGGAGAACGATCCGTAGCGGCCGCCTGGCTCGGCGGGGTATGCTATGCCCTGCAGATATATTTTGATTTCTCTGGATATTCAGATATGGCGATCGGACTCGGAAGACTATTCGGGTTTCATTTTTCAGAGAATTTTAACTATCCATATACCGCTAAGAGTGTCACGGAATTTTGGCGCAGGTGGCACATCTCCCTGGGAACGTGGTTCCGCGACTATGTATACATACCGCTGGGCGGAAACCGGGTGTCCAAAAGCAGATGGATCTTTAATATCTTTATCGTGTGGACACTTACAGGTATCTGGCACGGTGCCAACTGGACATTCCTCTTATGGGGATCGCTGTATTTTGTTTTACTGCTCATAGAGAAACTTACCGGGGCTACGAAAAGATCAGGGATATCATCACATCTATATACGATCACTGTAGTCACTTTAGCCTGGGTGATATTCCGGAGTGACAGCATCAGCGAGGCTTTTATGTATATCGGAAATATGTTTGGGATCAGGAGTGCGGGACTCACAGACGCCCTATTTTTTAATATGGCTCAAAATAGTGCCTTTGTGCTGACCATCGGATCTCTCCTCTCATTTCCAGTTTATAAAAGATCGCTTGAAATGATAAAAAAACAGGCTGAGGGACCAGAACTCTTCCTTCGCGCCGCAGTATGTATGACTCTCTTTATACTCTCAATGATCAATGTCGTTTCATCAACCTATAGTCCATTTATATACTTTAATTTCTGAGGTGACAAAATGAAAGATAAAACTATACTGGATATGACTACAAGGGCATGTTTTTTGCTGCTCGTACTCGTCATGGCTACTGTCTTCACACGATTTCTGACACGTCAGATCCTCGTAGAAAAACTCGGATGGGACAACACATTCACAAAAATAGTCTTCTGGGGCGATGAATTTATGGAAAATACATCAGACAGCCCTGATGAAAATGGCGAGATACTCGTAAAGGTCGATTGGGCAGCAAAATATCCTTTTCGTGAGGATACAAAAAAAGCAAAAGAAATAGACCGCTTCCCGCTCCTGGACAGATACATTTCCACGATCGACATGGTAGAGGATAAGATAAGCGGATACACCAGCGATCTACTCTTTGGACACATGCAGCTGACCAAAATAGGAAAAAAATATAATGACCTGATCGGATGCGCGGCCATGCCTGTTGGTGGAGCAGAGCCTATCATATTGATGGAGAATGGATATTTGACATATATGGAGCCGACTGTTGAAGATAGGGATCTGGAGATCTTAGCAAACAATGTATCGGGCTTTTCCGATCGTCTCAGGCAACAGGGGATCTATTTTGTTTACGCAAATGCCGGTTCTAAAGTCTGCCCTTCTGATAAACAGCTGCCGCCTGGATCCATAGAGAATACAAATGAAAACGCGGACACGCTGCTCGGTCTGCTGAGGGACAGAAACATAGACGTCCTAGATTACCGGCCTTTGCAAAAAATGGCATTCACAGACTGGTATGACTCATATTATATCACAGATCATCATTGGAAAAATACGACCGGTCTATGGGCCGCTAAAATATTAGCAGAACATCTGAACACCTACGCGGGATTTGATTTTGATCTGAAATATTTTGATGAGGACATGTATTCTTTTGAAACAACAGACGCTTATTTTTTAGGTGGACAAGGACGGACTCTGACAACAGTTGCTGCCTCTTTAGAACCTTTTACCAAGATACTGCCAAGATTCAGAACAGACTTCTCTGTTCAGATCCCTACGAGAGGCATAGATGAAAGGGGCGCTTATCCCCAAACTCTGTTCAGAGAAGATTTTTACAGATCGATCGCCGATCGTTCCATTGAAGATCATGAGACAAAAGAAGACACATATGCTTCTGTGATGTGGAGAAACGATGCGCTCGGCATGGTACAGGAACATTTAACGAAAGATAATCCTGGAAAACGGCTCCTGATGATACAGGACTCATTTGGATGGTATCTGTCTACATTTTTAGCTGCCGATATCCCTAAAATAGATTTTCTAAACCTAAATGCATTCGACGGTAGCCTGGAGACATATATCAGAGAAACGGCTCCTGACGCTGTCGTCCTCCTTCTCTGCGAACGCAATATACGCGCTATCGAGCCTGGGGACCTCCTCACGCATACACATTTTTTCGATTTTAGATAAGGGACATAACATGGTTGACTTTCTTGGATGGATCATATACAGTAATAGCATATCATCATTTTATGATCTAGAAGAGGTGTTCTCAAATGACTACAGAAAAAACCGCATTACTCCAACAGATCCG
>CAJTYN010000221.1 GCA_910584115.1 uncultured Lachnospiraceae bacterium
GTATACCTCTATAGGTATATTTATACAAACCTGTTTTTTCTCTTTTTTATCCATTTCCCATATCCTCCTTTTATTCTTCATGTACATCCTTGTGTATTTTTTTATTTTGATAGATTTATGTGTATTATATATTGTAATAATCATATATTATATGGCTATTATACTCTATACATTTTATTATTCTATATTATTAACGACTTATATTTAACTTGACCAGATTCGTCGGTTGACTCCGCCTTCGGCTCCATCAACCCTCCTCATCAGATCAAGTTAAATATAAGTCGAGGTCCATACTATTTTACAATGTATCAAAAATGTCCAGGAATATTTCCTCCATTTTAATGACCAACATTTATGCCAGATATCTCTCGTATCTGGCATAAATGCCGTCCATTAAAATATCCGAAATATTCCTGGACATTTTTGATACACTTTATTATAACGGCATCCAGCCAGTATGGCAAAAGACTATATGCCATACCTACAGATATTGATTGAAATGGTAACCTATCCAGGAACCGATTAATTTTATTGTTAAGTATTTTTAAACCTTAATCAAAATACGTCTATTGCATCCATAAAATATACACATAGGCATCGATGGTCATTATCTCCATGGTCATTTATATTCCTAAAACATAGCTCTGAAAGATACTAGCCATTCTTTTTTCTGAACCATATAAGGAAACTATATCAACTGTTTCTGTAAAAAAGTTAAACGAACCACCAAACCACGCATACCGCCACATAAGAATCCCCTAGTTTCTGGACTTTTTACTGTCTTAAGAACACATGGTACAGACGGTATGACGGTCCATATGGCGGTTTTTCCCGAAAAGAAAACATATATTCGATGATCATCCTCATTAATGACTTTTCTTTACATATCCCATAAATATGGATACTATAAACCCAAAACTATCCTGTCACACTATTTTGGCCATAAGCTCTTGTTCCATCAATCCAAAAATCATAGCGTCTACAATGGTGCAGAGCAAATGAAATAAAAGGATGATCTCTGTCCGGATGGAGCACTATATTCTCAAAGTATATTTTGGTTCATCTACTCTCGAAAACAAGCAAAAAGGGCACATACTGATCCTAAAAAATCTCTCTATAATATCCAAACCAGATCAAGGGTAGGCATGGAAAAATACTCTACCATACCTAACCCTTAGTACGATCCCATATAAAACTATTGCGGCCCATCCATTATCACACCCTCTGGATCCAGTATTTTAAGGATTGATATTAAGCCGATATGGACGGTCCGATGATCCCAATATATTATTCTAAATTATCCAAATGCTCACCGAGTTTAGATTTTTTTATGTATAAATACCGCTTCGCATTTCCTTTCGGTACTGGTAATTTTCTGGAACGTTCACGTTTTCCGTTGGATTCTTTTATATCCAAAATCTCCAGTTTTTCCAATAAGCCTATCAATTCATTTTCATTCACGATCTGATCTCTTTCATTAAATTTCACACAAAAACTTTGCGCTGCCTGCATCAATATTTTGGTTTGAATATAGAAAAAATTCGTGTCCTCATAGCAATATTCTCCATTCGCACTGTTTTCAGGATTCAAGGAATAAATAGGCAACCGCTCATTGCGTACCATATCTTCAATGACCTTCAACACGAGAGTACCCTTGTCATGATTTTTCAAACGACTCCCCATCAAAAAAAGCTCTTGAACGATCAATCCTTCGATATCAATGATAAATCTCTCCTGCTCTTCTCTACCCCAAAATCCTCTTTCTCTCGCATATTCGGACAACAGCAGAGCTGTGATCTTAAATGTCGAATACATTTCCGCATATCTCGCAACTTGAAATCTGTGCTCTTCCCGAAATTCTTTGAACTTATCGGAAATATAAACGATGATCTCCTCAAATCTGCCAGTCACCCACAACACAAAATCATAGAGATGGGTCGGAAGGATCTTCAGATTGTCCTGGTAAAATTTAAGATTCTCATTATCCACTTCCTTTACATCGATTTCGGTTATGAACATTCTCGTTATGGACGAAAGCACTCCGGTCACGATCTCCATAGTCAGAACACACCCGCCATAGATCGGGAAATATTTCCGTTCCTTCTCTGGAAGGAAATCCGTCATCCGTTTTTTTGCTATACCGTCTCCGTAAAATCTTGCCAATTCGTCCAGTTTTCTGTCCATCTCCTTTTGTTCCTGTCGATCAGACCCCGGTTTGAAATCATCGATTATGACCGGCGCGTCTTTATAGAGACCAAGTGTTGTCTCAATCCCACCTCTTGTCGCTATTGCAAATTGTGCATCTGCTTTCAGACCACTCGGATCCTCTCGTCCAAATATTTTTGCAATGGCAAGAGCCATACTTGTCTTTCGGCTATTGGTCACTCCACTGATCCCAAAGAGAAAAGAGATCCGATGGCCAGACCGTTCAAAAAGTGTGGCCAACATTGTTGTATGTACGAATAGAAAAAGTTCTGTACTCGCAGCTCGTGTTTTTCAGATATCCATCATCCCCATCGCATTTTGAAAAATTTCCTGTGTACCCAATCTGTCCCGATCAAGGTCAATCCTATATCGCTTTGGCAATGTATGGATCAATCCCGATTGTTCACCAATGGCACCTTCCCCAAATATGTACCTCCACCCTATGCCTGGAACATCACGCCATCCAGCATTTGGGTAAATGATCTCATTTGGCACTTCCTCCTCTTCAATACATTTTTGTACCATCGACTGAAATTCAACTTTCTTTCCTATAGCAACCGGATCGGCCGCCATACAATCCGTCGCTTTTTTCAACCAACATGGATCTTTGATCTTGTCGCTCTCAATCCGCGCACAGTATTCCTTCATCACACCTTTTTTCAAAAAAACATGGATCTTTATCGAATATTCCAGTTTGATGATCTCACCGTTATCTGTATCAAACACGTTGTAAATACGACGGTCCAATGCCAAAGAAAAGTTCAGATCGATCTTTCTCTTGCGCACCATTTCTTTCGGTTGGATACCTTCTGTTTCACCGCCAGATTTTCTGAAATCTTCAATCCCCTGTGCGATAAAAGATGCAAGACCCGGACTTTTTATGATCTCTTCTGAAATATACCTTGCCATTCTATCTGTCTCATCCGAAACAAATCCCATGGGCTTGATCCTCTGCGTATCCATACGATCTATTGCATTATTTTTTTGAGTTTTTATTTCAAATCCATCGTTTTGCCCTTCTACTGTTTCTTTCTGGATTTCTATTTTCTCTTGATCTGGATATTTGAGATCTTCAGAATTTTGATCATGAGAAAAAACATTTTTAGGAGAAGCTCCATGATCGACTGCTTGTTCTTTTTCGCCCGGGACATTTCCTTGTGATATCGGCCCTTCCCCAATATCGGATGCTTCTTCATATCCCGTCAGCTTGAGCAACTCCCCTTCCGTTTCACATGAATTTTTTTCCGAAACATCCAGATTAATCCCGCTTTTTTCCCTCACTTCATCTGCACAATGCGTATACATCGTCGTGAAGGGTTTGATCATCTCCCCCGTGCCTTTTATATTTTCGTAACCAGGCGTATCTTTCGTTATAAATGGTTTGATCATTCTTTTCCTCCTTCTCCAATATTTTCCTCTAAATCCAACATTTTTTCTCTGTCCTCGTTTGCCATCTTTTCCTCCCACGTTTGTTTGATCGCTACGCATACATCTTACCATGTCCGTACACGGGACCCGTTGCGATGGAGGGAAAAAATCGCATTTAAATTGATGATCATACGACTTTTATATTGTTATATATATTTTTTGTAATCATCTATGTGTCTAATTTTTTTTAAACGTATTTCTCATACTTTACAGATGAACTTGGTGGCTCTCTGCGCCCCATAACATCTCTTTGTCGATCTCAAAGTCGGACTGATGATACTCCTGCGTGTATTTCTTTTTTTACACGACAAAAACAGGGCAACGGATTTTTTAGATCCCTTACCCTGTTTCATATCTGCATCTTTTTTCAGTTCACTCCATTCCCGGCCAAAATTTACTTTACAAGTTACCACCTCATTGTCGATCCACTGTCTTATTGTTAAGACAGCAGTTTTCAACAGGTCAGCTATCACTTTTACTTACATACTTAGCGCGATAAAATTTTATTCTTTTATATTTTTCCTGTATATATCACACTATGATCC
>CAJTYN010000222.1 GCA_910584115.1 uncultured Lachnospiraceae bacterium
GGATAAGGTCTGAATCTCTTGTAACATAAGCATAGGGTTTCTCGGTATCACAGCCGTATCCGATACTCTGTGTGTATCCAAACCGATCGGGGCGGATCGTTACGAGGATGGACCTTTGCCCTAACGGCTGAAATCTGCAGTGCATATGCCTGGCCCGTTGGTCAAGGCCCCGGTTAAGATCGACCGGGCTGCACTTTTTTACAGCACTCCATACTCACGTATAGATGAACAGACACAAAAACAAAGAAATAGGCGCAAGCGCCCGAGAGGAATCCTGAACCCGTCCTGCTCTCTACAGCAGCAACTTAGATACTCATAAAATGGCAGACCGCGCTCCTGGCATCCGCCAGGACGCAGGTCTGGATGTGATGAAACACCATATAAGAATAAAAAGGAGGACTCCCTTGGTAAAAACAAGAAAGCTGGCTGTCCCGTACCCCACGGTATTTATCTGCCAGCTTCCGGAAGAAACTCAGAGTATCATCCGTAAAGACCTGGAACACTATGCGCATGAAAACGGATTTCAACTTAGCTGGGACGCAGAGAACAATGACTATACGGCTATGGCCGGACGTTTCTGCGATATCGAAGAGATCTACCAGGATACCATCCTGCACTTCTGCCAGATAGGAGAAGATGTGTGAGCATATCAGAAAACAACTCTTTATCCATTTCTATGAACATGTTATAATCAGACTAAAGAAAGGCAGGACTATAATGAAAGACCAGACCATAGAAAACGCCACAGCATGGGAAAGGTTACAGATCAGCAATGATTTCATCTTCGGAAAAGTGATGCAGGACCCTAAACTGTGCAAAGAGCTCTTACAAAGGATACTACCCAAGTTAAAGATAGACCATATCGAATATCCGGAAGCACAAAAAGCCATACGTCCCGACATAGACGCCAAGAGTGTACGTTTGGATGTATATGTAAGAGATAGCAAAAACAATGTGTACGATATCGAAATGCAAGTGGCCACATCAAAAGATCTGCCAAAAAGGACTCGATATTACCAGAGCTTACTGGATATGCAGATGATAGACAGAGGCGCACCATATAAGAAACTAAAACCAAGCTATATCATCTTCATCTGTCCATTTGATCATTTTGGAAAAGGCAGGCATATCTACACGTTTGAGAACACTTGCAGGGAAGATACGGATATCCTTCTGGGCGATGAGACCACCAGGATCTTCCTGAATGCCCTGGGGACTATGGATGACGTCAGCCCTAGACTGAAAGCGTTCCTGGATTATGTGGCCGGAAAGAAGCCCACAGACCCATTCGTGGATGAGCTGGAAGAAGCTGTAAAAAATGCTCGAAAAAATAGAGAATGGAGGCATGAGTATATGACATTGTTGATGCGCGACCAGGAAAATATCGAAAAGGGCATGGAGATTGGTATTTTAGGTATGGTATCCTCACTGAGGGACTTCAATATACCAGACCACGACATTCTCCAGAAGATACAGGAAAAATACAATCTTTCTCAGGAAGAAGCTGAACGCTATTTAAAAATGTAACCTCAGTCCACACATATCAGATTAAGGATAGCTGTCTTATAGGGTTTGACCTATACAGGGCAGCTATTTTTTATCCAGATAATAGAGCGGGTGCATTCTCAAAAACAGGTGATATATAAGGAGAATGCAAAATGGAACCAAGCAAAACAAAAACTGTATGCTTTACCGGGCACAGACCGAAAGGGATCATTGCAGATAGGCCATATGACGAGTCAAACAGACCGGTATACCAGAAGATCGTCGATGGACTGACAGTCAGCATCGAACGGTTGATCGAGCAGGGCTATACAAACTTTATCTCAGGAGGGGCGCAGGGATTCGACCAGCTTGCTTTCTGGGCAGTCAATATCATAAAGGCCAGGCGCCCGGAAATCCAGAATATCGTATATAAGCCCTTTAACGGTCAGGAATCCCGTTGGGCCAAGACCGGTCTGTTTAGTCAGCACGAATACAATCTGATGCTCAAAAAAGCCGACCAGGTCTACGTATGCGACAAGACTGTAGACACTGCAGACTTTAAGAGCACAGTCAAAGCTCTCATGTACAGGAACAAATGTATGGTCAACGCTTCAGATCATGTGATCGGGCAGTTTGAGAACGGCTCCTGGGCTGACCCAAAAACAAAGTCCGGGACCGCAGACTGTCTCAGATACGCGAAACAAATGGGAAAAACAATCCAGATATTCCAATAACAATAAAAATGCTATGACGTCCTGTACGTTGTAGCATTATTTTTTTACGACATCTATATCCACGTATAGCTGATCGATCATAAAAAGCAAAGAAATAGGCGCAAGCGCCCGGGTTAAAACGTGAGAAAAACAGCGAAGATCGGCTGTATCCCAAAGAATACAATATCATTTTAATACCATAAAAGCAGTCATAGAAAAGGAGAAAAACATGAATAAAATTATGCTTATCGGTCGGTTGACCCGCGATGTAGAAATGCGCTACTCTTCTAACAATAACAATACAGCTGTCGCAAGGTATACCTTAGCAGTGAACCGTCAATATAAACGTGAAGGCGAACAAGAGGCTGACTTCCTGCGCTGCATCGCATTCGGAAAAACTGCCGAACTTGCCGAACGATATCTCGCTAAAGGCATGAAAGTAGCAGTAGAAGGCCGTATTCAGACGGGAAGCTATACCAATCGTGAGGGACAGAAAGTCTACACGACGGATATCGTAGTCGAAAGACAGGAATTCTTAGAGAAAAGAACCGACACCAGCCCAGCTGCACCAGACACCCCATACGATGAAAACAGCTTCATGGACATCCCAGACGGGATCGACGAGGAGCTGCCATTCAATTAAAATCTAATCTTTGAAGGCAACACATCCTCGCTGGGTTCCAGCGGGGATGTGTTGTTGGACATTCACCTTCAGATATCCAGACACTTCAAAACAGGAGGATCTTATATGACACGCAATACAGCAAAGCAATTCTGGAAAGAATACATCAAACTGGCCTGCTCAAAAGGTACAAATACAACGGTCCTAAACCCCATACATACATTTATCCAGCAATCCCATATGGGCATATTTGACAAGATCTCTGACAAGGACTTCGCCAAAAGACGGGATGATATAAAAGAACTCGCCCTATTCTGGGATGACAGCAACACGGAAACAGCTGGCAACATCTTGTTTAACGCCCTGACTAAGACAGACATCTCTGACATGGATATCAGCAACATTTCCGGGATCTTAGCCAGCGCTTCTGTCCGATCACATTACTCTATGGAGGATCCGGCCCAAAATAAGTGTGATAAGGGCATTCCTGATCCAGCATCTGCTCCAGACAGTAGGTATGCAGGCTGGACGCCACGCAACATCTACGACTATCTGAGCCAGCATATCTATGGGCAGGAAGAAGCCAAACGGGCTGTCTCAATGCTCGTCTACCATCACCTGAGAGGTAACAGCCGCAATATCGTCATGGCAGGTCCCACTGGCTGCGGAAAAACTGAAATTTGGCGCGCTTTGTCCAAACAGCTTGACTGCATCCGGATCATCAACGGCCCTCAATTAAGCGGTGACGGCTGGAAAGGGAGCCTCAAGATAAGCGATATCTTTACAGGCGAACCGGAGCAGACAGCAGGACACCTGATCATCGTTATCGACGAGGCGGATAAGATGTGCGAACCGGCCTTCGCTTCCGGCGGCAATGACACTTCGATGATCATACAGAATGAACTGCTGAAGCTGATGGACGGTGATATACTGACATTTGCAGATGACAAAAACAGGAACGAAAAAATTGTAGTGAACTGTTCAGGTATATCCGTCGTCCTCTGCGGCAGTTTTGAGCGTATGCTGCGGGCAAAATCAGAATCCTCCGGAAGTATCGGCTTCGGTCAATCCACTCAAAAAGACATCCAAGTCGCTGAATGTACGGAAGAAGATTTAGTAAAATACGCCAACATACGGCGTGAGATCGCCGGCAGGATCAGCCGGATAGTCACACTCAATCCTCTTGACAAACATGATTTCGAAGCCATTTTACAAAGTCCCGCATCACCTATCCAGAAGATCGAGAGATCCCATCATATATCACTATTTATAAATGCTAAAACACGTAAAAGACTGGCTTGCGATGCCGAAAAGAGCAAGATGGGATGCCGATACATACGCTCTAAACTGGAGAA
>CAJTYN010000223.1 GCA_910584115.1 uncultured Lachnospiraceae bacterium
CATTTACAAACACTCTGAGATAAATCTTTCAAGTATAGGATCGAGCTGTCCGGCATTTCGCATTGGGAAGTCGTGGCCTGCGCCCTTTAATATCATCGTCTGACAGTTGGGATTTTGGGCCAGCAGGGTGAGGGAAGTTTTCATATCCCGCACTTCACGGCTCCCGCAGACTGCCAACATAGGGATCCGTACTGCTTGGTAAGCAGGCAGCCTTGACAGATCTAAAGTCTGGGTAAAAAAAGAACGATACACCTGTGCGGTGATCTGCCTTGAATATGCCGCCATAGTCTCTGCCTGTTCTGTCGTATACCCCCAGTATCTTGCCTGGAGCCGCACGAGTCCTTTCAGATGGAGGGATCTTGCGGAGAGCCCTGCGAGAGAACAGTATATCCGGATCGTTTTCGGCCTGGGATCCACCCATGCGCTCAGAAAGACGGCAAAGTGAAATGACGCAGGCCGTCCGCTGACCAGCATGACCGCGATCTGGCCGCCCAGAGAGTGACCAATCACGCCGATCTTCTCTTTATGCAGGGCGTCGATGAGCGCAAAGAGTTCCTCAACGGTCTTTTCCGGCTCATAGATCCTGGCGGCTGACATTCCGGCGCCTGGCAAATGCGGCACGACGAGGTGGTATCGATCAGAAAAGCAGTATTGACCGCAGAATGTATCCAGCGCACCCGCGCCATGGAGCAGCAGGATTGTCGGATTTTCTTCATTTCCATATTCATCATAATACAGCAAGATCTCCTCTTTTCGTTCTGTGAAAGTTTGACGAGTCTATTATATATTCCGCGGAGGCTTTTGAAAAGCCTTCTGCAGAGGTCTATCCTCAAAAGAATAAAAAAGCGAGGTGTGCCTGTCATGGACTCCTTTTTTTCCTCATATACATTAATGATACATACTATCAGCAGAGGAAAAAAAGGAGTCTTTATGGTAAATTTTCAGGTGTATAAAGATATACAGGTCCGGACTAACGGGGAGATCTACATAGGCGTTGTGGGACCGGTGCGCAGCGGGAAATCCACATTTATCCGGCGGTTCATGGAACTGGTGGCGCTGCCGGCCTTATCGCAGCTGCGCCAGTCCCAGGTACGGGATGAGCTGCCCCTGAGCGGTTCCGGGAAGCTGATCACCACGGTGGAACCGAAATTCATACCCAAGGAAGCGATCAGCATGACCCTGGGGGACGATATCCAGGTGCGCCTGCGGCTGATCGACTGCGTGGGTTTCCTGATCCCGGACGCGGTGGGGAACATGGAAGAGGGGAAGGAGCGGATGGTCAAGACGCCCTGGTTCGAGCACGAGATCCCGTTCCACCAGGCGGCGGAAGTGGGCACCCGCAAGGTGATCGAGGAGCATGCGACCATCGGATTGGTCATGACCTGCGACGGGTCTTTCGGCGAGATCCCCCGGGATAATTTCCGCAAGGCGGAGGAGAAGACCATCCGGGAGCTGCAGGACCGGGGCAAACCGTTCCTGGTCCTGGTCAATTCCCAGAAACCCTACGGGGAGGAAGCCACCGCCATGGTAAAAGAGATCCAGGAGAAATACCATGTGTCGGCGCTGGCCGTCAACTGCGAGCAGCTCCGCAGGGAGGATGTGGGGCAGATCCTGGAGAAAGTGCTCTATGAATTCCCCTTAGGGCAGATCCAGTTCTACATCCCCAAATGGGTGGAGATCCTGCCGTTGGCGAACCCATTAAAAGCAAACCTCCTGGAGCAGATCCGGCAGATGACGGCGGGCTGGCGGTGTATCCGGGACTTCACAGGCAGTTCTCTGGAATTGGAAGGGCCTTATGTGGAGCGGGTGACTTTAGAACAGATGGATCTGGCCACAGGGGTGATCCGCGTGCAGATCCATGTGCGGGAGCAATATTATTATGAGATGCTCTCGGAGATGACCGGGATGTCCATGGGCAGCGAGTACGAGCTGATCCATATGATCCGGGAATTTGCCCGCATGAAAGAAGAATATGTGAAAGTCCAGTCGGCTCTGGAGGCGGTGCGGGGCTGCGGCTACGGGGTGGTGACCCCGGAGCGGGGAGACATCGAGCTGGAAGAGCCGGAGGTGATCAAGCAGGGAAATAAATACGGTGTGAAGATCCGTTCCCAGAGTCCGTCCATCCACATGATCAAGGCGAACATCGAGACGGAGATCGCGCCCATCGTGGGGACCCGGGAGCAGGCGGAGGATCTGATCGCCTATATAAAAGAAGGGGAGCAGCGGGGCGAGACGATCTGGGAGACGAACATCTTCGGGAAATCCATCGAACAGCTGGTGGAGGACGGGATCCGCTCGAAGATCGCGGTCATCGGAGAGGAGAGCCAGGGAAAACTGCAGGAATCCATGCAGAAGATCGTCAACGACAGCAAGGGAGGGCTGGTCTGCTTCATCATTTAACAAAATATTATCTTTTTTGATACATTTCCCAACGGATACCCCTATTGACATTCATATAAAATTAATATATACTTAATAAATACAAGAGGCAGGAGATACAGGAAAGCAGGAGGAGAAGATGAAGAACAGGTTGAAAAGAACGGGATATCTATTTCTGATGCTCTTTGTACTGGCATTGCCTTTAGCCTGTGCGCTGTCCCAGCCCAGGGAGGTATCTGCCGCATCCAAGACATTCACAGGATGGGAGCAGGAGGGGGGATACTGGTACTATTACAAGAACGGAGCCCTGAAAAAAGGCTGGCTCGACTGGAAAGGGAACCGCTATTTCCTCTCCCAGAAGACGGGAAGGATGTTCAGAGGATTACATAAGATCTCCAAGAAGATCTATTACTTCAGCTCAGACGGCGCGATGGCTAAGGATAAATGGGTGAAAGCCAAGTCAAAATGGTATTATATGGACGCGGACGGCGTCGCCCTGGTCAGCAAATGGAAGACATCCAACGGGCGTCGGTATCGTCTGGGGAGCGACGGCGTGATGCTGACGGGACTCAGCAAAGTAGGCAAGAAGACGTATTACTTTAATCCGAAGGACACGGTGGAAAAGGGCGTCAGCTATCCGATCGGCTGCCGCAGGACGGGGAGCTTCCAGATCGGGGGCGCCTGGTACAATTTCCAGTCCAACGGCGTGATGCTGACGTCTTCCTGGAAAAAAACAGGCGGTAAATATTATTACTACGGCGAGAACGGCAAGCGAAAAGTCGGCTGGCTGACGCTGGACGGCAACCGCTATTACCTGAAGTCAAATGGCGTCATGGCCGTGAACGAGACGCTGGCCATCGGGGGAAAGACCTGGTCATTCGATAAGAACGGGATCGCCACAGAGACACAGAATTTTACATACAACGCAAACGGGGACATCAAGGTCGTGGACAGCGACCGGAGGAGCTATATCCTGCAGAAGGAATACGCGAAGCATCCGGGCGTGGCCAGCGGGAAGATCAGTGACAAGGAGCTGCTGGCGGCGACGGTATACTGTGAGGCCGGGAACCAGGGGCTGCAGGGAATGACCGCTACGGCCATGGTGATCCTGAACCGCACACTGCCGGGCCAGTACAGTTTCCCGCGGTCTGTCCGGTACGTGATCTACCAGAAGGGGCAGTTCGCCGTCACTTGGGACGGGGCGCTGCAAAAAAGGCTGCTCAACACAGATGTGGTGGGATATGAGACAGCGGAAAAAGCGGTGGACAGGGCGTACGTCATGTATAATGCCTACAAGAAGAACAAGACGAAACGCACAAAATATCTCACGAATGTACTGGCGAAGTCCAACGGGAAGAAAGATTTCGACTGTCTCTTCTTCATGACCCCGTCCGCGTACGCGGGAGCGGGACTCACCAGCCGTTCGGGCGCATTTACGTATAAAGGACAGACGTTCTTTACATATTGGAGATGATAGGGTATCATAAAGCTGCAGCCTTTTTGTGCTGCGGCTTTTTCATTACTCCCTTGGATGCAATGCCTGCGTGGATATCTGCCCGGTAAATGCGTTAGAGAATATAGAAATAGACCAGCAGGCGTGCTGGGATCACACTTTTGGCGATGATGAGACGATACAGGGCTGGGTGATAAGCTGTCATAAATGAGAAAACTCTAAATTCTGTAAATAGCTTAAATTTCATTGATATTTTGTACGATCCGCGGCCGCTCAGATCTTTGTAGTGTACTTTTCTGCGAGAAAAGTACCAAAAGCGCCGGGGGATCGCG
>CAJTYN010000224.1 GCA_910584115.1 uncultured Lachnospiraceae bacterium
AGATGATAAAGGATATGAATGATTCCAAGTAAGACACCCCCTTTCTGTCACCAGTCTAGGGGCGGTAACGAGCCTATTATATCATGTGTTTCTACATAATTCTACATTTTACCATGAGAATTGGGATCCTCCGTATTTTTTGACAGTATAGCCGATGCTGTATGCGCTTGTCAACGTCTCGGATCTGGCCCTATATCTTCTTAAACTTCACGGTCTTTTTCTGCCCTTTATTTTTAAATAGTTTTTTGTAGGCGGAGAGTTTCTTTTTCGGCACTTTGACCACGGCTTTTTTGTGAATGCCGTAAAGCGCCCTGCCACCGACTTTCTTGAGGGCCATGGATCTTATGGTGACCGCCGTCAGTCTGCTGTCGCCGTAGAATGCTTTTTGACCGATCGTCTTTACGCCCTTCCCGATCGTCACCGTCCTCAATGCCTTACAGCCCTGGAACGCGCTGTTCCCGATCGTGGTGATGTTATCGGAAATGGTCACATTCTTTAGTTTTTTGTTGTTGATGAACGCTTTATTTCCAATGGATGTTACTTTGTAAGCTACGCCTTTGACCTTGATCGTTGAAGGGATCTTAACGGATTGGAAACTTTTTTTCGTTGGCCTTAAATATTTGGCAGTGCCTTTTGGGGACACATCGTAATAGGCTTTTCCGGATCTCTGGTTTTTGGCGTTTACTGGTTTTGGCTCGGGCGTTGCGCTGGGTTCTGCCGCTGCGCTGTATAACGCGCTGACCGTAACATCATGAGAGGGCATCACGATCGTCGTTTTCTCAGGACTCTGTTCTGAGAAAATATCCTCAGATGCATCAGAAATCCAGCCAGTCCATGCAGCGCCGTCTGGGATCTTGGCGTAGATCACGACTTTCTCTCCGGCCTGGAAACTGCCTGTCGCGCCCAGGTTCGTGCCGTCCGCCATATAGCCATTCTTGATCGTCAGCGTGTAAGAGGGGGCGTTCTCATCGGCTGTGTCGGCTACCGGCTCGATGACCGCACCCGTGTCCGGCTGTTCCAGCCGGTATATATCCCTGCCGGAAGCCCCGTTCTCCGTTGAAGTATATATCTGCTCCCCGGTCAGCGGGACATCTGTATGTTTCACGGTCCGCGTCAGATCCTTGTTGTCGTCGTATTCCTCGATGGTGATGTCCATCGTGCCGCTGTCTGTGCCTTCGTATCGGATGGTGTAGGGTTCGGTGTCATCGTAGAACCAGAACTCTTTTTCGTCTCCAATAACGGCGACCGTGAATTTCTGGTCGTCCGCGCAGTAGGGTATACCATCTACCACAGACGCGGCCACCGCCCCTGTGCTGTCGTAAACATAGACATTGACCGGGCAGGCGATCTTGTACTTTTTATTGCAGGCATCTATGATATTTTTATATTTATCGTACAGGACCGGATGATCTTCCTCCAGATCATAGACCCAGCCCACGTTTAGTCGGTCGTATGTATGGGCATAGTTGAACTTTGTAGAAGCTATCTGATCAAGCAGTTTATTTTCATTGGTAACGCCAAAGGCGGACTGGATCTTCGAGATCAGGGATCCTGAGACAGCACTCACAAAGCCTTTTGCACCTTCACAGTCTTCGTCCAGATACTGATAAGCGACATCGATCGCAGACAAAAAATTCTCGGCATTTTCCTTGGTGCGTGAAGCCCCAAAAGCGTCCCGTTCTTTTTCAAAAGCCCCGACCATCAGAGTGCGGACATCGACCAGTGCGCCCATCTTCACCGTCTTTTCCAGCGACTGCTATCCCTTTAGCGATCATTATAGTTATGGAAATGAAACCAACCGTGCCGGCCTCCATCATACTGACACAATCCAGCAGGGCAGTCTTCAGCTCCAGGTTATCACTTGGGCAGAGGCCGCACATATCCCGTAAGACCGCTTTATATCCCTCAGACATCTGCAAAACGGCGACGCATGAAAGCATATATTTTATAAAATCTATCGCTTTCATACCTGAAGACCCAATCTCGACCAGATCTTTGATCTGGGTCAAATATTTACAGATATCCCCCGAAAAACCGTACGACCTAAAATAATCCTCTGTGACCGTCCAGATCCGTTCTCTCTGCCCATCCGTCAATTTTGACATATCATAATTCTCGTAAATATTGATATCATAAAGAGTTTTCATATCCGTCTTCATGATACCGAACAAGGAATTCATATCTTTTATGATATCATATTCCATTGTGGTCGTCTTCTCTGAAGCCACTTCAAACAGGGCAAAGATGATCCCCTCGTACAGTTCAGTCTTTTTCAACGGCTTATCCAACAGAGTGGACGGGTCGTCGATGGCTCCTAGGACCGCCTGCAGCCCATTCCAGGATTCTGCGAAAAATGTCAAGTTGTTTTCTCTTGCCGCGCTGTACATCACCATGGACGGGGTTCGGCCCGCCACCTGGGCATTTAGGGTATTTAGCACGGAGCCAGAGTTCCGGTCATAAACGCTCCTGGCGCGGTAGAGGACTTCATCAAAATCCGCGAGAGCCTCCTGGAGCGTGTCGTCCGCCTGGTCCCGCTCGATCGTCACCGCACAAGTGGCGGACGCGCCCTCGAACGTGCCGGTCAGTTCCGTCGTCCCCACATTGGCCGGTGTGGCCGTCACGATGAGATCCACAGACTCTTCACCGCCGCCGATCCCGGCGCCAGCTCTGAAATCTTCCCGGCAGGCAACATCGACACTGACATCTTCATCCGCGCTCCATCCGATACGGCCCAGGATCTCTCTCCATTGGGTTAAAGTCTTCTTACCGCCACCCTCCAGACCGATCTTCCCCGAAATGGTGAATGTTCTGTCCGTGACCCTGGCGGAGGCGGAAGGATCCAGGGTGAGGGTGTATGTATCGGCGGCTGGAGTGGGCGGCGCGGGATCGTCCCCGGTTGGGGTCACTAAGTCCATGATCTTCACCGGTTCATGGCGATCGGTCGTCGTTCCGTCCCCCAACTGGCCGTACCAATTATCTCCCCACATCCACAGGCTCCCGTCCGTCCTGATCGCTGCACTACACTCGGACACGGCCACGGTCACGCTCCTGACTCCCTCCATCACCTTCACCGGCTCATGGCGATCGGTCGTCGTTCCGTCCCCCAACTGGCCGTATCCATTATCTCCCCACACCCACAGGCTCCCGTCCGTCTTCACCACCGCAAAATAATCATCCCCCAGCCGCACCATCGGAAGCCCGTCATCCTCTCCTTCCCCGGCCAGGGCCTGCTCCGCGTTGTCCCCCAGCAGTTCCTCCACAATCTCCATCTGTTCATTTAGCCTGGCCGGATCTTCCTCAAGCTCCGGCTGCACGTCCACATCCACTCCAGGCAGGACCGCCCCGGCGTTCCCCGCCTCCTCCGGCGTCTCTTCCGGCTCCTGGGCCTCCTCCGGAATCTGCTCCGTCCCCTGGATTTCCTCCGACGCCTGTTCCGGCTCTGTGAGGATCTTGCTGTTGATGCTCTCCTCTTCCTGCCGCGCTTCCTGCGTATTGCCGGACGCCGCCTCCACAGGGATGGCACTCACCAGCAGCAGCGCCGCCAGGCATCCGCTCAAGAATCTCCTTGCTTTTCTCTTCATCCTTTTTCTCCTTTCCTGTTTCTTTGTTGTCTTTTTCCGCCTTCGGCCTTCCGCCAGGTCCCGCACACATTCAGGGAATGCAGGGGTTTCGCTATAAATGAAAGTTTTATAGGAATTATGAAGGATCCCTTTATGCATGTGATTGCGAGAAGAATATACAGAACACGTATTTTTATCGTATCCTCCTTGGCATGCGTAATATTTACGTGTATAATACAGATATAAGGTCAAAGATAAGGGCACTACAGAAGTTTTGCGATCTTTGCGTAAAACATTCATGAAAATAAAGAGGGATTTATCATGATACGGACAGTTATTTTGGATGAAAACCAAAAACCTACAGAAAAACAGATCGATCAGATAAAAGAAGCAACAAAAAAAGAGGTCATATTTGATGAGGACTCTCCCGAACTTACACCCACAATGGAAAAAGCATTCCGGCTGGCGGCGAAGGACCGCAAATTTCAAAGGAGAGAGCTGAATGAAAACAAAAGACCTGATCAAGCTATTAGAAAACAATGGCTGGAAGTTTAAACGGCATGGTGC
>CAJTYN010000225.1 GCA_910584115.1 uncultured Lachnospiraceae bacterium
AGGAGAACGATTATCCGACAAGGATCCCATTCGTTGACTCAAAAGGGAACCACAAGACGCGGACTGTCGTGTACCAAAGGATGGGCAGATGAAGAACAGAGGAAAGATAGACTATCAAGATAAAATAACGGCAAGTGGAGATGACTCGGCCACGAAAATGGATAAGGCAGAGTTTTTGCAGACTGAGTTTGGCGAGGGGTTAAAAGAGTGTATTGAATGTTGGGATAGATATCTGACAGAGGGAGATCAGGTAACGGCTGATCTATCAACATGAGCCGGGGGAGGCATACATCGAGTATCGGCCGGAGGAAGGCCGGATGTACTTCAAGGATAAGAGGGCGGGTCTGGTGAGCCTCTCCACGATCATGGGCTTGCGCCCGGAGGATGAGCTGAAGGACCCAGAACCGGAAAAAGACCCGATCCCGGGACCAGATACGGACCAGGGGCAGACAGGAGGATGATATGGCGAAGGTGGGCAACTGGGGCAGGCACATAAAGTTCTCCGTCAATTCCGATAAGGTGCTGTCCTTCAAGGACTTCAAGCGCACGGTCAAGGGCCGATGGACGGACCATCCGATTATCAACGAGAAGCCGAAGAAAGAGTTCTAGGGCCCCGATGCGTCCAGCGTGACCATGGAGGTGGTCGTGTCCGCGCACCTGGGCGCCAGCCCAAAGGATGTCATAGAGAAGCTGGAGAAAGCTTGCGAGAAGGGGAAGATAGACTACCTGTACGTAGGCGGCAAGAAAGTGGGAAAGGGCAAGATGTACCTGGAGTCCATCAGCGAGTCCTGGGATGAGATCTGGAACAAGGGTGAGCTGGCACGGGCGACACTGAGCCTGACTTTTACTGAGTATGACTAAAGGAGGTGCCCCATGAGGGAGACAGGCAGGATAGAGATCGTTCCCGTTGATGGGGATACGTCCATAGAGCGGGTGAACGCGCAGCTGGAGTCCCTAATCCTGGCCCGGGAGCGCACGATCCCCGGGAGCCGGGGGTTCGGCCTGGCCGGGGACTACCTGGACGCGCCATGCTACGAGGTGGCCAGCGCGTTCGGTGTGGAACTGGAGGAAAAAGTGGACGTGTATATCCCGGAGATAGATATAGCCGAGGTCCAGGTGGACGCGGATATCGACGGGACAGTCGATGCGCGGGTCGCAGTGAGATGGAGGGATGGATATGATAGCGGAGATCAGTAACCTGCCAGAGGTGAGCTTCATCGACAGCATGACCCTGGACGATGTGCAGGCCCTCCTGGTCAGGAGCTACGAGGAGAAATATGAGCAGATCACCAAGGAGAAGGTCAGCCTGAAGAGGGCGATCCGGTCACGCTGACCCTGTACGCCTGCTCCGTGCTGATCTACTAGGCTCTGCTGTACGTGGACCGGGCAGGAAAGCAGGATTTGATCAAATACAGTTACGGGGAGTTCCTGGACAACATTGCCGCTAATAAGGGCGTCACGCGCTTACCCGCCCAGGCAGCCGAGGTGACCGTGCGCTTCCGGCTGGCTGCTCCTCGGGGGGACGCGGTGGGGATCCCCGCCGGGACCAGGGTCACCAGTGGGGACGGGATCTATTTCGCGACGTCAGGGTACGATGAGATCGTGCCGGGGGACATGTACGTCGACGTCCCCTGCAGGTGCCTGGCGACGGGGGCGGCCGGGAGCGGCATCCCCGTGGGGGAGTATCAACACCTTGGTGGACCTGCTGCCCTATGTATCCGGCGTGTCCAACATCGAGGAGAGCCAGGGAGGCGCGGACATAGAGGACGATGAGAGCCTGGCGGAACGGGTCTACCTGGCTCCGTCAGCCTACTCCGTTGCCGGCCCTAGGGATGCGTACATCTACCACACGAAGGCGTATGGCGCGGCCGTCGGGTCCGTGAACGTCTCAAGCCCAAAGCCCTGCGAGGTGGAAGTGAGAGTGCTGTTAAAGGACGGTTCCCTTCCCTCCTAGGCGCTGCTGGACGGCATCCTGGAGCATCTGGACGATGATCGGATACGGCCCCTGACGGACCGTGTGAAGGTCCTTGCCCCATACACGAGGGAGTATGTGGTCATACCGCGGAACATGCGGGCAGCCAGGGTCAGGCAGTACGTCGGCGCGTGCGCCGTATCCACACCCGGGGCGACCGTACCGAAGGAGGAGCCCATGATCAAGGAGCAGCGGTATATCGGGGTGGCGTTCGTGCCGTACTACAGGAACAGCATAGAGGAGGGAGAGTGACATGGCAAACTTCAACAAGGCGGTACTGACAAAGAAGGGGATCGCCCTGCTGGCGAAAGCCCAGGCAGGACAGACCGGCATCCAGTTCACGCGGGCAGTCTCCGGGAACGGGTCCTATGGGGCTGATGAGACGCTCACGGACAAGACGGCCCTGAAGGACCAGCGGCAGGAGTTCCCGTTCGACAAGCTGTCCGTCCTGAACGGTACGACCGTATCAGCACGGTTCACGATCACCAACGAGCAGGCATCCGGCAACCTGACGGAAGGTTACCACGTGAAGGAGGTCGGGCTGTACGCGACGGACCCTGATGAGGGCGAGATCCTCTATGCCATCGCGACGGCGGTAGAGGGCTAGGAGGACTACATGCCCGCGTACAACAGCCTGATGCCGGCCTATATCACGGTGGAGTTTTATGCCGAGGTCAGCAACGCCGCCCAGGTGACCATCATCTGCGCCGGACGGTTCATCACGGCGGAAGAGATGGAGGAAGAACTGGAAAAACTCAGGACACAGATAACGGCCCTCACAAGGACGTTCGTCACGATACAGGCCGCCAAGACGGCGCATGAGACACTGGAAGAGATGATACGGGATGCCGGGAAGGTGCCCGACGGGGTACTGACCAACGCGGATAAGGGCGCGGTGAACGGAGTGGCCAGCCTTAAACTCTGAAGGAAAACTCCAGAGGGCACAGATACCGTATGAATCGGGGGCGGTATACTATGATAAGCTAGCGTTCAAGAACTTCACATGGGCGACCGTCGAGGGAGGCACGGGGTGGATCGGGACATATGTGTCACCATATAAGGACACAGACGGATTTTTTGGCAACATGTTGGCGCATCCCGGCCGTTATGCCTGTATGTTGGATGTGTTCTTTTCCCTGGATGTCAAGTCGTTATACAGTAGATATGTCGAAGGAACGGCGGGCCGTCTCGCCTGTGCGTTCAGCTGTCTTTCCTATAAGGCTTTCATGGAGGTCGGTGATGACGGCACGCGTACTATAAAGGTCTTTTCCGATAGCAACCTGGGCCAGACAGAGGAGCACGGCGAAGTACGCATCGGCGATGTGGTCTTTTGGGCATTCGTGCTCAGGACCGGACAGCCCAGTTATTAGAGCGAGGATGTCACAGCATCAGGATGGAGGAGGTACGATATGTCACAGCTATACAACAACGCGGTCATAACAGACGCGGGATTCACCCTACTGGATAAGGTCCAGGCGGGGCTGGCGACCATACAGTTCACCCGGATGGTAACGGGAGACGGGACATACACAGCGGACGAAAAAACATCGTCCGCACTGAGAGGATGCGCCGCACTGAGATCCGAAAAGAACAGCTATACACTATCATCGGTCAATGTCATATCCGGCGGGGGTGTGAGGCTGACGGCCCTTGTCACGAACCAGGATCCGGTGACAGGGGAGGCACTGGTGAACGAGGGCTACAGCATCACGGTGGCGAAAGGCGATACCGGGGACTATCTGCCAGCATATACCGGCGGTGCTCCCGCCCAGATCGTCCAGGAGTATTGCGCTAAGGTGAGCGATGCGGCGACCGTATCCATCAGCAGCGCGGGGGCGGTCATGCTGGCAGCGGACGCAGAGGAGCGGTTCGCCGTCATCGAGGAGGCGATAGAGGGAACGGGCGGGGGACCGATCGAGGATGAGACACCCGCTTTTGAGCAGGCAGAGACTCGGGAGAACATAGCCAACGGAGAGACTCTGGGCGTGATATTGGGGAAGATTATGAAGTTCTTCACGAATCTAAAGAAGGTGGCATTTACGGGGAACTACAATGGACAAGGGCATAAAAAGGTACTGGTCTGACGGTATGCCCGCCGTCAGATTTTCCACTCAATTTGCAGTTTCTCGCTGGTGGC
>CAJTYN010000226.1 GCA_910584115.1 uncultured Lachnospiraceae bacterium
TCCATGGAATTGAGCACCACGCCCACTGTGAGGCCGAGGAACTTATGGATCTCGCCCATCCACTCGGCGTCACGGGCGGCCAGGTAATCGTTGACCGTCACGATGTGTACGCCGCGCCCTTCCAGGGCATTGAGGTAAGCCGGGAGGGTCGACACCAGGGTCTTACCTTCACCGGTCTTCATCTCGGCGATGCGCCCCTGATGCAAGATCACGCCTCCGATCAGCTGCACCCGGTAATGTTCCATATCCAGGACCCTTCTCGCCGCTTCCCGCACGACGGCATACGCCTCTGGGAGGATATCGTCCAGCGTCTCCCCTTTCGAGAGCCGCATCTTGAACTCCCGTGTCTTATCCGCGAGCGCCGCGTCATCCAGCGCCTGCATAGACGGTCTCAGTGCTTCTATCTTATCTACGATGCCGCAGATACGCTTCACTTCATGCTCGCTGTGCGTGCCAAAGATCTTTGTCCAAATACTCATCTGTTTACTCCTGTTCTCCGAATGATCATGCAATCGTATCTTATTCTATCACTTTCTCCCCAAAGAAACAATGAATAAATTGTTACTAATTTAAGTCCACAAAAGAGGAACAGACATATCTGACCGCGCAGACATGCCTGTTTCCTGGGAAAACTCTTATTCTTATATCTGATGATAGCCCACTGCGTAAGCGCCTTCCGGCAGCTTATAGTCTTTGTCCAGAGCCTCCAGCTTCCATCCTTTAAACCCGCTGCTCTGTCTGGAGACCGCGCCCTCAAAATGCATCATCACGATCCCCTGGTTCAATTTAGCGTCCGCGGCGCCTGTCAGATCATCCTGGACATCCACCAGCACGATCTTGTCCCCGTCATGGATCAGGCGGCAAGGCTGCCGGTTCAGGAAAGAAGGCGCATAGCAGGCCGCCGCACAGGCCCTGTAGAGATCCTCGTCCGGATCCAGCGCGGAGATCGTCTCTGCTCCTCCCCATTCGCCGCCGTAGATCATCTGCGGGATCGTCAGCTTCGGCACGGGAGCATCTGGCTTTTTCTTCAGGAAGATCTCCGCCGGGCTCTTGATCCCCAGCCTCGCGAACAGCCCCGCATCCTCGTATCCAAAAGCGATCACTGCCGCCACTGCCTTGTCGCTGGACAGATGCAGTCTCTTTTTCAGGAGCGGCTCATCCGCGATCGTCTCCCAGCAGGTCGAGATCCCCATCTCTGTCAGCTTCAGCACCAGCTCTTCACCTATGTATCCGGCATTTTCCAGGTAATGCTCGTCCACATCAGATAAGAGCACGATATAATGAAATGCCTGGATCAGAAATCTGTGGTACCCCACGCAGGCATTTAACTTTTCTGTCGCATCCTCGCCTAAGATGAGCATCTCCACGTCGATGTCCGGCACCAGACGGGGACAGGATGCGAAATATCCTTTCAGTTCCTCAAGTTTGTCCCCACTCACTTCCCTCTTGGCAAATTCACGGTTTGACTTTCTGTTGGCTGCTAATGTAAAAACGTCCATTTTTACTCCCTCCCTCTTCTCCATTTCAGAGCACATTTGTATGATAACGATCCGTCGTTGAGTCTATTATACGCTGATCTGCCTGATATCACAACATTTTTTCCATAAATTTTATGAAAGATCTGTGCTGTATGTAGACAGGGGAAAAATTAGGGGCTTCCTTTTTACGACATTTTATCGCATAATAAGAGTATCGACAAATATGTATAACGACTGCTAAAAAAGGAGGCATCGCATGTACCTTTCTGAAGGAAAGATCGGTGAGGACCACACGATCCAAGACATCCGATTACCGATAAATATGGAGAAACGCCTGGAAGCCCTGGGGATGACCCGCGGCTCTTCCATCACTGTCTTAAACAGCAAGAGCCACGGCGTCCTCATCGTCAAAGTCCGCGGGACCCGTTTTGCCCTCGGGCGCAACATCACAAAAAATATCTTGGTGGGGTGATCTTAATATGCGTGAAAATCTAACGATCGGTTTTATCGGAAATCCTAACTGCGGGAAGACGACGCTCTTCAACGCATACACGGGGGCGAACCTAAAGGTCGCCAACTGGCCGGGCGTCACGGTCGAGAAAGTGGAAGGCGCGATCAGGGATCACGACCTGAACATACGCCTGGTGGACCTGCCCGGCACCTACAGCCTGACTTCCTATACGATGGAAGAACAAGTCTCCCGCAAATTCATCCTGAGCGATGAAGTGGACGTGATCATCGACGTGGCCGACGCTTCCGCCCTGGAGCGGAATCTGTATCTGACCCTGCAGCTCCTGGAGCTGGGAAAACCCGTGGTCCTGGCGCTGAACATGATGGACATCGTGGAGAAACGCGGGATGGAGATCGACACACACCGTCTGCCGGAGATGCTGGGCATACCGGTGATCCCCGTCTCGGCCAGAAAGCGCACCGGGCTGGACGTGCTGCTCCACGCCGCCGCCCACCACAAGGGCTGCGCGGATCCGGAGCGCCTGATCCACCATCACAAGTATACGCCGCAGCATCAGCACGACCATCATACAGAATACGCCATGGTCTACAGCGACCGCATCGAGGATAAGATCGACCTGATCATCGCGGCGCTCGAGCAGCGATATCCGGATCTTACGAATTACCGCTGGCACGCGATCAAGCTCCTGGAACAGGACAAAGAGATCACCGCCAGTTACCCGGTGGACCTTCCCAACGTGATCGACAGGAATTACGAATCGGATATCATCAATGAGAAATACGATTTCATCCAGGAGATCATCAAAGAGGTCCTGATCAACAAAGACCGCCAGGAGGCCCTGACCGAAAAAGCCGACCGGGCGCTGACCCACCGCATCTGGGGCATCCCCATCTTCCTGGGGATCATGGCCGTGGTCTTTTTCCTGACGTTCACCGTCGGCGACTGGCTCAAAGGCTATTTTGAATCGGCCATCGAGAGCCTCTCCGCCCTGATCAGCGGCGGGATGACTTCCTTAGGGGTCAACGACATGCTCCAGTCCCTGGTGGTGGACGGGGTGCTCGCCGGGGTGGGCGGGATCCTAACGTTCCTCCCGAACATCTTCATCCTGTTCCTGGCGCTGGCCATACTGGAAGACAGCGGCTACATGGCGCGGGTGGCCTATGTCATGGAAGGGGTCATGAGCAGGCTGGGCCTCTCGGGGCGGGCATTCATCCCGATGATCCTAGGCTTCGGCTGCACGGTCCCCGCGATCATGGCCTCCCGGGCGCTGGAAGACAGACGCGACCGTTTCAAGGTCATGCTCATCACGCCATTTATGAGCTGCAGCGCCCGCCTGCCCATCTACATATTATTTGCCGGCATGTTCTTTGAAAAACACGCCATGCTGGTGGCCTACTCCATGTACCTGATCGGACTGGCCGTCGCGATCCTGGTGGCCGCCATCCTCCACCTGATCGACCGCAAAAAAGCCGAGAACTACTTACTGATCGAGCTGCCGGAATACAAAGCCCCCAGCTCCCGTTCCGTGGCCATCTATGTATGGAAGAAAGTCAAAGATTACCTCACAAAGGCCGGGACGACCATCTTCGTGGCCTCCATCCTCATGTGGGTGATCCTGAACTTCGGCCCCCACGGATACACCTCCGAGATGGCCGACAGCTTCGGCGCGGTCCTGGGCCACGTTCTCGTGCCCTTCTTCGCACCCATCGGCCTGGGCTTCTGGCAGATCGCGGTCGCCCTGATCGCGGGGATCTCCGCGAAGGAAGTCGTCGTCTCCAGCTGCACCGTCCTCTTCGGCGTACCCGCAGCCACCCCCGGGGCCGGCATGGATACGATGGCCCAGATCCTCGGCGCCGCCGGTTTCGGAGCGCTCAATGCTTTCTGCCTGATGGTCTTCTGCCTGCTCTACATCCCCTGCGCGGCAGCCCTGGCCACCATCCGCAAGGAGGCGGACAGCACCCGCTGGATGATCTTTTCCGCTCTGTTCCAGCTGGCCGTCGCTTGGGTGATCACGTTCATCGTCTATCAGATCGGACGATGCCTGTAAAAAAAAACTTGATTTTTTGATCAGATCCATGTAAGATGGGGGTGTGGAAAAAAGGAGAGTTATCGAAGTGGTCATAACGAGCTGCACTCGAAATGCAGTTGTCCTT
>CAJTYN010000227.1 GCA_910584115.1 uncultured Lachnospiraceae bacterium
CCGCAGAAAAGCCCTGGCCCGAGATGCCGCTGCTGCATCAGGCCGCGGGGGAGCTCCTCCGCTCTTTTGACCAGGAATACGGAGGCTTTGGGAAGGCGCCCAAATTCCCGATGCCCCACAACCTCCTATTCCTTTTGCGCTACAGCCGGCTGCAGGAGAATAAGACGCTGGAGTATGTGGCAGCCCAGACCCTGCTCTGCATGATGAAGGGCGGGATCTTCGATCACATCGGCGGCGGCTTTTCCCGCTATTCCACGGACCGGCAGTGGCTGATCCCCCATTTTGAAAAAATGCTCTACGACAACGCCCTTCTGGCCTACACATATCTGGAGTGCTGGGAGCAGACCGGGGCCGGGTGGTGCCTGTGGACGGCGGGGAGGATCTTTACCTATGTATTCCGGGAGCTCACCGGGGAAAAAGGCGGATTTTTCTGCGGCCAGGACGCGGACAGCGAGGGCGTGGAAGGAAAGTATTACGGCATGTCCCCGGGGGAAGTCTGCCGGGTATTGGGCGAGACGCGCGGCCGGGCGTTCTGTGAACGGCATGGGATCACGGCGGAGGGAAATTTTGAGGGGATGGGCATCCCAAACCTTCTCAGAGAAGAAGGGCCTTGGCTCCCGGATCCGGACACCAGGTCGGACTGCGAAAAGCTCTACGGATACCGCAGGGACCGCTATCCGCTGCACAAGGACGATAAAGTCCTCACGTCCTGGAACAGCATGATGGCCGCCGCCTGCGCCAAAGGAGCCAGGGCCGCGTTCCGCCTGGAGGGAGAGGAGGCGCTGGCGCAGATGCCCATCCTGGAGCAATGTCTCTCACGGGCAGAAAAGAGCCTCGCTTTTATCCGGCAGTCCCTCATAGGGGCGGACGGCCGTCTGCTGGTGCGCTATCGGGACGGGGAGGCCCGGCATCGGGGAAATCTGGACGACTATGCGTTCTACGCCTGGGCGCTGCTGGCCATGTACCGGACAGTGTTCGAGGTATCCTATCTGGAGGAGGCCGTCCGGATCGCGGAGGAGATGGCCGCATGTTTTCTGGATGAAGAGAACGGCGGATTCTACCTCTACGCATCCGACGGGGAACAGCTGATCAGCCGGCCCAAGGAGGCCCTCGACGGCGCCATGCCCTCCGGGAATACAGCCGCCGCCCATGTGCTCTGCAGCCTGGCCAGCCTGACGGCTCAGCCGGGATGGATCGGGCTGCGCGACCAGCAGCTCTCATTTCTGGCGGGACAGGCGAAAGAGTACCCGTCCGGGTATTGTTTTTCGCTGCTGGCCATGATGGAAGTGCTGTATCCCTCCAGGGAGCTGGTCTGTGTGCTGCCAGCGGCCGGCAGAGAAGAAATGACGTCGATCAGGCGCAGCCTGGCATCCCTTCCGGAGGGCGGACTCTCGATCCTGGTGAAGACACCGGAAAATGCGGACGCATTGGAGCGTCTGGCGCCTTATACCGGGGCGTACCCCTTCGGGGAGCGGGCCGCGTATTATCTCTGCGAGGGTGAGAGCTGCCAGCCGCCCACAGAGGATCTGGATGAGATCTTGAAAAAACTCCGCTGACGGGCAGAGCGAAATTGCCAGAGAGATCCAAAGATCGTATGATAGGCAGAAAACGTTTGTGGTATATATACAAAGATCAGGGCATATTTCTATTGATTTTTACAAAAAGACATATGATTCCCAATGATCTGTAAAAAAATCCCTTGTATTATCAGACAAAAATTGGTATCCTTACTGAAAGGTATTTAAATGGGGTGTTTAAATGCTTAAAACTATATAATGTACAAGGGAGGAAGTAAAAAGTTATGGATCTGACAATCTTAGCGCCGATAGGATCTTGTATCGCGCTGTTCTTTGCGGTCTATCTGGCACGCAGAGTCTTGAGAGAGGACGAGGGCACTGACCAGATGAAAAAGATCTCGGCAGCGGTCCGCGCAGGCGCGAACGCTTATCTGAAACGGCAGTATACGGGCGTGATCGTCTTTTTTGCAGTATTGTTTGTAGTCTTGTTGGGATTGGGCTTCGGAGGTTTTCTGACCATGTTCGCGCCCTTTGCCTTCGTGACAGGGGGATTTTTCTCGGCCTTGTCGGGGTTTATCGGCATGAAGATCGCCACGGCGGCGAACGCGCGTACGGCTCAGGCGGCCAGCAAGAGCCTCAATTCCGGATTGAAGGTGGCTTTCTCATCAGGGGCTGTCATGGGGTTCGTCGTCGTGGGGCTGGGCCTTCTGCACATTTCCCTGTGGTTCTATATCCTGAAATTCTGGTATGCCGATCCGGCCCATGTGGTCGTGGAGGTCGGGAAGACTTTTGAGGAGGCGCAGATCCAGGCCATCACCTCCGCCATGCTCACCTTCGGGATGGGCGCGTCCGCTATGGCGCTGTTCGCCCGCGTGGGCGGCGGTATCTTTACAAAAGCGGCGGATGTGGGCGCTGACCTGGTGGGCAAAGTGGAGATCGGGATCCCGGAGGACGACCCGAGGAACCCTGCGGTCATCGCGGATAACGTGGGTGACAACGTAGGGGACGTGGCCGGGATGGGGGCCGACCTGTATGAGTCTTATGTGGGATCGATCATATCCACGGCGGCGCTGGCGGTAGCGGCCGGATTTGGCTTTGACGGGGTGATCATCCCGATGATCATGGCCGCGATCGGGATCGTGGCGTCCATCATCGGGACATTCTTCATCAAGACGAAGGAAGACGCTACCCAGAGATCCCTTCTGTCCGCGCTGCGCAGAGGTACCTGGATCAGCGGCGCGATCATCGCGGTGGCGGCCTATCCCCTGATCTATTACGGGCTGGGCAAGGAGAACATCGGTTTCTTCTTTGCCATCTTATCGGGCCTGCTGGCGGGGATCCTGATCGGGGTCACGACGGAGTATTATACTTCGGATACATATAAGCCGACGCAGAAGCTGGCGGCTACATCGGAGACTGGTCCGGCCACGATCATCATCGGCGGCCTGTCCCTGGGGATGCTCTCCACGGTCCTGCCCGTGATCATCGTGAGCGTGTCCGTGCTGATCAGTTATCACGTATCCGGCGGCGCGGGCGGCATCGGGGATGCGACTTTTAACCAGGGGCTTTACGGCGTGGGCCTCTCTGCGGTGGGGATGCTCTCCACGCTGGGGATCACGCTGGCCACGGACGCGTACGGCCCGGTGGCGGATAACGCCGGGGGCATCGCGGAGATGTGCGGCCTCGGAGAAGGCGTCCGTAAGAGGACAGACGCCCTGGATTCCCTGGGAAATACTACCGCGGCCACAGGAAAAGGCTTTGCCATCGGCTCCGCGGCCCTGACCGCGCTGGCGCTGATCGCGTCCTATGTGGCGCAGATCCAGGTCATCGATCCGGATTTTGTGTTCGAGCTGAGCATCATCAACCCGCCGGTCCTGATCGGGCTGTTCGTGGGCGGCATGCTCCCGTTCTTGTTCGCTTCCCTGACCATGGAGGCCGTGGGAAACGCGGCGCAGAGCATCGTGGTGGAAGTCCGGAGGCAGTTTAAGGAGATCGTCGGTCTGATGGAAGGAAAAGCCGAGCCGGATTATGCGTCCTGTGTGGATATCTGTACCAAGTCCGCCCAGAAGGAGATGGTCCTTCCGGCGATCCTGACCGTAGTCTCCCCGCTGGTCGTAGGATTTATCCTGGGCGTAAACGGGATCTGCGGTATGTTGGGCGGCGCGACGGTCAGCGGATTCATCCTGGCGGTCATGATGGCCAACTCCGGCGGCGCATGGGACAACGCGAAAAAATACATCGAGAGCGGCGCTCACGGCGGAAAAGGGAGCGAATCCCACAAAGCCGCAGTCGTGGGCGATACCGTAGGCGACCCGTTCAAAGACACCTCCGGGCCGTCGATCAATATCCTGATCAAACTGCTCTCTATGGTCGCGATCGTATTTGCGGGACTGATCGTGCGATACCATATATTCTAAAGATGAGAGGTCCGTCGTCCTTCGGTAAGAGAGATACCGGAGGACGGCAGTCCTTTTTTGCACTTTAGGGGGTGTGTACTTTTCTGCGAGAAAAGTACCAAAAGCGCCGGGGGATTGCGGATTT
>CAJTYN010000228.1 GCA_910584115.1 uncultured Lachnospiraceae bacterium
TCAGGCATGTACACGGCCAACAGCATGAACTGCCTGACAGAAGTGCTGGGCATGGGGCTAAAAGGCAACGGTACGATCCCGGCGGTCTATTCCGCCCGCATCCGTCTCGCGAAAGAGGCGGGCATGAAAGTCATGGAGATGTATGAAAAGAACATCCGTCCCCGGGACATCATGACGGAGAAAGCGATCTTAAACGCCCTGACCGTGGATATGGCCCTGGGCTGTTCCACCAACAGCATGCTCCATCTCCCGGCCATCGCCCACGAGATCGGGATGGACTTTGACATCACGTTTGCAAATGAGATCAGTGAAAAGACTCCGAACCTGTGCCACCTGGCTCCAGCAGGTCCCACATATATGGAAGACTTGAACGAGGCCGGAGGCGTCTACGCCGTCATGAACGAGCTGGACAAAAAGGGCCTGCTCCACACAGACTGCATGACGGTCACAGGCAAGACCGTAGGAGAGAACATCAGAGGCTGTGTCAACAAAGATCCCCAGGTCATCCGTCCGATCGAAGACCCGTACAGCGAGACAGGCGGTCTGGCCGTGCTGACCGGCAACCTGGCGCCGGACGGCAGCGTGGTGAAACGCTCCGCCGTGGTGGCGGAGATGATGGTCCATGAAGGACCCGCCCGGATCTTCGAGTCCGACGAAGAAGCCTGCCAGGCGATCTTAAGCGGGCAGATCCGTTCCGGCGACGTGGTGGTCATCCGTTACGAAGGTCCGAAAGGCGGTCCGGGCATGCGGGAGATGTTAAATCCCACATCCGCGATCGCGGGGATGGGCCTGGGCGAGAGCGTGGCCCTGATCACCGACGGACGTTTCAGCGGAGCATCCCGGGGCGCATCCATCGGGCACGTATCGCCGGAAGCGGCCGTTGGAGGACCGATCGCCCTTTTGGAAGAGGGGGATATCATACAGATCGACATCCCGAACCTCAGACTGGATGTAAGACTCTCAGAAGAAGAACTGGCCGCCCGGAGAGCCAAATGGCAGCCGAGGGAGCCCAAAGTGACGACGGGATACCTGGCTCGTTACGCTTCCATGGTGACTTCCGGCAACAGAGGGGCCATTTTGGAAATACAGGACAAGAACTAGGAGGAAAAGATAAGATGCAGCTTACAGGTTCTGAAATCGTGATCGAATGTCTCAAAGAGCAAGGCGTAGATACAGTCTTCGGGTATCCGGGCGGTGCGATCTTGAATATATACGATGCGCTGTACGAACACAAAGATGAGATCCGCCATGTCCTCACATCCCATGAACAGGGGGCGTCCCACGCGGCAGACGGGTACGCCCGCGCCACCGGAAAAGTAGGGGTCTGTCTGGCCACATCCGGTCCGGGGGCGACCAACCTGGTCACCGGCATCGCCACCGCCTACATGGATTCCGTACCCCTGGTCGCCATAACCGCCAATGTGGGCAGACCTCTCTTGGGAAAAGATTCCTTTCAGGAAGTGGACATCGCAGGGATCGTGATGCCCGTCACGAAGCACAGTTATATCGTCAAGGATGTAAACGGACTGGCAGACACCCTGCGCAGAGCATTTTATATCGCTAAGAGCGGCCGGCCGGGTCCTGTACTGGTGGACATCACCAAAGACGCCACCGGGGCGAAGGCCGAATACACGCCAAAAGGACCGGAGGCGATCGTAAGGTCCGTCGAGCGGATCCGAGAAGAGGACATCGACCGGGCTGTGCAGATGATCGAGGAAGCCTCAAAGCCCTTTATCTTCGTGGGAGGCGGCGTGACCATCTCCGGAGCCCAGGAAGAACTGATAGAACTGGCCCGCACGCTCCAGGCGCCGGTCTGCGACAGCCTGATGGGAAAAGGGGCATTTCCGGGGACGGAAGAGTATTATACAGGTATGCTGGGCATGCACGGGACGAAATCGTCCAATCTGGGCGTGACGGACAGCGACCTGCTGATCGTAGTCGGCTCAAGGCTCAGCGACCGCGTGACCGGCAACACGAAGAATTTTGCCAAAAACGCGAAGATCTTACAGCTCGATATCGATCCGGCGGAGGTCAACAAGAACGTGGTGGTGGACGCCAGCGTGATCGGCGATGTAAAAGAGATCCTAAAGAGATTGAACGCGCGTCTGAGACCCCAGGAACACGGAGAATGGCTGGCCCATGTCAAGGATCTCAAAGAGAGATATCCTCTGCGTTATGACCAGGACCAGCTCACCGGGCCCTACATCATCGAAAAACTCTACGAACTGACGAACGGCGACGCGATCATCACCACAGACGTAGGCCAGCACCAGATGTGGGCCGCACAGTTTTATAAATATCCTAAGCCCAGGAGATTCCTGACCTCCGGCGGTCTGGGCACCATGGGCTACGGCCTGGGCGCGGCCATCGGCGCGAAACTGGGGATGCCGGAGAAGACAGTGGTCAACATCGCGGGCGACGGCTGTTTCCGCATGAACATGAACGAACTGGCCACCGCCGTGCGCTGCAACATCCCGCTGGTAGAGCTGGTGCTCAACAACCATGTGCTGGGGATGGTCCGCCAGTGGCAGACACTGTTCTATAAAGAACATTATTCCCATACAGTGCTCCAGGATAGTGTGGATTTCGTAAAAGTGGCGGAAGCCATGGGCGCGGACGGCATCCGGATCACGAAGAAAGAAGAAGTGGTCCCGGCATTGGAGAGAGCATTGAAGAGCAGGAAGCCCATCGTGGTGGACTGCCACATCGACAGCGACCTGAAAGTATTTCCCATGGTACCTGCAGGGGCTGATATAGAAGATGCATTTGAAGAGGAGGATCTGAAAAAATGATTCAATATCATTGTTTAAACCCCATTTCCGAGCGGGGGTTGGAATTGTTCAGTAAGGATTATCAGAAGGCAGACCAGCTGGAGGGCGTACAGGCCGTCCTGGTCCGCAGCGCAGACATGAAAGAAATGGAGATCCCGGCGTCCGTCAGGGCGATCGCGCGGGCAGGGGCCGGGGTCAACAACATCCCTCTGGATAAATGTTCTGAAAAAGGGATCGTGGTCTTCAACACGCCCGGCGCCAACGCCAACGGCGTCAAAGAGCTGGTGCTGGCCGGGATGCTCCTGGCTTCCCGTGATATCGTAGGCGGCATCGAATGGGTAGAACGCAACGAGGATCTGGAAGACATCGGCAAAGTGGCGGAGAAGAAGAAAAAAGAATTTGCCGGGTGTGAGATCAGCGGCAAGAAGCTGGGGATCATCGGGCTGGGCGCGATCGGCGCCCTGGTGGCAAACGCCGCCACCCATCTGGGGATGGAAGTTTATGGCTACGATCCCTATATCTCCATTGACGCGGCCTGGAACCTGTCCAGGAGCATCCACCATGCCCGGAGCCTGGAGGAGATCTACAGCCAGTGTGACTATATCACCATCCATGTGCCGCTGGTGGACGACACCAGGAAGATGATCAACAAAGCGTCCATCAGCCAGATGAAGGACGGCGTCGTGATCTTAAATCTGGCCAGGGATCTGCTGGTAGATGAAGAAGCCCTGGTGGAAGCCCTGGAGAACGGGAAAGTCAAAAAATACGTGACAGATTTTGCAAATCCGGTGGTCGCCGGGGTCAAGAACACGCTGGTCACACCCCATCTGGGGGCCTCCACAGAGGAATCTGAGGAAAACTGTGCCGTGATGGCCGTCAAGGAATTGCGGGATTTCATGGAGAACGGGAACATCAAAAACTCTGTCAACTTCCCGGAATGCAACATGGGCATCTGTGTGGCAGCGGGCCGTGTGGCGATCACCCATGAAAATGTCCCCAAGATGATCAGCCAGGTGGCGAACACCCTGGGAAATGCCGGGATCAACATCGCGGACCTGACCAATAAGAGCCGCGGCAGCAACGCCTACACCCTGGTCGACGTGGAAGCGCCGGTGCCGCAGGATATCCTGGTACAGTTGGCCGAGATCCCGGGCGTGACCAGCGTGCGGGCTGTCAAATAGAAGAGCAGGAGAAAGACCATGAGACAGACGATCCGCTCGATAAAAAAGAAGATCAGAAAGGCCCGGCGGCTCTACCGGATCGCGGATTC
>CAJTYN010000229.1 GCA_910584115.1 uncultured Lachnospiraceae bacterium
AGCTCCGGCTATGCCTGCCCCTGGCCAGTGTTGGCGCACTGCTGGGGGCTTGTCTCTAGTGCCGCTTGCCTTTTTTCTTCATCTTGTTGGATTGGAACATCCTGAACTTTATCTCTGACTGCTGGCGTAACGGCTCCATCGTGCCGTCCTTGCACATCCGGAGGCCGTTCTTTGTGCTTGTCTTACTCTTCTTCATGTGCGCTCTCCTTCGTTTTCAATTCCGCCAGATATTGCGACACCAGTTGTCCTTGCCCACATAAAGAGGGATTGTCTTCTCATAAACATTTCCTTTGTGGAATTCTATCTCTTGAAGAAACCCGTGGTATGAGTCACCAGCATATTCACAGGAATGATACAGTCTTACCACTGTCCCTCTTGAGACATTACCTCCGACCCTCTCGATGACAATCCTTTCATCTGCTTTAAATATCACAGCCCGCTCCCCCATCAATACCTCGACCCTGAAAAGATGGAGGCCACTGCCACCACATACCGGACAGATCTTCATAACCTCTTGTCTGCTCAGGTCTGGGATATCTATGATGTGATCTGGAAATGACCTATACTCCATTTCTCTTCTTTGCTCCTTTCCGCCATTTATCAGACAATAGCAAGATCGGTCCAAACTCTTTTTCGTTAACACCCATCTTCTCCGCCCTCCTCCGTATATCTACAGTCAGCTCATGCGTGTCCTCCGTTCCCCAGATAACATCTTGTATCAAGTTTTCATCTATGGATATCTCCTCATCATAACTGCCCATCCCTTTTGTATAAGTGCTACCATAGCCGTTCCAGCTCAACCACTCCTTGAAATATCTTTTGCAACCATCTGGCCACGGTTCCATATCATCTTCCTGCACTTCATCTTCGATGTTATACTCAGGGTTGTATTTCGCCCATCCCCTCAAAGTCCTTACTATCATCTTCTTCTCTACAGGCTTCTGGTAAAGCATCCAGCCTGATCTGTGCATCTCATCATGGAACGCCCTAACACCTTCTTCTGTCAGGTTTACTTTGTTCTTTTTCGCTTTGGCCAGTAACTGCTCTACAGAAAACAGGTCACCAGCGGGCGGCTCGGCGTCAGCCGCAGCCGAGGCCGCAAGCTGGTCAGCAGGAACAGGGTCAGCCTGTTCTGTATTAGTTACAGTAGAACTAATAGTAGCCGTAGAACTATTAGTTCCTGTACCTGTATCTGTATATGTAGGAGCACTTGCTTCCTTTTGCTCACTACCATTAGCACTTGCTTTCTCTTGCTTCCTGTTTTTAGCGTTTGCTAATCCGCCTTGACGTCCTGCTGCCGAACGGCTTTCGCTTGTCTTGGAATCCTTCTCTCGTTCACTTAATAATTTCATTTCAAATGTTCCCCACGCAGCGCGAAACATTCTATCATCATTCGGACGAAACGCTAATGTTTCACCTCTAAAGTAACACCCATAACACGCCTTGAATATCCTTCCCGCCTCTTCATCTGTTAATTGGTCAACAATAGGCTCTGTATCAGCAAAAGTTTTAAACGACTGAAACACCTTTACTTTATCGCTCATTTGCGTATTCCTTTATACGTGCGATCATTTTTTCTGTGGCATCCTTTACTATATCATCTTCATATTCAACTTCTGCCTTATCAAAAAAGTAAGTATAAATATTTTTTAAAACTGCGCCGACCTGTTCACTGGTAAGATTTTTAATATATTTGCGCGAATCCAATGGAATCTCAATATACGGAATTTCGTATTCTTCTTCATCAAATTCTACAGAAGTTACCACAGAATATCCTTGTTCCACAAATGGCTTTGCATATGTTGCCGCCTCTTCATAGGCGTCAAAAGATACCCTGGGTGCGGCGGCATCATTTATGTATTCAGATACTGATATAGCTACTTCATAATATTTATTTCTCATCTCTTATCTCTCCTTTTTCTACATGGATATTTAATAGTGGTTACTGTCCCATCAGCCCGCATTAGCAGATATCCCATACGTTCGTTTCTCGAAGTAAGCACGGCTTATCCGCCCTCTCACAGTGATATATCCGGCCTTTTCCAGTTCTTCATTCAGCCGCCTTATTATCTGGTAGCTGTGCGACCTGGACACGCCCAGAGCCGCCATAACGTCCTCAACGCCCATCATCTGGCGTGGCTGGTCCCTGGCCCTCTGCTCGTCCATCATCTGCCGCACTTCCTTCAGCTTGGCTTCCAGATCCTCATACGCAGCGGACTCCTTCGCCTTACCAACATGGTTCTCCTGGCAGAACTCATCAGCCATCTGGTCTAATTCCCTTTTCAGCTCTTCCGTTGACATATTACCTCCTTTCTTACTCTTGTCTCCATCCATCCCCATGCCCGCCCGGCACGTTCTTGTTTAGTCTTCAGTCTCCATGATCTCAGTTACATCAACCTTTAACGCCCTGGCTATCTTACCAAGTGTCTCCGGCTTCAATCCATTACCGCCCATTGCCCTGCACAAGGTCCCTTTAGGGATACCCGCGGCTTCAAAGTCGCTCTGGCTCATGCAGGCCCTGGCTCTGGCGATCTCAAAGTTTCGTCTGTTCAGCTTCATGTGTTCACCTCCTCCCAAATATGTTCCGTCCGGAACTTTTTATTATAATAGCACCGTTCAGAACACATTTCAAGTTTTTTTATAAAAAATGTTCCGTTTAGATTTTTTTTATGATACACTAAATAAAAAAGGAGATAGAGGCATGTCCGAAGCCTTTAGTGATAAAATCAAGTATTTAAGAAAACAAAAAGGATATACTCAAGAAAAACTCGCTGAAAAAACTGGACTTTCTAAGATGAGTATTAGAAGATATGAAACAGGTGAACGGCAACCTAAGGTGGATCAGCTTTTTAAAATAGCGCACGCTTTAGAAGTCCCGATTATTGATTTGTTAGAAGGTTTAGCTTGGGAAAATGATTATGCCGCCGTATTCGACGGTTTAAGTAGTGTGAAAAAGGAAGAACTCACAGATGAATTTATAAAGGGATATTATCAGACATCAATAAAACTTAATTCAGTCACAAGCGCTTGGTTACGCGAAAAAAAGGAAAAACAAATCAAGCAAAAAATTTCAAAAAGTCTAAAAAAACTATCTTCAACCGGCTTGGAAGAAGCGGAAAAAAGAGTTGAGGAATTAACCCGTTTAGAAGAATACCGATTAAAAAACGAACCGCCGCAGGAGCCAGACGAACCACACACCCCCAAATAGCCCCATATCTGCCCCTATTCCCGTTCCTACGGTATCAGCATAGATTTTACCAGTAGTGGCAAAACAGGCGGGAAATAGGCCGGATCAGGGATCCGTGGCACACTCGTGTACCACGCTCTATCGCAACAAGCTGCGATGATAGGACGCTTGTCAACAAGGTCGAAGATCTCTACCTTGCCCAAGGCGTCGCCAGAAGTGGCAACGGGGTGAACAGATCGGACACCCCTTCGACGCAAACGTCGATGCGGCCTGGAAAAGGGACGGGATCTCATCCCCTAAGGGGTCACCGTCTCAGTGACACGCACCTTTCGGCAAAAGTTACGAAACGGGATTTCCCGTAACGGATATTCTCATAAATTAATCATTGGCACTCCACCTATCCCCATGCCCGCCCGGCCAGGATGGAGGATGGACATGCCAGCTTATTTTGATGAAAAGACCAAGAAATGGTTCTGTAAATTCTATTACGTGGACTATACAGGGAAAAGGAGACAGAAGAAGAAACGGGGCTTCAAGCTCCAACGTGAGGCGAAAGAGTGGGAGAGGGCCTTCCTGGAGAGGCAGCAGGGAACCCCGGATATGACCTTCCAGGCCCTGTATGATATCTATGCGGAGGATATGTCGCATAGGCTCAGGCCGAGCACCATAAGGAGTAAAGGGCATGTGTTCGAGCATCATATACTCCCGTATTTTGGGAGCAAGCCCGTGAACTCTATCACGCCCGCAGATATCAGGGCATGGCAGAACAAGATAATGGTAAAGGGACTCTCAGACGGATACCTCGACCGCATCCAAAGGGTACTGAACGCCCTCCTGAATTATG
>CAJTYN010000230.1 GCA_910584115.1 uncultured Lachnospiraceae bacterium
GCCGGAAGACTGGGCTGCTTTTAACATATATACATCGCCAGAGTATAAGGCACGGAGGGTATTTGATCTGGCATTGCTCGTTCCATTCCCGACAACGAATGCATCACCCTGGGGCGCAGAATCATTGGAAACGCTCTCTCTTGTGGCATTCCATCGCCCAACAGCAACTCCTCCACGCGCCACCTGCTCCAAATTCATACCGATTACAGCCGTAAACCAATTCTGTACACTGTTCATCATACCTGACACCAACGAATAGTAACCTTTGTTTGCAGGTACTTCGTTCATCGTGCCCAATACTGTATTTCCTACTGCACCTTTACCCACTTTATTGCCCCGTCCTGCCGCGAGATTGTAAGCATCGTTAATCTCTTCATTTGCGCCGATCGCAACCGAACCCTCTGCTTCCGGTGCGATCTTGTTCTTTTCTCCGACGGCGATACTGCTGGCGTTTCCCACAGTGTTACTGCTCCCCCAGGACTGTATCACCTCATCCCCTGCCCCAGCATCCACCTCCGCTTCAGAGACCACATCCTCACCACTCTTCAGATAGAGCTTGTTATTGGTAGGATCAAAGGCCAGGGTATCACCCTTTTTGACCAGTACTTCCCTGATATCCGCATGGGAGGTGGTGGATGTATCATGATCCTCCACACTGCCCGAAGGCTCATAGTCCAGATTTGGGAGCTGGGAGTCCGGGATCCTCCCTGCGGCATCGAGGGAGGCGACACCTCCAGCCTTCCCCCTGTCAGATGTTGGGATGTAGTCCATAGACGGCAGTTGACCAGACGGAACCTTACCATCCGCATCCAGCGTCGCGACGCCCCCACCCTGTCCTTTTTCATCCGTGGGTACGTAATCGAGGGGAGGTAACTGCTCAGAGGGGACTTTCCCATCCGTTCCGAGGGCCGCAACGCCCCCGGCAGCCCCTTTCTCACTGGTCGGTACATAATCCAGGGATGGGAGCTGATCCGATAGCACTTTCCCATCCTGCAGTTCTGCCTTGCCCTTCAGGCTGTCGTCCACGTAATCGAAGATATCCCGGTTCTTCCCTCCCGCATCGTACACGGACTTCAGCATATCCCCGGCCCCTTGGCCGTCCGCGCCATTGTACACGCTGAGGTCGTAGCTCCTCCCGTCCGTCAGGGTGATGGTGTATGTGTCCGTGGAGCCGGCTGCCCCGTTCCCGGAAGTCCTCGATATGCCCACGATACTGACGCCCGGTAATCCCGGCGCGCCCTTCAGCGCCGCCAGCTGGTCCGCGGTGAAGTCCTCATACGTAAAAGGCTCGCCCCTGAACTCCCCCGCGTCCCGTCTGGCTATCAGGTCATCACGAGCTGTCCATTGGTCATGGCGTCACCTCATCACGGCCCTGCGCGCCTCCTGGAAGCCAGGGATCTCCTTCAGCAGATATCCGGTGCGGGCCGTTCCCCTGGATGTGCTCTCCTTTTCATGCCTGCGCATCCGCCGGACTGCAGTGCAGGCTGTCGGGTCGTGATAACCCTCGTGGTTCCTGTCCTTCATGGCGTCACCCCCAGCCGAAGATATCACAGGCTTTCTGAACGTTCTGCTTCTTCTCCCTCGCTTCTTGTGGAGCCTCTTCCGGATGAGCGGCCTGCCTGCGTCTCAACGCTTCTCGTGGAGTCTTTGCCGGATGATACACCCCCGCCTCTATCTCCCTTATCCAGTCCCAACGCTGTGTGGAATTGAAGACCTTCATCCAAGTATACTCCCGGCAATATTCCATATCCAACGCCAGCTCATCATCGGTCATCCAGTCCAGATATGGGTGCTTCTCCTGCCTGTACCCTGAGAGGCCGACCTTGCTCACGGCGGGACGTATGGCATCCCATCTATGCGGACACTCGCCGTATTCGCGCGATACCTGCGCTTCCATCTGCTCATCCGTCAGCCCCTCCAGATGCAGATGCGGGTGGCACCTCCGATATGCCGCGAAATACCTCCGTTTCATATCTGAGCGCGCGTCGTGCTCTTTCCGAGCGTTCACTTTCCTTTCCGAACGCTCGCTATCCTTCCGAACGTTCGCGTGCCCTTGTGAGCGTTCACTATCTTTCCGAACGTTCACGTTCTCTTCTGGGCGTTCGCGTTCCCATCCATACGTACATTTCCCGCGGCGCACCGTCCCCGCCGGGAGGTTGAGCCGTTCCGCGATATCCACTGGCCTCATACCTTCCCGGTACATCTCCTCTGCCAGGGCTATCCGTCCATCTGGCTTCCTTGGCATACTCCATCATCCCCTTTCCCTGTCTGTCCTTTCGGCACTCGTGCCGACGTGGAGGGGAGGCCAGCCCCTCCACGGCCTTGTCTCCTACGTCTCAGGTTGTGCCTGGTAATAGATCGCCTTGGTCTTATTCTCCAGGATGAACGCATCGTAGCAGATCCGGCCTTCGACCAATGCGCCGCTGATACCCGGTGGATCCTGGTGGATCTTGTAGTCTTCCAGCTTCGTGGGGGCCACGCACGCGCACGGATGAGCCAGCAAGAAGCCGAAGCCTTTGGGGAGCCGTGCCGCCGGGACCTTCAGCACCAGCGCACCATCCAGGTTAGCGATCACGCCCCGGATACGCATGTCCGCCCCGATCTCCGTTTCCAGCACGATATCCTTGCACTGTTTCATCAGCATGTATGTGTCCGGTGTGACCAGGAGCACCCTCTGCGTCTCCGGTACTTCTGCGTTGTCCAGCGCATTGCTGGCAGCTGTTATCTCTCCATAGATGTTGGTATTCGTCAGGGCCTTGGCCGCTGGCTTATACCCCGCCCCCGCCGCCATGACGCCATATACATAGGAGTCCACCTCCGGTATCACGACCTCCCTGTCCTGTCTTGCCAGCGCGGCTGCGGCTGAGAGCTGCTGCACTGTCTCATCCGTGTCCAGCTTGTCGATCGCGAACGTGAAGGAACGGTCGTTCTTGAGCGTGAACTCTTCCGTTGTCGCATCCAGGCCCGCGATCGGCCCATAGCGGGAGGGATTTTCCCCTGTCCCATACACGTATTCCGCTCCCTGGCAGCAGCTCGGCCAGAACATGAACTGCTCCACCCGGAAAGTGGTAGGGTCACAATAGTCTATCCCTATCATCTGGGCCAGCTTCCTGGCGGCTGGCTCATATTCATCCGCCGTAAGATCCCGATCAGTGGGTATGATCGCCCTCAGCCGCGGGGCCGCGCCCTCGTGTTTCCTCGTGGAAGATACCACGTAGGCACAGCTCAAGCCTCCCACGCGCCTCAAGATATCTTCAGTGCCCCCAGGTAGTATGCTGTCCATGTCCAGGGTGATCAGGCATCTGCTCTTCACACTCCCGGCCCTTCGGCGGTTCCCTTCCAGGACACCACCCACATAACCGCCCACATCTTTTAACTCATCCTGCTGGGCTTTATGCATGGCCTTATACTCTTCCAGAGTCTCCGTCGACCTCACGGGCATGGACAGTCTCTGGACGAACTCTGACCACATGAGGGTCTGCTGCTTCCAGTCTGTCTCTTTCCGGCTCCGGCCTACGGATATCGTCAACGCCTTATCGTACTGCATTCCTTTTTTACTCCCCCCCTTCCCTCAGCTCATGCTGGCAGTTATCCCGTAGGTCCTTTTCTCGAAGTATGCCCTCGATATCTTCCCCCTCACGGTGATATAGCCGTCTTTCTCTAATTCTTGGTTCAAACACCTGATCACCTGGTACGCCGTGCTGCGGGATACGCCCAGAGCGGCCACAACATCATCACAGCCCATCATCTGGCGGGGCTGGCTTTTTGCCTTCTGTTCATCCATCATCTGCTGCACTTCCTTCAGCTTGGCTTCCAGATCCTTAAAGGCAGCGGACTCTTCCACCTTGTTGACGCCTTCCTTTTCGATGACTTCATTGATCAGCTCGTCCATCTCCGCCTGCATCTGCTCCTGTGTCTTCGCCATATGACCTCCTTTCCTGTCCTAACAACCCTAACAACCCTAGAAACTCTCCTTTCCATCCATCCCCATGCCCGCCCGGCACGTTCTTGTTTAGTCTTCAGTCTCCATG
>CAJTYN010000231.1 GCA_910584115.1 uncultured Lachnospiraceae bacterium
AATCTTACGATCTGGTAAGATTTACGGCCCATCTGTAAGGTGAGAGCATGGCAGCCCCAGATCCGTTTCTGTTATAATGTCTATAGTCAGACAAAAGAAGGAGGGATCATGACATGTCCATATTAGAAGTGGAGCATATCCAGAAAGTATACACCACCCGTTTCGGCGGGAATCAGGTGCAGGCCCTGACCGACGTGAGTTTTCAGGTGGAAGAGGGGGAGTACCTGGCAATCATGGGAGAGAGCGGATCGGGCAAGACCACACTGCTCAATATCCTGGCCGCCCTCGATCGGCCCACCAGGGGGCAGGTGGTCATAAACGGCAAGAACCTGTCCGCGATCAAGGAGAAGGAGATCGCGGCGTACAGAAGAGAGAACTTAGGCTTCGTGTTCCAGGATTTCAACCTGTTGGACACGTTTGATATCCGGGACAACATCTTCCTGCCGCTGGTGCTGGCCGGGGTGACGTATCCTGAGATGGAGCGCAGGCTGCATCCCATCGCCCAGCATCTGCGGATCTGTGAGATCTTGCGGAAATTCCCCTATGAAGTCTCAGGCGGGCAGAAACAGCGCGCGGCGGTGGCCCGGGCGCTGATCACCGGGCCGAAGCTGATCCTGGCAGACGAGCCCACTGGGGCGCTGGATTCCCGGGCGGCGGGGGACCTGCTGGCGATCTTCCAGGAGATCAACGAGGAGGGCCAGACGATCTTGATGGTGACCCACAGCACGCGGACGGCCAGCCACGCGAAACGGGTCTTATTCATCAAAGACGGGCAGGTCTTCCATCAGATCTACCGCGGGGAGAAGAACGACGAGGAGATGTACGGGATGATCTCCGATACCCTGCGGATCTTGAGCACGGGCGGTGATCATTATGAATAGGGGATTTTATATCCGTCTGGCCGTCCAGAATATGAAGAAAAATAAGAGGACCTGCCTGCCGTATCTCTTTACCTGCGTCTGCTCGGTGATGATGTATTATCTCATGAGCTTCCTCACGCTGAACCCGGGGATGGAGCAGATGCCCAGGAGCCAGAATATACGGTCCATCATGGGGATGGGGACCTGGGTGATCGCCATTTTTTCCGTGATCTTCCTGTTCTACACCCACAGTTTCCTGGTGAAACGCCGGAAAAAAGAGCTGGGGCTCTATAATGTCCTGGGGATGGAGAAAAAGCACATCGGACGGATGCTGTTCTATGAGACGCTGATCAACGGGGCTGTGAGCCTGGCGCTGGGGATCTTTATCGGGATCTTAGGGAGCAAGCTGGTCTTTTTGTTCCTCTTGAGGCTGCTCTCATTTCCAGTGACGCTCGGTTTCTACGTATCTGTGCGGTCCATCGGCAATGCGCTCCTGCTCTTCGGCGTGATCTTCCTGGGGTCGTACCTGGACGGCTTGCGCCAGATCTATGTGGCGGACCCGATACAGATCCTGCAAGGGGGCAGCGTAGGTGAAAAGGAGCCGAAGACCCGGTGGCTGCTGGCGCTGGCGGGGATCGGAGCCTTGGGCGGCGGCTATCACATCGCGGTGACCACGGAGTCGGTGATGGCGGCCCTGCCCTATTTCTTCGTGGCGGTGGTGCTGGTGATGGCCGGGACGTACTGCCTGTTCATCGCGGTGAGCGTGGCGGTCCTGAAGGCGCTCCGGAACTGGAGGGGATTCTATTACAAGACGGCGCATTTTACGGCGGTCTCCGGCATGATCTACCGGATGAAGCAGAATGCGGTGGGTCTGGCAAATATATGCATCCTCTCCACAGGCGTCCTGCTGATGATCTCTACCACCGTCTCCTTATACATCGGCCGGGAGGAGATCCTCACGGGGCGGTATCCCCACGAGATATGCCTGACCGCCTATCAGACAGACGAGGACGGGTACAGGAAAATGCAGGAGATCACAGAGCGGGTGTTAAAGGATCATGACCTGGAGCCGGAGGATGTCACATGCTACCGGAGCGCACAGATCGCGGTCCTGGATAAGGGGGAGGAGCTGGTGCCTTTAAAGGATGACCAGGAGCTGTACGCCGAAATGGAAAAGATTGCCGGGGTTGCTTTTATACCGCTCGAGGATTATAATGCCTGTATGGGAGAGGCGCGTACCCTCGGACCGGGCCAGGCCCTGTTCTTTACCAATAAGGAGGGCCGGGACGGACGCAGAGAGGTCTCCATCGACGGAAAGAGATGGGAGATCGCAGAAGAATTGGATACGTTTTTTGCGGAGAAAAAAGTGGGCAGCCCGATGCTCGCCGATCTGTATCTGGTGGTGGATACTGTGGAGCCGCTTGAGTGGATCGCCGGGAGATATCCTGCGTTCGGCGGGATCACATACCGGGAGGATCTGGATCTGTCCGGGGATCCGGCTGTCTTTCAAGAAGCGGAGGATGAGCTGGCCGCGCAGATGTCCCAGACGTTTGACGGAGAGTCTGATAAAGAGTCCTATGTGCAGGTGGGAGGCAGAGAGCAGTCGCGAGTGTCTTTTTTCAGCACCTACGGGGGATTGTTCTTCCTGGGGATCTTCCTGGGGTCTCTGTTCCTGATGGCGACGGCCCTGATCATCTACTACAAGCAGCTCTCTGAAGGGTACGAGGACCGGCAGCGTTTCGAGATCATGCAGAAAGTGGGGATGAGCAAACGGGAAGTGCGCAGGTCGATCAGCAGTCAGATCCTGATCGTGTTCTTCCTGCCGCTGGTCACGGCCATGGTCCATATCGCATTCGCCTTCCCGCTGATGCGGCGTCTGCTGGCGCTGATGAACCTGTATAACGGCGGACTCTTCGCGGCGTGTACGCTGGCCACCATCGGATGCTTCGCGCTGGTGTACGGGATCATCTATGTGCTGACGGCCAGGACTTATTATCGGATCGTAAACTGACAACATCAAGGACAAAAAAATGACAGGACACAAAGGAAGAAAATGGAAGAAGGCAGTCCTCACAGCGGCAGTCTGCCTGCTGCTGGCGGCGATCGCGGTCACCGGCTGGCTGGGGAACCTTCTGATAGATATGGCGCTGTGCCGACCGCAGGAGAGTATATGGGAAAATGACGCCTATGCCAGCGTGGAGGCGGATGTGGAGGCGTCCTACGTGATCGATGAAAAGACCCAGGGACATATGCTGGAGGCTTACGGGAAGAGACAGGCATGGCTGGCTGCGACCGAGCCGGAGAAAGTCTCCCTGACATCTGGCGACGGGTACACACTGATCGGAAATATCTATCCTGGGAGCGAGGAGAGCCATAAATGGGCGCTGCTGCTCCACGGCTACGGCTACACGGGAAAAAAAGAGGAGATGGAATACATAGGCGCAGAATATGCAGCCCGGGGCTACTGGATACTGGCCCCGGATCTGCGCTGTCATGGGGAGAGCGGCGGGGATTTCATCGGCATGGGCTGGACGGACCGGCTGGACATCCTCCAGTGGATCGATCAGATCATCGAGCGGGATGAAAAGGCCGCGATCGTGCTCCACGGCCAGTCCATGGGCGGGGCCGCGGCCCTCATGACAGCCGGAGAGGACCTGCCCGATCAGGTCAGGGCGGTGGTGTCGGACTGCGCGTACACCAGCGCGTGGGAGATCTTCACGCGGAAATTAAGGGACTGGTATAAGATCGGGCCGTTCCCTATCCTCTATGAGACGGATCTGATCTTCCGTCTGCGGGGCGGGTATGACCTAAAGAAAGCCTCCGCCCTGGATCAGGTGGCCGCAAGCCGTCTTCCGATCCTGTTCATCCACGGGGAGGCAGACGACTTCGTCCCTGTATCCATGGTGCATGAGCTGTATGAAGCGGCGGGCGGGCCGAAAGAACTCCTGACCGTGCCGGGAGCGGGGCACGGGCTGGCGAATCATGTGGATCCGGAAGGGTATTACGGCGCGGTGTTCTCTTTTCTAGAGAGATACGGCGGGTGATCCGGCAAGTAAACCTGCATGCTTAAAGTAAACCTGCATGCGCCCGGTAGCGGACGCGCCACCACACATGAAAGTCTGGCGGGCGCATTGGGCATCCCTGAATACATGCCGCCTACTCG
>CAJTYN010000232.1 GCA_910584115.1 uncultured Lachnospiraceae bacterium
ATGTGATCAATAATTTTTTCCCAATCCTCAAGTTTTTCATACTCTTCTCCTCGTCTCAAAAAGTTACAGAAGCCTCCGCAGGGTCAATAAGGACCCGTGCGGAAACCAGCATATTGATTCAACTCATTTTGTGCCACTGCGTAGACAACGATCGAGAATCCGAATATACACAGCAGCAGATATAAAAGTCCCGAATTATCTGTATAACGGCCATATCCGGCATTGATCCGATCGACCCGCTGACCGAGCTGATAAGACCAGTAGATCCCGTATATGCCGCAGGTGACCAGCGTCAGTATCACGACTGTTCCGCCGCTCGTGCCGGACTCGCCGGCTGCCGCCAGCGAATCGTCATTCAGCACGATCATCCAGAAAAGACCGAACAGGCCGCAGGTGACCAACGTCAAGATCACATATATCACTATATTCCTTTTCACAGGGATCATAAACACCCCTCACTCATCCATCATTTTAGTTATCCAGCAGCTTGTTCTCTTCGTTCCAGCTGTATAATTTCCTCAATTCTGCACCCACCTGCTCCAATTGGTGACCAGCCTCGATCCGTCTCTTCGCCATGAAGCTCGGGCAGCCGACCCGGTTCTCCGTCAGCCATTCGCGGGCAAATCTCCCCTCCTGGATGTCTCTGAGCACCTGGCGCATGGTGTCCTTTGTCTCCTCCGTGATGATCTTCGGCCCTGTCAGATAATCGCCATACTCCGCTGTATTTGAGATGGAGTAGCGCATGCCGGAAAAACCGCTCTGGAAGATCAGATCCACGATCAGCTTCATCTCATGGATACATTCGAAATACGCGCTCTCCGGCTCGTATCCGGCTTCCACCAACACCTCGAACCCGGCTTTCATCAGGGCAGTCACACCGCCGCAGAGCACGGCCTGCTCGCCGAAAAGATCCGTCTCCGTCTCTTCCCTGAACGTGGTCTGAAGAACACCTGCCCGCGCGCCGCCGATCGCCAGCGCATAAGCCAGCGCCAGATCGTGGGCTTTTCCTGTGTAGTCCTGCTGTACCGCGATCAGGCAGGGGACGCCCTTGCCTTCCTGGTACTGACTCCTCACCGTGTGGCCCGGGCCTTTCGGCGCGATCATCGTAACGTCTACGTTTGCAGGAGGCTTGATCTGCCCGAAATGGATCGCAAAGCCATGGGAGAACATCAGCATATTGCCCTCTTCCAGGTTCGGCTCCACAGACTCCTTGTACATAGCCGCCTGCTTCTCATCATTGATCAAGATCATGACGATATCTGCCTTCTTCGCTGCCTCTGCCGCCGTATAGACTTTAAAACCCTGCTCTTCTGCGCGCTTCCAGGACTTGCTCCCCTCGTACAGACCGATGATCACATCACAGCCGGATTCTTTCGCGTTCAGCGCCTGTGCATGTCCCTGACTGCCGTAGCCGATCACCGCGATAGTCTTCCCTTCTAAGAGAGAAAGGTTGCAATCTTCCTGATAATAAATTTTTGCTGCCATTTGTACATTACCTCCTGCATGAAATGATAGTTTCCCTTGAGTCTCGTATGTTCCTGGATATTTTATAATGTAACACGGTGAAAAAGAAGAGGGATCATCTATGTTAAGAACCGCACATCATCCGCTCCCCTGGAAAGCCCGGTTATACCGGTCCTCGCCAGTTCCAGTATCTCATACCCTTCCAGAAGGCTGAGAAAAGCCTCCAGCTTCGCCTTGGCGCCCGTCAGCTCGATCACCAGCGATCTCTGTCCGATATCCACGATCTTTGCCCGGAACACATCGGCGATGGAGATCACATTCTGCCTCTCCTCCACGGTCGCGGCGACCTTCACCAGGATCAGCTCCCGGTTCACGCTCCGCTCCGGCTCCAGGACTTTGATATCACGCACATCCACCAGTTTCGCCAACTGGTTCGTGATCTGCTCTAAGATCAGCTCATCCCCCGACGCCACCACGGTCATCCGGGAAAATCTGGGGTCCGCTGTCGGGCCGGCAGTGATGCTGTCGATGCTGTATCCCCGCCTGCTGAAAAGACCCGCGACCCGGCTCAATACACCTACTGTATTATCTACTAATATGGATAATATTCTCTGTTTCACTGGTCAGTCTTCCTTTCATCGCTCCGTTATTAATATCCTATCAATTTTACCAAGTTCTATTTTTTTTGTCAATGGGATACGCATAGTGAAGTGGACACAATTGCATTTTTTTTGATCATGTGATATACTGTCCCCTATGAAAACATTGATCATAAACATATTACGTCCATTTTCGTTCCTGCCGGCCATCCTGATCATGTACGCGATCTTCACCCTGTCCGGCCAGCCTGGGGATGCATCTGCCGACCTAAGCTACAGAGTCAGTTATAAGATCGTGGAGATAAAAAGCCGGATCGCAAACGACTATAAGGATCCATACCAACTGGCATACGAGGCGGAACTGATCCACCCGAAAGTACGAAAACTCGCACATATGACAGAATATTTCTGCCTGGCGGTCGCCGTGTCCTTTCCATTTTATGTCTATGGGCTGCGGGGCATACCGCTGATGCTGGTGGCCGGTGTGATCTGCGTGGGGTTTGCCGGGCTTGACGAGTACCACCAGTCTTTCGTGGCCGGACGCGGCCCTTCCAAACGGGATGTGGCGATCGACAGCATCGGGATCTTCTTCGGGATCGTGGCTGTGCGGATCTTCTGCTGGATCTTCCTGGCGCTGCTCCCGGGCAGACGGCACAAAAAACACTCTTGATCAGGTGATATCATGCCAGAAACGCCAAATATACCCTGGCCACAGCTGAATGATCTTATCTATTCCTGCAGCTCAGTCTGGGAATTATACCCTTTTACTGTAAAGATCGTAACAGGGATCCATAAATTTTGTAGATATGACCAGGCTGTCGTTCATTTTCTCGATGGAAATCAGAATATCGTCGACTACCACATCGTTAATCTGGACGAACGGTGGAACAATGCTTATATGAAATACTACACCAATGTATATCCTGATAAATACGGGTATCTCCTGGCTTCAGATGTAAAAGAAGTAAAAAGTACCCCTGTGATCAGGATATACGAATGGGACAGATTTCCAAAAGACGGATTCATCACCGAATATATCCGGCCACGGGGGTTAAGATATACGTTGAGTTTTTTACTGTTTGACCTCAATGGCATCGTCCGGACTGTCGTTTCATTAGACAGGATAAAAGATATCCCATTTTCAGAGCAGGAGATGAGCATATTAAAGATCCTTGTCCCTCATCTGAACAACCAGCACAAAAAATTTTTCATGCAGGCAAGTGATCCCCGCAAAAAGAGCAGAGTGCTGCTGGAGATGTCCGGCCTGACAAAAAGAGAGACTGAGATCGTCCATCTGCTGTGTGACGGCATCACTCCCGCAAATATCAGCAGAGTCCTCAATATCTCTCCTAATACGACACATAAACACATCACACATATCTATGCAAAAATGGGTGTCTCCACTCTGCAGGGATTGCTCGTCAGATTATTACAGTTATGATCCGGCTTTTGCCACACAAGCTTCCGTTGTCAAAAACACAGCTGCGGCAGAAGCCGCGCATCGGAGTGCCGTACAGCTGACTTTGACCGGATCCGTGATCCCTTCAGCGACCATATCCACATATCGCTCTCCCTCCACATCTAGTCCGATCCTCACAGGCTGCTGTAAGACCTGCTCTGCGGCCATCCCTCCATGCAGTCCTGCATTGCATGCGATCTGCTGGAGAGGGCATTTCAGCGCATGGATGAGGATCTTCACCCCCGTAGCCACATCCCCTTCATAATCCTCGGCAAAAGACTGGAGCATGGGGATGACTTTCACAAATGCTGCCCCTCCCCCGGGTACAACGCCTTCCTCAAGAGCTGCCCGCGCAGCAAAAAGCGCATTCTCCGCCCTTCCCAGCCGCTCTTTCATTTCTGTCTCAGTACATGCGCCCACCTGGATCAGGGCGATCCCGCTGACGAACCTGGCCAATCTCTCTTTCAAACGCCCTTTGTTGAACTCATAATCTGT
>CAJTYN010000233.1 GCA_910584115.1 uncultured Lachnospiraceae bacterium
GTCTTGCCTTCACCAGCGCCCGCACTGCCGCATCCAGCTGTTTTGCGGCCTGGTCTGCCGCTGCCTGTGACTCGGCGCCGGCCAGGACATCTTTTGCGGTCTTCAGCGCTTTTTCCAGTTTCGCGTAGCTCGCAGCCGTATAAGCGCTCTTCTTTATCTTTTCCGCCGCCTGTATGGATCTCTGCAGCCCGGCGGTGTCTACTGTATTTATATTTACAGCACTGCTGTATGTGAATGTGAGGGGCAGGTATCCGGTGGATGTGACCTCCATGGAGCAGCTCTCCTTGCCCTCTAAAGGCGCGGCATCTGTTTTCACAGCGCCGTTTTCGCCTATGATCACCACGGCACCGCGTCCGCTGGCCGCATAGCTCGTCCCGTCCACTGAGACGGATGTGATATTTTCCAGATAATCCGCGAACGCGGCTGCGTCAAGACCGTTTGCCGCCACCAGCGCCTTCTGCGCCGGATCATATGCGGCCGGCATGTCTTCTGTGTAGAGTATAAAAGTGGTGCTCAGCGGCGCGTAACGTCCGCCGGCATCTGTGATATCCAGCGTGTATCTGCCTTTTCGCGCGTCTGCGAAGGTCAGCCGGTCCCCAAGGACCTGGACGGCGAGTCCGTCCACACTGTACCGGGCATCATAGTCTGCGGGCAGTCCGGATAAAGTGAACGCGGCACTCCCCGATGCGGCTCTTGAATCCGCCACTTCCAATGTATGGGCAAATTTCTCCGGTACATACACGTCCAGCGGGATCTCTATGATGCCATTGCTGGTGTAATAAACGGCTTTTTTGATCCTCTTGCCCATGGTGTTGGCATAATGCTCGGAAGATGTGGGGCAATTATGCACTTTCGCCGTAAATCCCGTGCACCAGGCCAGCTGTGTCTGCCCCCACATATTTTCCAGGTGCCGCAGGCCATATCCTCTCCCGTCCTCTGTCTCCAGGGTAACGCCGAAGACTGTCGCGCCGCCCAGATCCAGGCCGTCCAGGTTCATCTGATGATCGCCGTAGCTGGTCTTTGTGAGGAGCTCCGCCTGTACGCCGCCTGAGACAGACCGGGTGCTCATATCTTTCCCGAAGACCAGACGGCCGTCCGCGCCCACGGTCACCTCTTTGTAATACGCGGGTACCTCGTCAAGCTGGTAATAGGAGTAGCTGGGATTTTCAAACAGGGCGTCTTTTCCTTCGTAAACCTGCGTCGTCGTGGTGCCTCTGTTCGTCACGGTGATGCTCACGGAATCTGTGGGGAGCACCTTCTTATATCCGGCCAGGTCCTCCAGGCTGACGCCCTCGCCCAGTTTTACGGGATAGGTGATCCCGGTGATGTCGCTCCCCGCAGGGTCCACATGGTAGGAACCCTGCGCCATGACCGCGTTGTTCGTCCTGGTCTTATTCAATGTGGCGGAGGTAAAGGCATCCACCTTCACATTGTTTGTGATCTCCGCTCTATAAAAATCATCATAGGGAATGTTCATCAATACATACGTGGCCTCTTCGGTCCTCGCCAGCTCCTGCTGCACTGTCCCGTCACTGACCGACTGGGACCTCTGGGTATCCTCCAGCCCTTCCACGACTGCCCAGGCGTTCCCTTCGGCCGCAGATACAGTCACCGCCGGCAGGCACGACCCGGCCGCCATCGATAATGTGAGGGCATTGGCCAGGAGCCGCGCCCATGATCTTTTTCTCTTCATCTTCTTTATCTTCCTCCTTTAGATTTATTGATCTATCAAAAGCCGGGATCTTCCAGCGATCGATCGTTAGTTTTTCCTAACTCATAGCCCGGCCCACAGATAAAGGCCGATCAGCAGGCCTGCCCGCAGCAGGGTAAATGCCCTCTCATCTCCCCGGAGTCCTTTCCATCCGCAGTGGATATTTTCTTTAGGGCATGTGCCGATGCATTTCTGGCATTGGAAGCAGTCTCCATCGGTTTCGTATGAACCGTCCCCGGCAAGCCCGATATCCGAAGGACATTTACGGGTGCAGCCCGCGCAGCCTTTCAGACAGTCTTCGCGACTCCTGCGCAACGCAAAATACGGCAGCACCGGGAGGAGGGAGAACACCGCGCCCATCGGGCAGAGGAAACGGCAGAAGAAGCGCTCCTGTACACACATGCCCCCAAGGATCGCGAGCAGGACGATCAGTCCCGGGATATATCCTCTCAGCTTGAGATTTCCGGCGTGGAGCATGGAAAACACATCCCAGGGGCTCATCCCGCGCAGATCGGGATAGATCCCGAAAAAACACAGGACCACGATCGCCGCCAGGACCAGATATTTCACTACAGAGAGCTTTTCACACAGATCCTCTCCGAGCTCTGCAGGTCTTTTTTTCATTTTCCTGCATATCCATCGATAAGATGCGTGCACCGCGTCGCCCAGACTCCCGAACGCGCAGGCCATCCCGCAGAAAAACCGTCCGAATACGATTGTATATCCGCATAAGCCCGCGAGCGCCGCCACGAAAGCCGTCCATTCGATCTTCGCCCCCGCGCCTAGCTGGGCGGCGATGTATTTTACCCCGCCGAAGGCCGCTGTGAAAGCGGATGAGAAAAATAGAAAGCATATGAGCTGGATGGCCGCACGGAGATATCGACGGCTTTTTTTCTTCTGGATCTTCATGTCATTTTTCCGCCTTTTTTAGTGCCTGCGCGGCCGCGTTCCTGATCCCGGTGGAGCTGAATGTGGCTCCGGTCACGGTGTCCACGTCCGCGGACTGCGCCTCAATCATGGCTGGGAGCATATCCTCTGCCATGGACAGATATGCCGCGTCCTCTTTCTCGGCTGACAGGAGTGTGATATCCGTGATCTCTCCTTTTTCCACCGTCACCTTCAGTGTGATCGGACCGCCAAAGCCCTCCGCCTCACCTTCCCATTCACCGTCTTTGTAGAGACTGCCGTCCTGGACGGCCTCTTCCTGGGAACCACGTGTCTCTGCCTGCCGGCTGCTCTGGGCGATATACGTCTCCAGCGCCTCCACCCGGGCGCTGAGCCTGGCGTACGCCTCTTCTTTTTCCCTGCTCTCCAGGACCTTATCGTAACAGGCCAGGATACTCAGGATGGCCAGCAGGCTCGCCGCCCTGACCAAAAATCCTCTCATCTGTCTTCCCGCTCCCATCTCTTATCGCCTCCGCGCCGCTTCCAGCGCCTGCCTGCAGGCTTCTATGATCGACTGGGAGGAGCAGGTGGCCCGGGTCACTGTGTCTACGCCTTCTATGCTGTTCTTTTCGAGGATCTGGCTGACGACCCCTGGATACATGCTGCTCCCTTTGGCCGCCCGGGTGATGTAGGTGTCGTTGTCGGGCCATCCATTCCCTGTGATATTCCTGATCTCCGTGATCTTGTCATTTTCCATGATCAGGGTGAGCGTCAGGTCGTACGCATCAAAATCCTCGTATTCATCCGGCACACAGGGCACGGTGACTTTATATGCGCCATCGATATAGGCTGAAAGCGCCTCGGGCGGCGTTGCCTCCGGCGTGAGTGTGGGCGCCGCCGTCGGGGTCGGAACTGCCGTGGGGGGGCGGCGTCTGCGCGGGCGGCGGGGATGCTGGGAGGGCCGCTTTTTTGGCCGCCTCTATGGCGTTTCTCACGCCTTCCAGGATCCCCTGTGAACTGTAGGTGGCACCTGATACCGCGTCCGCCGCGATATCCTGTTCCTGCACGATCTTGTCCGCGATCGTCTTCGCCCGGTCAAAAAACGCGTCGTCTTCCCCCTCATGACTGGTGATCTGGATCTCTTTTATGCTCTTATCCCTGATCACGACTGTGACCGCTATATCTCCGCCAAAGCCTTCCCCAATCCCGGTGTAGGACCCGTCCGGGTAGGGAAATCTCCCGGATGCAGCAGGTTTTTTTGTGGGTGCCGCTGTCGGACGCGGCGCTGCCGTGGGGGTCGGCGTCTTCTCAGGCGCTGTGGCCGCCGCTCTGCCGAGGGCATCCCGCACCGCCTCTATGATCCC
>CAJTYN010000234.1 GCA_910584115.1 uncultured Lachnospiraceae bacterium
CTTAGATCTCATGATCATTCTCCCTATTATGACATTTCCGGATATGATTGTCAAGGAGATATCTTTCTGCGCAGCTTCATCTTCCTTCGCAGATGTGGTTGCGGAATATGTTCCCCTCCTCATACCAGTTCCCGCAGTCCGGGCACTGCACCATCTCCGCTTGTGTGCTCTCCGCGCCGTCCGGGTCTTCATAGATCTGCTCTTCACTCTGCTGGCTGTCTCTTTCCTCCAGCACGTGACGGTCATAAGGGTTCCACAGATCGCCGTCCGGCTCTGTACTGAACCACTGCCCGCAGTAAGGACACTGCTGCACGCTCTCTCCGCCCGCAGTCCCTTCATCGGCCGCCTGCCCGGATTCCTGCACAGCGCCCTGTCCAGGAGCCGTTCCTTCCTGCGCCGCCTCCGCCGGGTCGTCTGTCTGGATCTCTGTCTGCGATCCCACGCCCGCCCCAGGTGTGCTCTCTACTCTATGGGGCTGCTCATTTCCCGACGCGGCATTTGGACTGGCATTCCTAGACGCCGTTTCCTTTTTCACTTCTCTTTTTATGGGCGCTTCTTCCGGCCCTGCGCTGCGGCAGCCTGAAAAAGCCAAAAGCGCGGCTATACAACAGATGCTCCATAAGATTCTCGTTTTCATATAAATAAACTCCTTTCCTCAGATCTCATCCCTGTAAGAAACAGCATCCGCAGCCGCTATGCCATTATCCGCATAGCGCCGGGATGCTGTGTATGCCTTATCTTATTTTACAAGGATCGTGACTGTCTTTCGCGCGCTCTTGTAATCCGCGGATGCTTTTGCCGTCACGCGCACTTTATATGTGCCTTTCTTTGCTCCTTTTTTCATCGTGACGACGCCCTTTTTGCTGACGCTGATGTATCTGGGCGCGCCCTTTGTCACTTTATAAGTCACGGCGGTCTTATTTCTGGATGGCCGGATGGTAAACGCGGACTTCTTCTTTTTCAGACTTGCGGCTCTGTATCTCTTTTTCGACACATTTAATCTTAACGTCTGGGAGGCTTTGTTTATCGTATAAGTCGCTTTTTTCGAGCCTGTATAATCCGCGTCGCCTTTTGCCGTCACGGTCGCGGTCGCAGTGCCCGCTTTTGTATTGTTCTGATAGCTTACCGTATAGTCTTTTCCTTTTGTTAAAGTCCTTCCCGCCACTTTTACGGTAACGCCGGGCATCTTCGGCTTGCCATTATACGTATAGGTCTTATTGCTCAATGTCACGGCCGCGCCCGAAAGAGCCGCTTTGTTTATGGTGTAGTTTACCTCTTTTGCGCCTTTGTACACGGAATCGCTCGCTGCCGTCACGGTCACAGTCGCAGTGCCCGCTTTTGTGTTGTTCTTATAGCTTACTGTGTAATCCAGTCCTTCTGTCAGGACCTGGTCCGCCAGCGCCACGGTCACGCCGGGCGTCTTTGCTTCCCCATCGTATGTATAGCGCTCCGCGCTCAATGTCACATCCGCGCCGGCAAGATCCTGGAATGTATACGGATCGGCATATGTCTTGATGGCGAAATTATCGAACGTCACGATATCCCCCGCGCCTGATACGATCATTTCCGCGACCTCTTTCCAATCCGTCCACTCCTCGCCGGACTCCTCCTGCGCGCTTATGAAACTCTCACCCGGATTGATCACGCCGACCGAATAACCATTCTGCTCCTGCTCTTCTGCGGGCAGGCTCTCCCACCAGGATCTGGACATCCCATGAGCCGCCCCGAACACATATCTGCCGTCGCTGGTCTGCTGCGTCACAACGACTGAGTAAGGCTCGCCCTTGCGCAGACGCAGCTCTCCCGGCAGATCTTCGCGATGATAACCGGCATACTCATACACCGCATCTATGGTGCACGCAAGCGCGCCGTCCGTAGGTGACGTATACCCATCCCTCAGCCGGTAGATCTCATACATGATCGTGGCGCCTGCCTGGGATGTGGTGGCGGCCACGGAACGCAGGGACATGTCATCTTCCGCTGTAAATACGTTCGCCTCGCGCACAGGCGTGTCTACCTCCTCGATAGCCAACGCCGGCGCAGTCATATAATCATACTGACCCACATAGACGTGATCGTGCCCCGTGTCTTCTGTAAAGAAATCAAAGGTTTCCGGCAGAGCAAGGGAACGGTCATAATATGAGAGATAGAAATATCCGTCATCGCCCCAATCGTATTTATTCGGGAATTGGTTTGACTCCGCTCCCCAGCTGTTCTTCACGATCCACGCTCCCGGCGCCTCCGGCTGATGGCCTTCCAGGAAATTAGACGTGGCGTAATCATCATCCCAGCCAACGATGGTCACCGCATGATTTGCCGGCGCAAATAGATCATACGTGTAGTGGGCCCAGGTCTCCGGGTTGATAAAGACGCCAGAATCTTCTTCTCCCGGCCTGGAATACTCTGTGCAAAAAGAGATCGATACCGCCCGGCCTGCCATGAGTTCGCTCTTGATGGCGTTGGTCCCAACTTCATTATAGCGGTAGACAGTCTCGTCTTCCACACCCTCAGTATCCCTCGGCGAAGGCAGGAGGGCGCTCTCTTCCAGTTCGTAGCCTATGCCGAACCGGTCGGCCTCATCCAGGCTCCAGTCGGCATCGGCGCTGTAACAGAAAGGCTCTCCCGAGGGAAGATAGTCGATATGGTCTTGCGCATCCTTCGGCTGATAAGGGAACTCCTCTTCCGCGCGGGGACCCACGCCGGATGCGAACGCCGTCGTGCCGAAATATGAAAGACCGCCGGAATCATATCCTTCATTTGTCCCAGGCCCTGGATAGGAGCCTTCGCCGCCCTGCCCGGTGTCGCTGTCTGATGGCAGGGCATGGGCGCTGAACCATGCAAGGTGTTTTTCTGACAAGTCAAAAGCTTGCGGGTCCACTTCGACCCCCTGAGACGCCAATTTTGATAAGATGCTGCTCTCCGCCGCCCCGATGATGGAAAATCCCCAGCAGGTCCCAAATGGATTCTGGAATTTTACGGGCGTCACTCTGTTCTGATCGCGCAGGTCAAATCTCGCGGGCATCTCCGCCGCCTGGGCGCGCGCTTCCATCTCGTCTGACTGAAAATGAGAGGCGTCCTGCAAAAATGCCCGGTTCCCGGTCTCCGTGAACAGGCGCACCCGTTCGCTCCCCTCCTGGATAGCCTTATCCACAATGCCGTCCAGGACAGGCGTCCCCTGTGCTTTTGCCGACGCCGGGACCGCACTCAGCGCCGATGCTGAAAATAATACGGCAGACAGGACCGCCGATATGCCCCGGCGCATCACGGTCTTTTTCAGATCTCTCATCGTTTTCCTCCTTTAAGATCCTTGGATCGTCGTGTGACTGTCTTGATCATACCATATTTCCTGATGGAAAACGCATCCACTCATACCCGAACATATACCTTCTGTACCATACGCCTTTCCCGCCGTCTGTTTTTTTGGTATAATCTCTTTAGAAAATATATTTGGACAAAGGATGATAGAGCATGGATACAAAAAGGATCGCTGTATGTGACGACGACCAAAAAGATCTGTTAACGCTTTCCGAACATATTCTCCGTTATTGCCGGGAGATGGACATAGACATCGCTCTTGAATGTTTTCTCAACGCACGGGAACTGCTGGAAATGATCACAGGATTTGACATTATCTTTATGGATATCTATCTGAAAGACGCCAATGGCCTGGAAATGATCGAACAGGTGCGCCAGCAGATCAGCGATACCCCGGTGGTCTTTATCACCAGCAGCAGGGACTTCGCCATTGACGCTTTTCGGGTAAACGCCCTGCACTATCTGGTCAAGCCCTTATCTCAGACGGATCTGGAGACGGCCCTGAAACGGTGCCTGGCCATGACGCGCAGCCACAACTCCAAAACCCTGACGGTCAAGATCATCAAGGAACCCATTCCCGCAGTCATACGGATGCACGATATCCAGTATATAGAAGTGTTTCGGAAGATCTCCATCCTTTA
>CAJTYN010000235.1 GCA_910584115.1 uncultured Lachnospiraceae bacterium
GGGTATATCTGCACAGATATTAATTGTTATAACAAAGTTGCCGATAATCAATATGTAGCAGTATATAGGGGGATCTGTAGGATCTGCAGATGCCCGGAAAGTGAAAAAGGAGGTTCGCTTATGAGGATCGCAACAGGGAATGTTGCACTGAGTTCGCAACGGAGTTATTACAAGAGAGTGGATGTGCGCACGGAGACGATCCAGCAGAACGAGAGGAGCGGGTTGACCAGGGCAACGGTCAATTACATGTCCACGGAAGTGCGGGAAGGGGAGTTTGGACTGAACTACCAGGATGCCGAGGGGAACAGTATGGAGATGTCCGCCGAAGGAAAGACCTACACCCTCAGATCTGTCCGCGGCCAGGCGGCAGGAATGGTGACCGGCGGCATGCCCGGTCTGGAGAACAAGGTCTTTACAAGTGTCTTTGACCGGCTGATGGAGCTGTTCAACACAGGATTTGGCAGCACGAAACTGTCCTTAAAGGATTATCTGGGGAACAGGACAGGACTTAAGTCGGATAATCTGATGGCGCAGATGTTCGCTATCCAGAATTCCTCCAACAGGGATCCGATAGCTGTCGGTGAGGACGGCCATGTGGCCATAGGCGGCAGACAGAATCTGGTCACGGAGACAAAACGCATCTCATCCACGCTGGTGGAGCAGGAAGCGGTCAGCGTCCAGGCCGGGGGCTATGTGCAGACGGAAGACGGGAGGAGCATCTCCTTCGGGGTCAACCTCAACATGAGCCGTGAATTTGCCAGCCAGGTCAATATCGAGACGACGCAGCAGGTCGTGATGACCGATCCTTTGGTCATCAATATGGATGACCTTCCGGCAGGCGTCAGGGATATGACCTTCCAGTTTGATATCGACTGTGACGGAAAGCTGGATGAGATCTCCATGCTCCGGGAGGGCAGCGGTTTCCTGGCCCTTGACAAAAACGGGGATGGTAAGATCAACGACGGCAGCGAATTGTTCGGGACCCGTTCCGGCAACGGTTTTGCCGACCTGGCTGTCTACGATGAGGACGGAAATGGCTGGATCGATGAAAACGATGAGATCTTCGATCAGCTGCGGATCTGGTCGAAAGACAAAGACGGCAAAGATGTACTCAAGACATTGAAAGAGGCAGATGTAGGCGCTATCTACCTGGGCAGTACCAAGAGCCAGTTCAGTATAACGGACAAAAAAGAAAACGATGTCCTAGGGGCGGTCCGCGCCACGGGGATCTATCTGAAAGAGAGCACCGGGGCGGCTGGGACTGTGCAGCAGGTAGACCTGGCAAACAGGGAATACACTGCCTGATCAAAAAGTTTAAAAAGGGACGGGCGGCAGCCTGTCTCTTTGATCATGGGAGGATGCTATGCGTTTTATCCATTTGGCGGATGTGCATCTGGGGGCGGCTCCGGATACAGGCTACCCTTGGTGCGAGAGGAGAGAAAACGAGATATGGGAGACTTTTCAGAGAGTCATCCAGGATGTAAAGGAAAAAGAGGTCCAGCTCCTCCTCATCAGCGGCGACCTGTTCCATCGTCAGCCGTTGAAGAAAGAGGTGCGGGATGTCAATTATCTGTTCAGCACCATACCGGATACAACGGTCGTGCTGATCGCGGGAAACCATGACTATCTAAGGGAAGATTCTTACTATCTGACTTTTCCATGGAGCAAAAATGTCGTATGTCTGTTCGGCGAGACGTATGACGCCGTCCATCTGAAGAAACTCAATACCTACGTCTATGGACTGAGTTATTATTCGCAGGAGATCACAAAGGCATATTATGACCATGTACAGCCGTTGGCGGAAGACGCATGCCACATCCTCCTGGCCCACGGGGGCGATGCCCATCATATCCCGATCAATATGGGAAGGCTGAAACAAGCGGGCTTTGATTATGTCGCCCTAGGCCATATACATAAGCCTCAGATCATACAGGAGGACGCCATCGCTTACGCCGGATCCCTGGAACCTCTCGACCGCACGGAGGTAGGAGAGCATGGCTATATCCTGGGGGAATATACGGACAGACAGGTCCATATCACGTTCTGTCCCTGTGCAGAGAGACAGTACATCTATCTGGAACTCCAGGTCGATGGGGATACGACGCAGCTTTCCCTGGAGGATACCATCCAGCAGGGGATAGAGGAACAGGGGCCGGAGAATCTCTATCACATCACATTGGTCGGACTGCGCGACGGAGACACCACATTTTATCCCGAGCGGATCCAGAGTTTGGGGTATATCCTCGAAGTCGTGGATCTGACAGAACCGGATCATGACTTTGAAAAATTAAAAGAACAGTACCGCGGGACGATGATCAGTGAATTTATCAGTTATTTTCCGGAAGAGAGGACACCGCTGGAAACGAAAGCATTATATTATGGGATACAGGCGCTGCTGCAGTCGAGGGGACGGCGGTGAGAGCACAGGATGAGGATGAAGAGACAGACATATGATCATAGAGGAGCTACATGTAAAGAATTTTGGAAAACTGCAGGATACGAGGGTCTCTTTCAAGGAAGGGCTGAACCTGATATATGGGACGAATGAGAGCGGCAAGACCACACTCCATACTTTTTTGAAATGTATGCTGTTCGGCATCCACCGCGCCCGCGGGAGGGCGGCGGCCAAAGACGTTTACAGCCGGTATGAACCGTGGGAGGACAGCCATTGCTATGCGGGTTCTATGCGCTTTATGAGCGGGGGCAGAGAATTCTGTCTGGACAGGAATTTTCAGAAAGAAAATGTGCGCGCGGAACTTTTCTGCGTGACAGACGGGGAAAAACTGTCGGTGAAGCACGGGGACCTGTCTGTGCTCTTAGGGGGGATCAGCGAGATCGTCTATGACAACACCATATCCGTGGGGCAGACGAAAGGCGTCACAGACCAGGATCTGGCTTTGGAGCTTAAGAACTATATGGCGAATTACCAGGGGACCGGGGACAGCGACCTGAACCTGGGAAAAACGATCAAGATCCTAAAAGATCAGAAAAAAGTCTTTCAGGGCGAACTAAAGCTCAAACAGGCCCGCGAGGATTCTAAGAAAAATGAGACTGCATCACAGGTCCTGTATCTGGGAGAGGAAGTCAGGGGGCTTAAGGAGCGGGTCCAGGTGGAGGAACACCGGCTCGCACAGTTGGAGGAGCAGGGACCTCCGGAGGATCCGGGGCAGCAAAAGACACTCAAAAAGCAGATATCCAGGCGGCGGAGGCTGGATATCCTCTCGGCTCTCCTTGCGGTCATCTCTGTAGCCGCCGCGGCATTTTTGCCGGGGTATTACCGGCTAGGAGCGATCCTCGCCTGCGTGGTGTCTGAGGGGATCTGTCTTTTGGGCAGGGGAAAGCTCCAGAAGAAGATCTTATCCATCCAGAGTGGCCTGCAGGAAGATCGGGATATGGCCATGCGGCAGATCGAACGGGTGAAAGGGCGTTTGCATGACCTGCAGGAGGATCTGGAGGAAAAAAAGGTCAGTCTGGAGGCCCTGACCCAAAAGCTCCATGGCTATGATCAGGAGATAAGAGGGAAGATTTTCCACGCAAAAGATCCCATCGAGGAGGAGATAGAAGGGATCGACATGGCCATGGAAGTCATAGGGATGATCGCAAAGCGCCTGCAGAGCGAGATCGGAGGCCAGATCCGGGACCGGACTTCGGAGATATTGGCGGAACTCACTGAGGGAAGATATCATCAGGTGATGGTGGATAAGGATCTGCAGATGGGCGTGTGTACATACGAGCGGTATATCCCGGTGGAGCAGCTGAGCCGGGGGACCATGGAGCAGGTGTATTTTGCGCTGCGCATGGCGGTGGGGGATGTGTTGTGCAGCCGGGAAACTCTGCCGGTGGTCTTGGATGATGTATTTGTCATGTACGATGAAAAACGGCTGATGGAGACGCTGCATTGGCTGATCGGACACAAACAGCA
>CAJTYN010000236.1 GCA_910584115.1 uncultured Lachnospiraceae bacterium
AATATCCCTCTACTTATACAGTCCTCTATCGCCCTTTTTATAGGATCTGCTCCATCTGCATGAGCCCGCACAGTGTCGATGAACTGGCTATATTCCCTCAATATGACGCACTTGTCCAGTATCTCATGCGCTTTATCCGTATTGATGTTGATGACGGTCACTTTTAATCCCATGGAGTTGTCGCCTGGTCCGGTCATAAATGCATCTGACAATGAGAGGGTCTGCTGTGCAGGGTAGTCCTGCCGTCCATTGTATGATACATAGAATTCTGGTGTCGGTATCTTCACCAGACGTGTCCGCTATCTGTCGCGTTTATCCAGGACCTGCTCATAGGCCCTGCCCGCATACATGGCATATCGCACAAGGATATTGGGGTTTATCGTACTCTGGTGCTCTCCGAAGACGAATATCCCATCTCCCATTTGGCACGATATGTCATTGTTAAAGTTCTCATTCTAGATCTGTGCCATGCAGTGCATTGTATAGACTCAGGAGGTTCTTCCCTGCAGTCTCATCACTGTAAAATAGATTGACGAAGACACTGTCCTTGTATTCATGGTCCTCTCTTGACAATATAGATCACCTGCATCTCTGCATGATGTATCCTGATCCGTATCCATACGATATCCCAGCCCTATGTCTTTTATTATATACGATATCTGATCCGGATACAATACAGCTTTGTCCTCATCCGGCCGCATTTATAAGATCCCTGTCAGACTATATCTTGTAAGTCCAACAGGGATCCTGCTCATCTGAGTCCTTTTTTATCGGACAGCTTATTTTTTTTGAATCTATTTATTGGTGTTGCGTTTTTGATGTGGTCTTTGTAGACTTTATTGTAATAACTTCTCTTTGTCGACAGGAGTTTCCATTTACCATTGTATACGCTCACATTCTGGATGCCATTCGTACCAGTTGGCATGATATCGATATAATACTTTAGGAGATAGGGCTTTTTATCTACTCTGTATACCCACCATTCCTTATCTTGTGAACCGCCTGCGCCGTGCCAATGGCCATGGACGATGATCTCTTTTGTTTTCTTGTTGATCCTGGCGATATCGTAGTATCCCAGGGAGACGAGCTTCTTGTTATAGGTCATCACTTCGGTAAGGCCCATAGATGTGGAATGGAGAAATAGTTCCGGTGTACCATTCTTATCCACATCATAGGTAAAGTAGCGGTTGAATCTATATTGTGTGCCAAAATACATCTTTAGATAGGACATATCTTGATATCGTTCTACCAGACGCCAGTTTTTCAATATCTTGCTGTAAGCAGTCTTCCATTTTGGTGTAGCGGCGTTTACTCGTGTCGGTGATAGGAGAGCTATACTGATAAAGACCATGAGCAGGATCAGTAGTGTCCCTAAATTCCTGCCCACAGATATCTTGTTCCGTTCTTTCATTCATCCATTCCTTTCCCTTGCTTTATATTTCTGCTGAGATCTATAACTTTCTGTTTCCCGCAATAAATGTCAGGGTCATGATCCCCGATCAGATTAGGACTCAGAAGTTTTTGTTAAGGTCTACTAAATCGTGGGCCACTTATCAATCTTGTTAGAGAATGCCCGGAATTTTTTTGATGATATTCTTTTTCCATTCTTATAATATCTTTTTTCAATGAGTTCATATTTAGCGATCTTCTTTAATTTCGTGGAGACCATTTTATAACAGGTCTGTATACTATGAGAAGCACCATTAGAACCTATGACACAGATCTGTTTCTTGTTTGTATTGTAAGTGATAAAATTACATCCAGAAAACTCACCCATCTTTATTATCTTACCTTTTTTATATGTATAGATCTTATATGTGGACCGAACGCCACTATTGTATGAAAAAAACATTTCGTATATGCCATCGCCATTTATATCGCAGACAACAGCCCTGCGTCCGGGATATCTTTTCTTAGAAGATAAATATTTAACTAGATATTTTTTATATGCTCTTATGTCTTTTTCGTTAGGTAAAGAGGCTTTGTAAAGACTGGTCTCGACCATTTCATAAGATACAGAGGGATCCGTTGTATCAGGGTTGCTCTGGACTGCAGCTTCTGGTGTGTGTAATGATATGGTCGATAATGCTAATATTGCGACTATGCTCTTACATATATATTTTTTTATCTTTGTATTCATCTGTTTTCTCCTTTTTGATCTCTTTTCAGCTGGTCTTTTGGTGGCCGTTATGGGGCTGTCCATCCATATTTGGAAGCTACTCTTGGTGGGACCTTTCCCACTGCCAAGGGGATGCAGGACCTCTCTTTTGGATGGAGCAGTGAAGTCATCTTTGGGGCGGAGGTCGCCCTTGATATGTTATCTTTTCCATAGCTTTATCCACACTTTCTCGCTCGGGGTATGTTCATCCCATCAGGCTATATACTGTTCCTGACAGGGTGTTCATGAAGAGTCTGGACGTATATGGATCGCTGAGGTATTCTGACATCACGCATAGTATATAAGCGCCTGATGGATGGAATATGATCGCCGCATCGTTTTCTACAGTGTCGAGTTCTCCTGTCTTGTTCGCGGTCTCAACCCCTGCCGGTACGCCTGCTGGGATCTTGCCCCTGCGTTCCTGCTGTTTCATATATTGGAGGATCTGACCGGAGCCTGCAAGACTGCCATTGTAGATGTTCATGAGGAAGTTCCCGCAATCTTGGACGGATGTGTAGTTATCATCCTGGTCATTTGGCTGGAGCATCAGCCGCCCCATGTGCGTTTCTGTAAATCCATGAGCCATACAATATGCGTTGACTGCGGCCATACCGGCCTGTACATCCCCTCCCCCTAATATCTCCACCAGGGAATTGCAGGCAGTGTTGTCGCTCACTGAGATCATCGAACTGATCAGGGACTCGTATTGGCTGGTATCGCCCATCGTCTCGTACATGCATCCTGCGACAAATAGCTTGATCAGGCTGGCCGCCTGCATCTGATGGCTGTTCACGGACGAGAGGGAGCCGTCGGATATGCGTCCGGCACTGACAGCGACCGTTCCCCCTGCCGTGTATTGGGATGAGATCATGTCTTGTATCTGTCCTTCCAATGATGCGGCTATGTCACTGCCGCTGTCATCAGGAGTCGGATCGGGCGGAGCCAGGGTCGCTTCTTGCTCTAAAGTCTCTGGGAGAGTCTCCGGGCTCTCCGTTTCCGGGACGGTTGTCTCAGTAGGTGCTTCTGGCGTTGCTGTCTCCTGGGGAGTCTCTGGGACCATGGTCACCAGGGGGGCTCCTCTATCGACGGCTTTTTCCTCTCTGCTGTCTGCCGCCTCTTTTTTTGACAGTCCATCGGAGATGGAGCCGCTCACCTCGACTGGGGGCGCTTTTTTATCTCCTGCTTCATTGATAGTGGGGTCTTCTGCTCTGGCAGTCGCTATATCGTCTTGAGGATAGAGAGACTTTATCACGAACAAGGCTGATCCGACTACGAATGCAACGACTGTCATATACATGGCCAGCTTTACAAAAAATCCTCGTATCTTCTCTTTAAACATGCTCTCCCCTTATCTCAGATAGGCGCTGTTCACATACCCTGACTGGCCCAGGCTCGGTACAAATACATACCAGTATTGTCCTGCGGACATATCGATGACATCCACTTCCGCACCGTTTGCGATCTGCCCGATCTCATTGGCTGCGTCAAATGCCGTGTCATTCCTGAGAGCCAGGTACCCAGATGTTACATTCGCGTAATATACGCCCAGATAAGAGCTCGTACTCTGGCTCTGGGGCTGGCTCGGTGCGGCTGATGTGGTGAGATAGCCGCTATTGGTGTATCCGTACATCCCCAATGACGGGCTGTATACGTACCAGTATGTTTCGCTTGTCTCCATCGCCCAGACAGATTCTCCATTATTCATCTGCCCGATTTCATTTGAACTGTCGAA
>CAJTYN010000237.1:0-998 GCA_910584115.1 uncultured Lachnospiraceae bacterium
ACATTTTAGGTATGAATCCGGATGCCTGTCCTTTATATGCTGGATCTGATTGTCTGTGATGATGACTTCATCCGTCACGATATCATCCGTTATGCACTTATATATCTCCCTATCGATCTTGCCGACTGTATGCACTCCTATGACCTCTTTTGTATATTCTGGACTCATTATATCAAGACTGGGAAACTTTTCAACCTGTTTTTTCCATCCGTCGGCCTTCCTGCGGTATCTCTCCTTGTTTCCTTCATCCAACGAATACCTGGCCAGCCGCCCGAACCTTTCAGCCTGCCGCTCAGCGTACTGCTGTCTCGCCTCCCGTTTGGAGGCCTTCTCGACCTCTTTCAGCTCTTCTTCTGTCCAAGTATCATCCGCCGTGGATATCCCCGGGAAATAGGTCGTATGGCCGTCCTTACACCTGGGATGGTAGAGGCCCGCGGCTATTGCAGTGCTCATGAGAGGATATGGCCCATCGGATCCTTTACCGCCTGACCATACATCATCGATCATCACCTTGCCACAGAACGGGAGGCACTTCGGACATGGGTTCCCCCGTTTGTTCATGATCACTGTCGAGATGCCCCATTCCTGCCGCTTGGTGCCCTCGCCTTGGAGATATGCCCGCTTGCAGGCCGTACGGATGGCCATGTCAGCGTAATCCGCCAGCGTATGGCGCGCGCCGTTCTTATACTCTACACAGTTCAGGCCGGCTGCCAGCATATCCCTCGTGGCCATATCAACGGCCTTTTCATATGTGCCCGAACCGGTGTTAGCGTACATCTGCGCGTTGAAGATGGTGCGGCGGTACTGGTCATCGGCCATCCGCAGGACAGCTGTCTCTGCCTTCTCCATGTCATGCGTGGTCGCCTCAATCAATGCCTCCAGTCTCCGCTCATTCAGCCGGAAGAACTCGCCGGTGAGGGGATCGGACCTGCCTGACCGGATGGACCGTATCAACTCTGGTATCTTCTGAGAGAGACTGGCGCCCTCGACCGTCTCCA
>CAJTYN010000237.1:1008-3880 GCA_910584115.1 uncultured Lachnospiraceae bacterium
CGTTCCGGCATATGTGGGAAATGATAGCCCCGCTGGATCCCCCGGAGCATGGCGATCTCCTGTTCCATGCCGCCGGTATCCCTGGCCTGGCGGATGAGCGCCGCGATCTGCCCGTTCATCTCCTGGAACTGCCGCCCGTACCTCTTCCTATTCGTCCGCCGGTATCTCTCAAGGGCCTTCAGCTGCATGGCCTGCCACATGGCCCACTGTCTCTCCTCCCTGATCTCCTCCACTCGGTGACGAGCCATGTTGCGCATCATGGATGCAGTCAGCTCATCTTCGATAGCGGCAAAGGCCGCGCCGACATCGTACGGCCCCATCATACGGTCCCGGCGGGGCCTCTGTTGGCCAGCACACGGAAGCCCTCCGCCTTATACTGGCGGATCAGGCGTTTTAGCTGCGTGGCACTCTCACAGCGGTCATCGCACAGGACCGCCAGGCTGTCCTTTTCTACTGCGTATACCCCCATCGGCACCTGCTCCTTCGCCACTTCCAGGAGCCCTTGGTACTCTTTCCGGCTCATCGTCCAGGCTCGTTTTCCTATCACGACTCTCATCACCGATCACCTCACCCGTATCTCTCCGCACCACATCCAGGCCATCTGCGCTGACTCCTGGCTCTTCCAGCTCCGTGAGCCCCTGCTCCGCTTTCAGACGTGCGACTTCTTCCTGCTTCCAGGCATCATCCTTGGAGTCCCCGTACAATTCCTCCACGGAAGCCTCTATGCTCATGATGCCGCCCTGCTTGCCTTTTGCCACTGTCTCCACCTGGCTCTCGAAGGACGGGTTCGCGTATTCCCCAAAGGGGATATCTACCTTGACTTCCCTGACAGCCTGCCCGTGCAGGATATGATAGGCGTTGATGGCCGCCGATACCAATCCCGGCAGCGTCTCCTGGAGCGCTTCGATGATGGCATCCCTCGTGTAGAGCGTCGCTTTTTCCTTTTCCCGCTGCGCCTCTGCATTGTCGAGCTTCTTCACGTCGATGCCCAGGGTCGACGGACTGATCACGCCCTGCAGGCACAGGTCCAGCGCCGTCACATAGCTGGCCAGGTAGCTGTCATGGGGGATGGCGGGCTGTTCCGTGTCGATCTGGTTCTTTGCCCCCTCTGACATATCCACGCCCGATGAGAAAAAGCGGTTGTCGAACGGGTTCGGCTTGAGCGCCTGCCCCGTCGCCGGATCGCGGGGGACCAGGCATTCCGGGATGTATGTCTTCGCCCGTCCCGCCCGGACCGCGTCCATCCACTGGCTCCACACTTCGTCGAACGCATCGAAGCTGTCCAGTTTCCCGTCGAAGATGGATCCGCCCCGGCCCTCGAACTTGCTGCTCTCATAGACCTGCAGTGGCACAGCCAGGATGACAGTCTCATCAAAACTCACATCTGTGATATCTTTTGTCGCATCGATCGTGCCGAGCGGGACCTCCTGCTCACCCCTGTACAGATGGGCCGTGATGTAGCCATATCCATAATGCTCATGCAGGACATACCGCTGCGCATCCGCTCTATAGGGCGTCTTGAACACCACTTCCTTCAGCCGTCCCCTGTCCCATACCAGCTCGATCTTCTCACCCGGATACCATTCCAAGAGCGGGTACTGGCTGATCCTCGTGTCGATCGAGAGCTTGTACGCCCCGTCCCCTATGAACAGGACCTCCTTCAGGGACCTCTCGAACTGCTTCCGGAACTTATTGTCCTCTTCGATCCCCTCCCAGATCTGGGCCTGCATGTCATCCGCGAACTCAAAGGCATTCATATCCGCCGTCACGATGCCGCTGAGCGTCCGCACGATCAAGGCGGGCAGGCCCGTGTGGATCTTCCGCATCTCCATCCCGGCGCTGCACCTGGACGCCCAGAACTTCGTCCTGTCAGCGTACTCCGGGTTTTGCTGATACATCTGCTCCAGTTCGTTACCATCCCCGCGGTACCAGATACGGTTGCGGATCGCTGAGAGTTCGAAGTCCATGACCTCTTGTATCTGGATCGCGTAGGGCTGCGCCGGCTGGACCTGCAGCCACTCCCGGAGTCCTTTCTTGATCTTGTCGCTCAATCTATGTATCACTCCCATCCTCACACTGCCTCCTCCCCAAACCCGATCATCTGCCGGTATGGTATCCACGCGTATTGGCCCGCGTTTATCGTGTGATCGTTGCGGTCCTCCGGCTCATCCTTCTCCTCATCCCAACTGTACCGCTCCAGCTCTGCGAGATGCTCCGTGCAGGCATCGACGACCAGATAGCAGCCCTGCTGGATCCAGCCGAGCTGCAGTTTGATACGGTCCAGGATCACTACTTTCTTGTAGGCATCGATGAAGTTATATAAACAGCCGTGCAGCCGCTTATACTTCCGCAGTTCCGTGATCGTCGCCTGGTCCGCAGAGTCTATGAACACATCCTTGGCAAAGCCCCATCCCTTGCGGCAGCGTTCCAGGAACTCCACGAACTTGACCGCTGTATCGGAAGGGGCCAGGGGCTGCTCCAGGACCGCGTTGCTGTAGACCTCTTCCTCCAGGGTGATCAACCTCCTGTCCTCGGTGATGCCCTGGAAGATCATGGCTATCGTGTCGGGGGACTTGGATGAGTAGGATGTATCCAGGCCAACCGTAAATCTCTTGAACCTCATCTCTCCGCTCTTGACCTGCCTCTTGACCCACGCCCTGGTGACGACATGCCTCTTCCGGTCAAAGTTCGGGAAGATCAGGCCCGTCGCCTTGCCCCGTAAGCCCTGGATCTTATTCTTGTACAGCTTGGTGCCCGGCGGGGCGGACTGTATCTTCTTCTGGATATCCTCCTCCGTCAGGGACAGGTTATCCCGGAACGTGAAGCATCATAAATACTTTTTGCCCCTATCCGTGCAATATCCCAGATAGAT
>CAJTYN010000238.1 GCA_910584115.1 uncultured Lachnospiraceae bacterium
CATCCCTCCCAATCTATCGAGTTGGTGCCCGCTTTCTCGTTAGTAAAGATATCTTTTAGGATAAAAGTGATCGGAGCTTTCCCGCCGCCTACAAGATTGTCGTGGTCAAACCCCGCGATCTGTAAGTGTATAGTGGCATTGTAGTCCCCTTTGAGCGTGACCTCTTTTTCGTCTCCGACCTTCCATACCTCCCCCGCGCGCCCCTGGGCGGTGATATAAGCGATATCCGACCACGACGCATTTTCCAGGGCGGCATCATACCCCTCGCTCAGCACATATACCGTGTTAGTCTCGTCAACGTTCACGATATAGTCTTTCGTGTATGGGAACACGCCATAGTAGTACCCAGGGCCACCAACATCCACGGGCAAGCCCGTCTCCCTATATTGATCCCTGACCGTGCTGTCGCATACGACGGTCCCGTCATCCACGCTCTTGGGGGGCGATCCTTCTTTGCATACGACTATGGTCCCTTTCCACTCCGCGATGGCCCGGCCATCCAGGATCATATCCGCCGGGTCCGTCCATCTCAGCAGAAGAATACCGCCCGCATCCCTGCTATACGTGATACCGCCTGCGTCCCCACTCTGATATTTATATCCAGTCGCGCCTCCCCCACCTGGAAATCTCGGCAATATAGGCATGATCGTCTCTCCTTTCTCTCAAATACAAAACCCAAAACAAACATTGCTCGAATTATAATGTTGTTTTGCGTCAAATTTAGCGCCGCCCGTGATCATACAAAAACAATTTGTGCCATAATAGACCGCAGACCTGGTCCACCAGTCCACCGCGCCACTGCCGACCTGCGATGTTTTTTGTATATCTCCATCGGATCGGAACACATCATACTTGTTCCCATCTTTTTTTGCATGCTTAGCATAGTCATATACTGGAAAGTTACTGGGACCTTTTTGATCGATACTGTCTGAGCTCAATACTTCTGATAAAGATGGGATGAATACATCATCTTCGGTCACAAAATTCCCACCATCACTCACCGTACCTTTAGAACTTGATTTCAACACCGTCTTTATGCATTTTTGCAGATCCGTCGGCAACGATGCTCTTATCTTCGGCATCACCTGACTCCTCATAAGCGTAACCTCCCACCCAGTTATGGTGGTGCTCTTTGCATCGCTCATCATCCCGCCGCTCAATACTTGTTTGCTCAAAAAAGTGATCCCAGCTTTTCCGCCTTCCACTAGATCATCATGGCCAAACCCAGCGATCTGCGCCGTGATACTGCCTTTGTAATCCCCAGTCAACACGATATCTATCTCATCCCCGACTTTCCATATATCTTTTGCGATACCTTCCTCGCTCGCACGGGCGATCATCTTCCAGGAGTTTTCTCCCAGCGTCGGGCTCAGCATAGACGGGTCTAAAGGCCTCTTACCCCCCCCCCCAAGGAACTCTCAATAATATAGGCATATCCATCCCCTCCTTTAGCGTATGATCATTGTGATAGGTATATCCACCTCCGGCTTGTCACCCATCGCCCTGAGCGTGATGGACCCATCCACCTGACCGCCATCCACCAGCATAGCCCCCGCACAAGCCGTCACCTGTTCCTCCGTAGGGCACGCCTGCAGGGTGACCTCCACGATGCTCACAGCCGTGACGCCCTCGATAGTCATCACATTCTCGTATGGTACGTCCTCACCCGTCCAGCCCGCCGCCGTGATCGTGGCCTGCACGATGGTAGGTGCATCCGGCTTCTCTTCCAGCTCCCGAGCGATCTCTTGTATAGCTGTCGAGTTCTTTTCTATCTCTGACATGAGGTTGCTGACCGCATCCCCATCAAGGATAGCGTGCAGCTCTTCCATCCAGGCATCGAACTCCGCGCCGCTGTCCGCATAAAACTGCTGGTACGCCGCCTGCCATTGCAGGAACAACGTATGCGTATCCACCTGGTCTATCAGCCCCGTTACCCATCCGCACACATCCGTATCCGCGCGAGTATCCGTGATATCGGCCTGGGTGACGGCGGCTTGGTTTGCGCGGACAGCCACCTCTGCCAAGCACATCTCAAAATAATCCGCCCCATCACGCACCAACTCCGGCGGCTGTGGATCCGTGGCTGGCGTCCCGGTGCGGATGAGTATCTCACATTTCCTGTCCGGGTAGTTCGCCCGCAGGATCACCCGGTCGATACGTCGGTTGTGGGCGTCTGCGGCCTCCAGCACTATACTGGCCTCCTCATCGTCATAGGCCAGCCGCCCCTCGACCAGACCGAAGCCCGGCCGCACCCGCACCTCCATCCCTCCCCCAGCCAGCACCTGAAAACTGTCCCCCGGGATTGCTAGTACCCCGCTGCGGACCAGGCAGGACAGGAACATAGCTAGAAAATCTGAGGACTCCGCCCGGTCAAACTGGGGCATCCCCTCTTCGTCATACCCGACGATCTCACTGTCAAAAAATCCATACCTCAGCGCCATCTGGGTCACACCCCTTTCTTTATCAGCTGCTTGATGGTCGCGGCTTCATCATCACCGAGGGTCACATCCAGAGACATACTGCTGCCTTCATACGTCTCTGTGACCTCCGTGATCCTCTTTTCTGTCATGATCCCGATCTCCGTGTTTATATATGTACACAGATCCCCCAGGTCGAAATCCTTCTTGTACACCAGGTTCGCATGCGGATCCACGCCACCGTCCACAGTCTCCACCATCCGATACTGGGACAGCTTTTCCCGTCCCCTCTGTCTCAGCTGCTCCTGGTAGTCGGCTTCTGAGAGCGTGTTGCCCTCACCGTCATCCCGGGCCAGGTCCCTGGCATCCACATACAGCTCCCGCCGTTCTTCGCCCTCCCGGCGCATATCGACCGTGACGACGGTGCGCTCCGCGCCCTCACCCTCCCCGGCCACATAGGCAAAATTTTTATAGTCCGCAGTATTCTTATTGTAGGTGACGTTCCTGATATTACAGAAGCCGTCCGAGAACACCGCCCAGGAGTCCTCATCCTGGCTGTCCCGCCGGTCCTTCCCCTGCCACACCTCGAAGAGCAGGTCGTTGGCCAGGAAGTCGTACCGGATGCGATGACTCACGTCAAAGCTGCCGCCGATATCATACAGGGCTTCACTCAGGGAGCATCCCGTCCTCTGGCAGGCTGCCGTCTGGGGCAGTCCCGCGATCCCTCCCAGTTTCAGGTGCGGTATCTCCCGTTCCGGATCTGTCGGGTTGATGGCGTACCGCTCCACCATGGCCCGCATAGAGCCTTCCAAGCTGCCAGACAGATGGAAAGCACTGTCCAGCACACGGTCCTCCAACAGCTTTTCCGCAAAATATCCCTTGCAGTAGACCTCCCTCTTCCCGTTCTCATCTATGGAATAATGTGGCTCTTCGATCAGGCCCAGTTCGTCCGCATCGTTCCGATACAGATACCGTCCCTGTATCAGCATCGGGAAACTGGTGCGGGGCACGTGCAGCTCGTACATCCCCAGGCTGGTATACCTCCGCGTCCAGATCAGCGACCGGAACAGGGAAGCGTCCCCCAATATGTCAAAGTCCTCATCCAATACTAAGAGTCTCATATCATACCCCCAGATACAGCGGCGTATAGTACAGCCGCACGTCAAGGTTCATATACCCCTCATCCGCATCATATTCCAGCACGTTCCCACCCGGATCCAGCTTGAACGGCTCAGACAGGCGGTCGATCCGATGATAGGCGTTCTCCCCGTTCAGCTCTATGACCTGGTGGCGATCACTGGTATCCACCAGGAGCACGTCCCCCTGGGCCATGTCCAGCACGACACGGATGTACCTGTCCGTCCCCACCATGGAGATCTTCGGACACCTGACCGCGCCCCTCTTGGCAATGAACTGGATCCG